>RECX01000298.1 GCA_007693825.1 Balneolaceae bacterium
CGCCTTCCCAGCGAGCGCTCCCGCCGCTTTTTCGGAGAGCCATCCCGCGCCGAACTCATGGGCGCCACGTTCATCGCCGACGGTCGCGACGAGGTGCTCACCGCCACACGCGAGAACCTCCGCTTCGGCGCCAGCCAGATCAAGCTCATGGCCGGCGGGGGTACAGCGTCCGCCTACGATCCGGTGGATGTGACCCAGTACACCCTCGATGAGATGAAGGCCGCCGTTGAGGCTGCCGAGGACTGGGGCACCTATGTCATGGTGCACGCCTACACTCCGCGGGCCATCCAGCGCGCCATCGAGGCCGGGGTCAGGGTAATCGAACACGGCCAGCTCCTGGACAGGGAGACGCTCCAGATGATGGCTGACAACGACGTTTGGCTCAGCACGCAGGTCCTGCGCGCAAGCACTCCCGACATGGATCCCCTCCGCATCGAAAAACGGAAACCGGTGATCGAGGGACAGCCCCGCATGTGGGCCATGGCCAGGGAGTTGGGTGTCAGGATTGGCTGGGGGACCGACTTCCTGTTCGAGCCGGCCCTGAACAGAGAGCAGAACCACAATATCCTCCTGCTTAGGGAGTGGTTCTCCGCGCCGGAAATCCTCAAGCTTGTCACCCATGACAATGCGCAGATGCTGGCCCTCTCCGGCCTGCGAAGCCCCTACCAGGGCAGTCTCGGCGTGGTGGAAGAAGGCGCCCTGGCCGACCTGCTGCTGGTCGACGGCAACCCGATCATGGACCTGGAACTGATCGCTGATCCGGAAGCCAACTTCCTGGTGATCATGAAGGACGGCAGAATCTACAAGAATGTGATGGAATAAGGATAAATACTGATCTTCCATCTGCTTGATTCGGCTCACAAATCTCAGTCCCGGCAACTCGGGATAGCGCTTGCGTCTCAGGCTACCCTTTGCCCCCCTGCACGGCTTACTGTTTCTTGCCGGAACAGCTTTCGGTATCCATTTGTTTAAAAGTGGTGAAGGTGGAAATTTCTCCGCCGCGCTATCTTGAATTCAAAATACCGAAGTCATGAAAATCGCCCTGTTCACAGCCAAATCCTACGACAAGTACTATTTCGACCGGCAGCTTTCCGATACGGATCACAAAATCACCTACTTCGAGGATGCCCTCAACACGGACACGGCCATGCTGACTCGCGGCTATGGTGCGGTCTGTGTTTTCGTGAACAACACCATCGACCGGGAGACCATTGAAATGATCGCCGACTTTGGTGTCAAGGTGATTGCCCTGAGGGCAGCCGGGTGCAATAACATCGATCTGGAGGCGGCCGAGGATGCCGGCCTGCAGGTGTTCCGGGTCCCGGCCTATTCGCCGGACGCCGTGGCCGAACATACCGCCGCGCTGATCCTGACCCTGAACCGCAAAACACACAAGGCCTACAACCGCGTCCGGGAAAATGACTTTTCACTGGACGGGCTCACCGGGTTTAATATCCACGGCAAAGTCGTTGGGGTTATCGGGACCGGCAAAATCGGTACGGCCTTTTGCCGGATCATGAAAGGATTTGGCTGTTCCATCAACGCCCACGATCCCTACGAAAACGATGAGGTCAAAGAGATGGGCGGAACATACATGGAGGTGGATGAGCTGCTGGCAAAGAGCAACATCATATCCCTCCACTGTCCCTTGATTCCCGAAACGAAGCACATGATCGACAAAAAAGCGATCCACAAAATGAAGGACAGCCCGATGCTCATAAATACCAGCCGCGGCGCCCTGGTAAAAACAGTGGACGTGATCGACGGTCTCAAGGAGAAAAAAATCGGATCGCTTGGGATCGATGTCTACGAGCAGGAGGAAAACCTGTTTTTTCAGGACCTGTCCGAGGAAGTCATCCAGGATGATGAAATAAGCCGGCTTATGACGTTCCCGAATGTTCTTATCACCGGCCATCAGGCCTTCCTTACCAAAGAGGCGCTCGACGAGATCGCGAAGATCACGCTGCAGAACCTGACCGATTACGAGGCGGGGAAAGACGTGGAAAACCGGGTCCGTCCTTAACCGGGCCTGTCCGTAGCGGCCGGATCCACCGGATTGCACATGGCCGCCAGGAGATAAGTATCAGAAAATCGGAGTCTGGAAATCAGAGTCAAGAAATCAGGGTCAAGAAATCAGGGTCGGAAAACAGGGTCGGGGAATCAGGGTTCCGGCACCAGTCCCACTGCGAACAGCTCCCGTCTGCTTTGCTGCAAGGCCCGGTCAAGCTCCTTTTGATGGGCACAGCGTTTTTCCAGGAGGATGGCATCGCAACGCAATGACACATGACCGTGCCTGAAAGGCCACGGTGAAACGACCCACGTATCGGATATCTTCGCTTCAAGTTTCTTCGCAGGCGTCCCTCTTCTGGACAGGCGGACCTTCTTCGGTTCGTCCTCAAGCGATTTTCCACCCTGATGTGCGGGGATGTCATCCAGAACGGCCGCATCCGATTCGCCAAGGATCAGGAACAGCGACAGATAGTCGAAGGCGGATAACAACCGGCGATGCTGCTCCAGATTGTTGTCATGGATGAAGGACTTGCAAAAGCCGTCATACTCAAGATCGGCGATCAGTCTCTTCTGCAAGGCATGCTGCTGCTTTTTGAAATGATCGGCTTTCAACCTGATGGATTCCGGTTCCCGGGAGAAATCATGCATCGAGAACAGGCCCATTATGTGCCTGGAAACCAGCAGCGCGGCAAAACGGCTGGAGTGTTCCACTATCGCTGCAGACTGTTTCCAAATGGTCATGTGGTCATCTATCGGGATATTTTTGAAATCGTAAGGCAGTCTGGTCCCGGCGTTCCATTCGGGTTGGATGTCGCGGCCCGTCCAGCCGTCATCATGACGGGCGGCCGCGAAGCACAATTCCTTCCAGGGTGGCGGCCTGGCAAAGCCATCGCCGCCCCAGTTTTCGGCAATTTGTCCGGATATCCACGCATGGGCCGGCTGGGTGATCAGCAGCCAATGATTGTTTTGTTCCCTGATGACCATAATGTTTTGCAACGATTTCTGCTTTCCGGAGCCGCCATGTCCGCCCCTGCGGATTCCGCAAAGAGGCGGTCACCGGTGATGCTTGCGTACCGGGTTGCGGGCGGACACCTGCATTCAGTTATTCGTTTTGATGGTGCATATCATGAATCATGATCTGCTCAGGCACAACAGCAATGCGTCAGATCTGCCTGCCCGGGCATCTCTTATTATCAACATGCTGACGGTGGAGTCCATTCCAATCGGACTGTCGGTGATACGAATGACGATGGATCACACGTACGATGGATCACACGCCGTACTTCTTCCGTCCAGGGGTTTGCCACGAGAGAACAAGAAAATCAACAACCACCGCTTGTCATCGATGCGGCAGGTTGCCTCCCCTGATGTCGATGGCATCCACAGGTTCTTCGAAAGCGATGAACAGGATACATTCCTCTTCGGGTCCTTTGCAAACGGCATCGTGCGGCAGTTTGGCCGGACCGTAGGCATACGTGAACGGATGCAATACCACCGGAGGCTGGCCCTGGTAGTTGACGCGCATCTGTCCGGATATCAGCACCATGCGCTCGGCGGAAGTGTGCCAGTGCATGGGTATTTTGGAATCGGGTGCCAGTCTCAGGAAGACATCGGCATTGTGCTCTTCCGGGTTGCCTTGAAGCACACCCAGGCCGCAGCCAGCAGGCATGAAAGGCGGACAATCACCGAACATCACCTCATCGGCTGTCAGTATGAACGCCTGCTCATCCGAGCCCGGCGCAGCTGCCTCGGCTACCGGTATGGCATCCACCGGCTCCTCGAAGGCAATGAAAAGGATGCAGGGATCGTCGCCCTCCTCCCCGAGGCAATGCGTTACGTGGGCCAGTCCTCCCGGACCGTAGGCATAGGTTCCCGGCTCCAGGAGCACCGGATCCTGTCCCTCATAATCCACTTCCATCCTCCCGGAGACAAGGACCATGCGTTCGTCTGACGTATGCCAGTGATGGTCGACCGTTGTGCCGGGTTGCAGTTTGAAAAACAGGTCCGCATTGGGTTCGGAGGGATCTCCCTGGATGACGGTCATTTCGCAGCTTTCAGGCATGAACTCCGGGCAAGGCAACCACGCGAGATCCGGGTCGTCGGGGTCATGGGTGAAGGCCGGGTCACCGGTCACCGCAACCAGGCCGGACGCCCTCTGCGCAACGGCATTGTCAGCCCCGTTTGCGGCTTTATAGCTTGATTCCGTTACGTCGATATCGGTACAGCTGATGAGTGCCGCTGACGCCAGAAGCATCAGGCATATACTCTTTGAAACAAGAATTTTAGTGGTCTTCATAATGTATCTCCTGTGTTTGGTTATGGATTGCAGCTGTCATGCTTCCTTGACGCTTGCGTTGTTATTTCTTGAACGTTCGCATCGTTTGCAAGAAGCAATGCGCAGGAATTGCGGACCGTTTGCCGGCATCTCTGTTGCTCCGGTGCTCCGGCCTGTCAACCGAACAATCCATCCGAAAAAGCAACCTCTCACCGGACTGATATCCGCATACACACTGAATAAGCCGAAAAAAGAAATCTAGTCTTTCAATATTCATCCACTTGCACCATACAGCCGCTGAAGACCGACGTTTTCGCCCTATTCTCATGGAAACGTTTTATATTTCCCCGATCATGTCCGCAATACTGAACGAAAAACCAGCACCAAATACATCCCCGGAACATTCCGCGACACAGGTTTCCATTGGACAGCTACTTTTTTTTGATCCTTCCCGCTATTGCCGCCGCTGCTTTTTTTATCAAGGGGCTCACCGGCTTCGGTCCGGCACTCATCTTCATTCCCGTCGGCGCCCTGTTCTTTGCCCCGCAGTCGATTATTGTGGCCAGTTCCTTCCTGGATCTGGCAGCGGGACTTATCATGTGGCGCACGGTGCGCACCGTGCAAAGCGTCCCGTTCATGCTGGGCATCGTCGCGGCCATGGCGGTGGGAACCGTCGCCGGCGTATTCCTGCTCTCTTATGTGCCGGCGGACACCTTCCGGGTGCTGCTGGGTGTGGCGGTGTTCATCCTGGGGCTGTGGTTCGCCGTACTCCGTACCAAAGCGTCTTTCGACCGGCTCCAGGATCAACTGCCTGAAAAATGCAGCCGCAAGGACCTTGGCTATGCCGGCGCATCCGGTGTTTTGGGCGGACTGTTCGGGATAAGCGGCCCTCCCATCATCTGGCACCTGGGCAGACAGTTTCAGATGAGCACTTTTAGGGATCTGCTTATCGTTTTCTTTGTCTTCGCAGCCATCGCACGGATCATCTCATTTTCGGTTGCCGGGCTGGTCACCTACGAAACCATGATGTTTACCGCGGCCGGCCTTCCCGGACTTTTGATCGGCCTCTATCTTGGGACCAGGGTGTTTTTCAGGATTGACGAAACGGTTTTTAGCAAAACCGTGGGGGCTGCGTTGATTGCGTTCGCAATTTTGATCATTATTTGAGATGGATGTCTTCAACACCATTCATCGTGTTTATTTGCCGTTTAACCGAAAACCCACCGTCTCTTATCCCTTTAGCAGGTGTGGTATAAACAATTCCGCTTGCTTGCGATCCGTTACCAAAAAGGGTGTTTTGTGCGGACCAGGCCAGGCTCATACGGACACTATACCCAGATAACAAAACTCAGGGTATGAATGATTGTCAGGGCTTCTATGTTATATTGTTTAACGAACTGTATGTAACATGCGCAATTAAAAAACGCAAGCAAGAATCGATCATCAAAGCAAGAGTAACCATATATCTGAATCGGCACCTGTAGAATGGAGAGTCTTTTTATGATTAAATGACCTGGATACCTGGTTCCCGGTAGTGACTGTGGACAATTCAATACATAAATCGAAAGAAAACCAAAAATAATTCAGGACATTATGAATACCGCCAAGCTTTTATTTGCCATACTGTTGGGAACAACATCCGGAGTGCTGATAGGTTTTATTCTATCCCCTCTGAAAAGAAGAAGGAAAGGCACGTTTTTCAAGAAAAAAAAGGGCTTCTTTGAATCATAATAACCACGCAGAGCTCCGCTTGCCCGGGATTCTCCTTGCAGGTCGGCAATGCTGTTGGTACCAACAAACTCATAAGGAGGTTAGACTATGGGCTTAGTAAAATTCATTTCGGGTCTCGGCATTGGCTTTGTGATCGGAAGCAGCTGGGGAATACTAAACGCTCGCCAGAAAGGATATAAAGTCAAAAGAAGACTCAGGAAAATTGCCCGTAAACATTGGAAAAATGCAACGAGGTAATGTGTAGATCCTTGCCATTTTTTTTTCAGCCCCACGTAATTTTTCCACCTAACACAGGTAATTATGAATGCAATCAAATCCCTTATTATCCTGATGCTTGGAACCATGGTCGGGACGATCATCGGATTTCTTTTTGCCCCGGACAAAGGAACCAACACCAGAAAAGAGTTGCTCAGAAAAGGTAAAAAGTCGATGGACAACATGAGTGATGAGGTCCGGAAAGTACAAAAGCAATTGAACAAGTATGCCGGGCAATTAATGAACAACCGGGGTGCTTCCTCATCTGAAAAAGAAGATTCTGAACGTGTACCACAAAAGCGAACCGAAAAAAAAGGAATAGCGGGCACCAAAGCCACCCCTCGACAATCCAGGAGCCGCACAAAAACATCTGTTAAATCAGATTCCAGGTCCACTTCAGGTTCAAGTAAAAAATCCGGCGCCGGTTCATCAGCCAGATCCGGTAGTTGACGATATTTACGCTCAGTTCTCAGAGAACCGCATCATCTTTCCGTATTCAACGTGACATCACGTCCTGAAAAAGCGACATAAAACACACACCGGGTGTGATACTATTTATTCCCGCCTGCCACCCGGCCATATCAATCTTGCCAATATTGAGGTATTGCTGCAAGTGTCCATGCGCCCTTGTTGCGTGTGCATTCGCTCCTTAAAAAAATTCTCAATACCGGGCACCCGCTGCATCGATTACCACATCCGGCCGTCATGGCCATTTCATCTGATAAATTATTGAAAAATCATTGATTTATGTAACACAGTTCAGGAAACCTATAACAGGGACAGCGATTTATATCCGTACCTTAATAAGCAAGTATGAGAAGGTAAGTTCTAAACCAATGTGATTGTAATACACGGCTAATCTTCCGCAGGTCTGCTAAAAAATATTTAGCGTTTGGAAAAACAAACAGATGAAAATCACCAAAACTGATATAAAAAACAGAATAAAACTGCCCAAAGTAAAGAAGCACGCGATAAAGCTGAGTGAAAATGTCATACAGAAAACTCAAAATGCAAATCGTTTCTTTTTGGCCGTTGGTGAATTTAATCTGTTTTTCTGGCTTACTACGAAAGCGACCTTTTCTCGTCATTTTGAGTTCAAAGAATTTCTTCGTCAGTGTTTCCTGGTAGGCAATAAAACGTTGCCGCTTATAACAATAACCGGGCTTGTAATCGGATTGGTGCTTACAATTCAATCCCGCCCGATACTTGCAGATTTCGGAGCCACCTCCTTGCTGCCGGGAATGATAGCTTTATCGATTGTGAGGG
>RECX01000170.1 GCA_007693825.1 Balneolaceae bacterium
TTCAGGTTGTTAACTGGTATTACGGTGTCTGCTGCGATTTGGTTTTACGGTGTCAGGTTGTTATCAGGTATTACGGTGTCTGGCTGCAATCTGGTTTTACGGTTTCAGGCTGCGGTCCGGAACCGGATTCCGATTGTTCAAACGCTGAGGCAAACATGCGTGTTGCATGACATAACGGAGTAACCACTAATATATCCCTTAATATTCCATTATCCATCCTGTAATATATCCCACATAACGAAAAGCATGCAAAAAACGTTGACATTTTTTTCTTATAATCCCACATCGGAATTACCCTGAAAACAGCATTGGACTTCTGCTCAGAGAGCAACTCATCCTCATCGGCAAAAGTGATTTTCCCCGGTGTGATGCATGAACGGACCTGTTTTCCGGTGTAAAGACTCTTTATTCAAAAAAAACATAAGGTTATACGTGAAAGAGAAGGAAATAACCGGCGCTGAGGATATACATTGGGATCTGTCGGATCTGTACCGGAGCCCGGATGATCCCGCCCTCGCAAAAGACCGAACCGCCGTTCTGGAGAAGGCGGAAAATTTCGGGAAAAAATATCGTGGCCGCGTCAGCACCCTCAGCCCCGCAGAATTCGCCGATGCACTCCACGCATATTCGGAGATCCTGGAGACCATGGGCCGGCTCGGGTCCTATGCCTACCTCAAGTGGACTGCCAACACCGAAGACCCCGCTCTTGGCAAAGCGGTGCAGGAGATCACGGAGCTTTCCTCCGAACTGACCCAGAAAACCATCTTTTTTACGATTGAGTGGCTGGACATGGACGAGGACGCCGCCCGCAAGCTGATCCAGAGCAAAGAGCTGGCCGGCTATCGCCACTATCTGGAGACATCCCGGCTTGACAAACCGCACACACTTGAAGAAAAGGAAGAGAAAATCCTGTCTGCCAAAGCCGTTACAGGCGCGCGGGCCTGGGTTCGCTTTTTTGACGAGACGCTCGGCGCCTCCCGGTTTCAGCTGGGGGATGAAGAACTCACCGAATCCCGGATCCTGAGCCTCATAAGCGACCCTGACCGCGAAGTCCGCCGCCAGGCATCCGAAGTCTTCACGGAAGGGCTGGTGAAAATGAAGCATCCGCTCACCTTTGTCTTCAACACGCTGCTGGCCGACAAGCACACCAACGACCGGCTCAGAAAATATCCGCACTGGCTCCGCGCCCGCAACCTTGCCAATGAGATTTCCGACGAAAGCGTGGGGGCTCTGGTGGATGCGGTCACAGCCAGCTACCCGCTTGTCCACCGTTTCTATCGCCTCAAAAAGCAGCTGCTCGGTGTCGATGAGATGATGGAGTACGACCGCTATGCGCCTATCCTCAAAAGCCGTGAAAAAATCCAGTGGGACGATGCGCGTGACATGGTACTCGATGCCTATTCCGGGTTTCATCCCGAAATGGGTGCTATAGCCGCCCGGTTCTTCGATGAAAACTGGATTGATGCCGCAGTGGTCCCCGGCAAACGCGGCGGGGCTTATTCCGCATCCACCATACCCTCTGTCCACCCCTACGTGTTCATGAATTACGACGGAAAGATCAGGGATGTGCAGACCCTGGCGCACGAACTGGGACACGGCGTCCACCAGTACCTGTCCCGCAAGCAGGGCATTCTGCAGGCGGGAACACCGCTGACAACCGCGGAGACGGCATCCGTTTTCGGAGAAATGCTGGTTTTCCGCAAGCTGCTGGCCAATCTTGACAAGCCCGAAGAGAAAATGGCCCTTCTGGTGGGTAAAATCGATGACTCCATCGCAACCGTCTTCAGGCAGATATCCATGAACCGGTTTGAGGACCGCATCCACCATGCCCGGCGCGAAGAGGGCGAACTCACCGCGGACCGTTTTTCCGAACTCTGGATGGAGACGCAGGTTCCGGTTTACGGCGATTCGGTGACCCTGACGGAGAATTACCGGATCTGGTGGAGTTACATCCCCCATTTTGTGCACACACCGGGGTATGTGTACGCCTACGCTTTCGGGGAACTGCTGGTGCTGGCGTTATACCAGGAGTATCTCAACTCCGGCAACGGTTTCAACGATGCCTATCTGGCCATGCTGGAAAAGGGTGGCTCCGACTGGCCCGCGAACCTGATGGCTGATCTGGGGGTGGATATCTCGGAAGAGACATTCTGGAACCGGGGGCTCGAGGCCATTGCATCCCTTATCGGCGAAGCAGAGGCGCTTTTACCGGAAATAGACCATGATAGAGAAGTATAGAGGACTATGAACCGAAAGCATCTGTCCCCCGTTGATGAAAAGGAAAAAGACAACCTGCTGAATTTCCGAAAGCTTGTCCGGGATACGTTATTGCTGCTCCGGACGTCACTGGAGGCTGAAACCGTTTCGATGCACTGGGTGAATGCCCAGCGGGACCAATTTGTGCTGGCCAGTTATGCGACCAGCCGCAGCGACGTGGTGTTTCAGGATCGCGTCAGCCGCCGGAACCATTTTCTGCACAACTACAGCGCGATAAAATCGATCATCCGGCTGGAAAAGAACATCCATTTCAAGCCGGCAGAGCTCACCCACTACTCCGGTATCTCGCCCATAAGCTATATCTACCTGGTTCCGCTTGTTTTCCATGCCGAAACGGTGGCCATCACGGTGGTGGAAACAACCCGGAAGCCGGATCTTTCGGCAGGAGATGAAAAAGTAATTGCAGCGTACCAGAAGGTTTTGGGGCGTATGCTGCAATCCTACCAGGATATCACAGATCTTGCGGAGAAGCAGACGGAGTGGGTGGATTACGACCAGATCGTACGCAACCTTATAAAAACAGATCAGCCCCTGCAACTGGCAACCGTGCTTGTAGATCAGCTGCAGCAGTTTGCCGGTGAAACCGGCGGGGTGGTCCTGCTTGCAAGGGGGCTGGACGCATGGCACACGGTATGCAATTCCCGTGATGCCCGGTTTCCCCCGCCGCTGGGCCTGGAACTTGAAGAAGGCTCCATTGCCGCGCGGGCGCTATCCGACGGGGAACCGTTCTTTTCACCGCATTTCAATGCCAATCCGAAACGGATCTCATCGGCGGAACCGCTGTGCTACGGTTCGTCGCTGGCGGTTCCGGTAATGCACCGGCAGCGACGGCAGCTGCTCCTGCTGGTCTACAGCGAGAACCCGTTTCTTTTCAGCGATGCCATCAAGCACAAAATCGGCAACCTCTGCCTCATGGCCGGTCTGAAGCTGGAAGCCATGCTTCCTGATCTTGATGTCTACGACAATCTTTTTTCCAACCGTATCTCCTGTTATTCCAGGGATCTTTTTGCCGTTGCCCTGGCACGGCTTGCCGGCGGGGAACAGCGGAGGGAATCGGCGATGGCTACATGGGTAGGTATGGTCACTATCGGTAATATCAACGACCTGCGCACACGGTACCGGCTGGAAGACCTTACCAGGCTGCAGCGGCAGGTGCTGAACGGGATCCGTCCGCAACATTATGGCATCTCCGGCATCATCGGTGCTTACAGCGATTATATTTACACCTTTCTCCTGCAGTCCACAGATGAATCGGCGTTTCTTTCCTGGACAGGCCGCATAAAGGAAGCATTCCGCGAGCCGGTCGCATTGTCACCAAAAAGCAGGGAGCACGTGCTGCTGAATACGGGTGTGGCCAGGGTTAACGGGGAAGCGGAACCCGATCAACTGCTTCAGAAAGTAAAAAAGGCAATGAACGAGGCGCTGAAACAGCAGAAATTTATCGTGGAGGTATGACATGGCCGTTTGCTACCTGATCATCATCGATGGACTCGGGGTGGGTGCGCAGGAAGATGCGCATCAGTACGGGGACGAGGGAAGCAACACTTTGGGACACGTGGTCGCACAGACGCGCTGCCGCCTGCCGGAACTGGGACGCATGGGCCTGGGCAATATCATCCCGCTCGATACCGTCCCGCCGGTCCGTGAACCGCTCGCCGCTTTCGGCAAGATGCGGGAACTGTCTCCGGGCAAGGATTCCACAACAGGCCACTGGGAAATTGCCGGATTGCGGATGGATCAGGCTTTTCCGACCTACCCCGATGGTTTTCCTGATGAGGTCATCGAAACGTACTGCCGGCTGACCGGTGTGAGCAACGTGCTGGCGAACAAGCCCGCTTCCGGCACCGCCGTCATTGAAGAGTTCGGCAAGGAACACCAGCAGACAGGCCTGCCAATCGTCTATACCTCGGCCGACAGCGTGTTTCAGGTGGCGTGCGACGTGAACACCGTGCCGCTTGATACCCTGTACAAGTGGTGTAAAATTGCCCGCACCAGAGTGATGACCGGCAAACATGCGGTTGGACGTGTAATTGCGAGGCCTTTTGATGGCAAGCCGGGTTCGTATCGACGGCTGTCTGACCAGAGACATGATTACTCCCTGAAGCCACCCAGGCCGTTTCTCCCCGGTTACCTGCAGGAGCAGGGTATCACAACCATATCGGTTGGAAAAGTCATCGACCTGTTTGACGAAGAGGGGTTTGACCGCAGCCTGCGTACCAAAAGCAACGCCGAAGGCATCGAAAAACTGTTGGGCCTGATGGATGAAATCAAGTCTGGCTTTGTATTCGCCAATCTTATCGAAACCGATCAGAACTTCGGGCACCGAAATGATACCGAAGGATTTGCCGGGGCGCTCGAAGAAATAGACCAGGCCATCCCCGGACTTCTTGAACGGCTGCAGCCGGACGATCTGCTCATCATCACCGGCGATCACGGTAATGATCCCACCATGCCGAGCACCGACCATTCCCGGGAATTCACACCACTACTGGTCTATCCCGCAGCAATCGCGGCTGGTGAAGAACTCCCTACCCGCAGCAGCTTCACGGATATTGCTGTTTCGGCATGCCACTTTTTCGGAGTTGACAACCCGTTCCCCGGTGAATCGTTTCTCGGGAAAGAAATAAATACACACATTTGACGTATAACATCCGTAAATTTGCATCGTTTTTCCTCTAAACAGAACCACTTACCCTGCAGGTGCAGGCTGTTTGGGAAATCCTATCTGAAAGATTGTATATTGCGTGACCGGTTCGAGCGGTGACCTGCAGTCTGAACACAAATCAAACCAACGTACTTCCAGTGGCCAAGAAGAAAAAAGAACCAAAAAATCCGAGTCCAAGCGGAATCTCAACAAGAGAATCACAATCTCTTGACAGGTACCTCCAGGAAATTGGGAAAGTCAGTCTTATCACCCCTGATGAAGAAGTGGAACTTGCCAAAAGGATCCAGGCAGGGGATCAGGACGCCCTTGAAAAACTGACCAAGGCAAATCTGCGCTTTGTGGTGTCGGTTGCCAAACAGTATCAGAATCAGGGTTTGTCCCTCGGCGACCTGATCAATGAAGGCAATCTCGGACTGATCAAGGCCGCTAAACGATTTGATGAGACGCGCGGTTTCAAGTTCATCTCTTATGCCGTCTGGTGGATACGGCAGTCGATACTTCAGGCTCTTGCCGAGCAAAGCCGTATCGTGCGGCTTCCGCTCAACAGGGTGGGGGCCCTCAACAAGATCGGCAAGGAGCTTTCCAAACTCGAGCAGGAATATGAGCGGATCCCGTCCGCCGCCGAACTGGCCGAAAGCCTGGAAATGACGGTATCCGAAGTTTCCGATACCCTCAAGATCTCGGGCCGCCATCTTTCCGTGGACGCTCCGTTTGCACAAGGTGAAGACAACCGCTTGCTGGATGTGCTGGAAAATGAGGAGACACCCGATCCCGATAACGACCTGATGGGTGAATCACTGAAAGTGGAGATTGAACGGGCGCTTTCCAAGCTTACCAAGAGAGAGGCCGAAGTGATCAGGCTCTATTTCGGGATTGGCCGGGAACACTCGCTGACGCTGGAAGAGATAGGGGAACGCTTTGATCTGACACGTGAACGTGTCCGTCAGATCAAGGAAAAAGCCCTCAGAAAACTGCGTCATCACAACCGAAGCCTGGCTTTGCGCGTATACCTGGGATAATATCTGCGAACCGTTTTACAATTTCATTGCGCAGGATCAATTAATAAATCGGATTAAGCAAGTCATTAAGAGACAGTGGGATGAGTGAAAGTCCCTGGCTTCAGGGGAACTTCCGGCAGGATCCTTCCGAACTTTTTCTGCGCTGAAGCGTAAAAATATGTAGAAAGACAAGGAATTCTGGTATAAAATTCTATCTTTGTATTAGGTGTAAAGCATCTTTGCTGTGTAACAAGTAGTAGAAAGGATCACGCAAGAAAGAACATGCTTGACCGTTTTATACTGGAACGATTGAGCGAACCCGCAAATGTAATATCACAGAAGTACCACTGGCAGCAGCAACTAAGGAGAACATTATGGCACACTTGAAAAACATAGCCACTTTGCTGATAGCCGCCTTCATTTTCACTGGCTGCTATACACAGGTCAGAGTCATAGAAGAGCGTCCGGCAAGGACGGTCTCGGACCGCCATGCTGCAGAACAGACACAGCCCGTAAGCGATCAGGATATTTACGACTTGGGCTATGAGGACGGTTTGCAAGACGCCGGATTGTACTTCAGGGACATTGACCGCTACCGCTGGTCAAGCCGCTACCATTACAGCCACCGCTACCCGCGGCATCACTTCAGCACATCGTGGGGATTTGGCAGCCATGCCCACTGGAGCTTTGGCGTTCATTATGGTTCCTGGGGATGGCATTCACCGTGGGACCCGTACTGGTACCATCCGTGGCATGCATCCTACTGGCACTCCTGGCACAGCCCTTACCACTGGCACTCTGCCTACCGCTGGCATCGTTATCCCTCTTACGGCTGGCACGGTCCTTTCGGATACGGTCCTAACTATTACGTCGTATACAACTATTACAACGTGACCGGCCAACCAGCCCGCACGCGTATGACCAGAAATCCGGTTGCTGCAACAGCTACCCGCGCTTCGGCACTTACCCGTGATGGCGCCCGCTCGACCGCTGTGCGAAGCGGCACAACTCCGCAAAGCGTAACCCGATCTGGAACTTCTACGGTAGATCGCAGGACTGGTGTCACCCGGAGTACAAGCACCACTCCGACTTCCGTCCGCCGCGACGCCGGTACGGCAACTACCCGATCAACCGGTACGGTTACCCGAAGCACGACGCCAACCCGCAGCAACGGCACCGTGACACGCAGTACAGCCCCGACCCGCAGCACCACTGGTACGGTGAACAGAAGCACTACTACCACCCGAAGCAGCAGCGGTACGGTGAACAGAAGTTCTACTACCACCCGAAGCAGCAGCGGTACGGTGAACAGAAGCTCTACTACTACCCGAAGCAGCAGCGGTACGGTCAGCAGGGGAAGTACTACCACCCGCAGCAGTGGTACGGTCAATCGGAGCAGCACACCACCGTCCCGCAGCAGCGGCACGGTGAACAGAAGCTCCAATACCCGCAGCAGTGGTACGGTCAATCGGAGCAGCAC
>RECX01000108.1 GCA_007693825.1 Balneolaceae bacterium
TGGTTGTAGATCCGGTTGGATACGACCACGTCCTTTTTGTGTCCGGCCGTCAGCGCGCCCAGCGGATGCTCCTCCAATGCCGGCTCACGCTGCTCCCACACCAACAGGTGGTGATCATACATCACCGGGATGCTGGTCATCTGGTCGCTCGGCGGGATGGTACGGGGCGGGAGCTTGAGCGGGGCCGCCTGCCAGATCTGGTCGACCATCCGGCGGGTGGGCATGGAGCATCCAGTCGCGCTGGCAATGCGCTGCGCCAGGATGGGTGTCATGGGCATCAGGAAATAGTCGTCGTCGCTGCCCACGGCCAGGTAATCCGGCGTGACGTAATAGGTAACTTCCAGTGTTTCACCGGTGAGGGAACCGGATCCATTCAAAGAGCCGGTGCCGGATCCGCCCACATTACCGGTGACGGTGACCGGCGCCAGTTCCCGCAGGAAACCGGGCACGTTGCCTGCCATCACCTGCTCAAAAATGGCCTCTTCCCGGGCGGCGAGGGCGAGGTTGCGGACCTGCTCCTTGAACTCCGAACCCGTCGGCGCATCAACAGGTCTGGGCGGCAGATTCAGCTGCTGTGCGCACAACGTGGTCTCGGTGGACCACAGGAGCAGAATACCAAGAACAATAGGTCGGGAGAACAACACAAGACGATCCGTCATGGCATGGAATAGACTGGAATGTTACGTGGAGGGATGCAGGAATGTACCCATTCCCATGCTGCCAATCCATCCGTGCCATCACGCAATTGCTGCAAGCGGCTGATACTGTTTCATGGATTACGGGCTCCCCTTAGGAACCGGATGCCGTTTTTATTGGTTTCTAATTGAGTTAGCAGTCCGCTATAAACACCGCAAAACCAATCCACAGGAAAAAACCCCATGAATACCCTGACCGAAAAAGAGACCCGTAACGGAATGGACCGCAAGGAATTTCTCAGGACGGCCGGTTCAACCGCCTTGTTTGCATTTCTTGGCATCTCGCTGGCCAGCTGCGATGTCACCAGCTCGAACGACGAAGAATTGCCTGAAAACGGAAACAACGGCGATAACGGAGCTATAACCATTGATGGGAATACCGTCCGGCTGAACCTGGATGACGATTCACTGTCACCGCTTCGACAGGCAGGCGGATGGATGGTTCTCAGCCAGGCCTCCGTAATTGTAGTGAATATCGATGGTGACCTGATCCGGGCGTTCACCGATGTCTGTCCCCACGCCAGCTGCAGAAACAACTGGCAGTATCAAAACCAGCGGTTTATCTGCACCTGCCACAACTCCGTTTTTGAAAATGACGGCTCGTTTGTGAGCGGTCCCGCCGGAAGGGATCTCCCCGAGTTCGCCGTTCAGCGTCAGGGCAACATCGTCACGGTGACGAAATAACCGTGAAACGATCCGCCTTCTACTGGATGCTCTCGGTATTCCTGCTGCTTTGCGGCAGGCCCGCAATTGCGCAATCCTACGTTGCAACAGACGGGTACGTGGAGTTCATCTCCACCGCCCCCTTGCTCGAATTCAAGGGGACTTCCGACAATCTTGCCGGCTTCATCAACCTGGAAACGGGTGAGGTGGATTTCTTTGTGGACCTGGCATCACTTGACACGGGCAACAGGAGGCGCGACCGTGACATGCGCCAGATCTACCTGGAAACGGACAAATATCCCTTTGCCGAGTTCGGTGGGAAGCTCACGTCAGATTTCGACCCGGAAATGGAAGGAGAGCAAACGGCGACCGTAACAGGTAGTTTTAAAATGCGCGAAATCACCCGGGATATGACCGTTTCCGGCACGATGGAAGCGACCAATGAGGGTATCCGCATCAGGGCCGGTTGGGAAATACTGCTGGAGGATTTCGGCATAGACCGGCCAAGCATCCTGTTTTACGAATTGAGTGATGTGCAAACCATTAATATCGACATCCTGCTGAGGCCTCATGATGAAAACTAAATTCTGTCTTTCCGCCATCGCACTCACGCTGACGCTGCTTGCAGCCAGCGATGCGGCAGCCCAGCTGACCAGGGAACGCGTTGTGCAGAACAGGCCGGTTGAATTGACGTTCCCGACCTCCAGACACATCCAGCTGAATACTACGGAGCCACTGGCAACAGGCGAGCTATACTACAGCATCATGCATGCATTCGGCACGGTGGAGAACGGCATCACGGACTTTTGGGGCCTGGATCAGGGTGCCAATATCCGCTTCAGCCTGGAGTACGGGATCTCCGACAGGTTCTCTGTCTTCGCCGCGCGCTCGAGCATGGACAAGGTCTACGATATGGGATTCCGGTATCAGTACCTGCAGCAGATGACGGGCAGCGGCTCTCCGGTGTCCGCCGGAATGGTCCTGACGGCCGGATGGATGACCGAGGATTATACGTTCCTGAACCAGACCTACTCCTTTTCGGATCGCAACCAGCTCAGTCTGGCCCTGCCGGTATCGCGAAAATTCGATGACCGGTTCAGCCTGCTGCTCGTCCCGACCATTGCCGCTTTCAGCCGGACCAACCCGCTTCTGAGAATTGAAGATCCCCTCGATACCGATGAAACATTTGCAGGTGTGGGGATGGGATCGCGCTACAAATTTACAAGCCGGTCGTCGGTGACGGTCCAGTATGTGCCGTCCTACCGGTTCGAAAATGAAACCGTGAACCAGAATTTTGCCATCGGCCTTGACATGGAAACCGGCGGACACGTGTTCCAGATTTTCTTTTCAAACGCAAGGGCGCTGAATGATGCCTACCTGCTGGCGGGTCCAAACGGAAATTTCCCGGATTTTGAATTCCGGTTCGGGTTCAATATCAATCGCTCTTTTCAGATACGTTGAGCGGGAAGTCAAACCCGTTGATCGGGAAGTCAAACCGCTGAACGGAAAGCCAAACCCGCTGAACGGAAAGTCAAGCCCGCTGAACGGGAAGTCAAGCCCGCTGAACGGGAAGGTGGTGGCGCCTCAGCTGAAAGGCGTGCTCATCATGATCTTGCCAAAAGCTTCCTGCAAGATCGCTGTGTAGGATGCATTCTGATCCAGCGAATCAAAACTGTTGGTGATATCGAGATTTCCCCAGCCTGCAGCTTCCCCGCTCACATTGTCCCAGATCAGATAATTCATTTCAAGCTTGAGCCGTTGTTCCACGCGATTCTCATGTCCGGCATACGTGCCGCCACCCACCTCCACGGCAAAGGGTGTAAAAGATAACTGATCAAGGATGAGCACAAAGCGCGAATCACTTTTTTCATCGGTCAGTTTCGTCCCTGAAACAGGGGATATCATTTCAATGCTTCTGTTTCGCACATCAAATGTGCGCAAATCGAACTCATTATCCTGAAAAACCCGCTTATCCAGGAATCCGGTGACTTCGACTCCGGCTGCCTGTTGGATGTACTGCGGAAGTCGTTCGTTCAGCACGCGGCGCTCAAAATGGCTCAGGGAACTGAACAAATGATCGGGAAAATCTGATTGCAGGGCATCGGCCTCGGCAATGAGTATTGAAAAAACGGGGTCACCGGCACTCAGATCGACATCTTCGCTGAAATAAAGCTGGTTCTTGCCCGAGCAGGAAGCTAAAAGGAGAACATAGGCGATCAATACGGCAAACAGGGGGGCTCTTTGAGTAAACGGCATAACGGGACAACTCACTTATGTTATAATTCTTAAATCAATATGTAATGGCGCTTTGTTAATTAGCGCTTCGTTTATTGGTACTGCATTCATTAGCGCTTTATGTAATAGCGCTTCACTGAATTCGGATTTTTTACCGGCAATGAGGGACGACTTAAACAAGTGTTTAAATCGTAACGAATCGGACGGAATATACGTGCTTCTGCTATTCCATGTTTCAGGTTTTACATCTTTTTAACTTCTGCTTCACGGATGCTTCCCGGACTGGGCCTGGAGGCAGCGGCATCACTCCTCAAAAAGGGTGTTGTAGTGCCGGAAAAAACGCTCCAGGTGATTGATGCTGGAAAGATCCAGCTGTTCTTGCCGGACGAAATCCCGCATCTCATCCTGAAAATGGTCCAGGCTTCGAAGGATTGATCGTTCGTTCATTCGCCGGACCCGCTGAATGTCCCCATCCTTCTTGATGAAAAGACGCTGGCTCTTCGTGTAGCGGTCCTGTTGCGTGGCAACACTATAGGTGGGCACATCCTGTTGCAAACTGACATTGTATTTCAGCAGTGCGGTGATCTCGCCATCTGCCAGGACCCGGACAAAATCATCCGGGGAGAGGCGGCTTGACTCATAGCCATTGCGAAACAGATAGCGGCTTTCCATATCGGTGAACTCAAATCCCGCCAGGCGGTCGCTCATGATCGAAAGAGCAAAATCGCCTTGTATGACTTCCACCCTCTCTTTATGGATATTGTAGTTCATCATCAACCTCTCGCTGTTGACACCATTTGAGAGAGTTATGTGTCCCGCTTTGAAATCCTCAAAAAGGTAGGGCGAGCCGGCGGTTTCGACTTCCCTGATTGCCCGTACCAGGGATCTTCCTTCAGCTAATTCTCTCAGCGTCTCAACTGTGATTTCCGACTGGGCCTCAGCATTGCCGGGAAAAGTAACGAGGGTGGCAAGAAGACACACGAAGATGCTGCTTTTGATTTGGTGTTTGAGCATGGCTATAGAAACTGGATGATTACTTTCGGGCAAAATGGCTGTTTCCCAAGATTGCTATTTTCTGCAAGATTGCTGCTTACTACAAGATTGCTATTTCCCTGCAAAATTGCTGCTTGACAAGGTTCTGATTCCCTGCCATTACCAAATTAAAAGACCAGCGCCAGTAACCCAAGAAAAAAGATGTAAAAGAGCAGATGTCGCCGATGATCAACTGTTGAGCATTTCATAGCTGGCATCGAGATCGATCACAGGCACGGGGTAATCCTCTCCAATCGTGGTGCCGCATGTTCGCTGCTCTTTCACTGAAAGCAGGTGAGGTTTGTGGATGTTCGAGGCCGGGAGGTTGGACAGCTCCGGGATCCAGTGCCGGACGTAGTCGCCGTTTTTGTCGTAGCGGTCGGCCTGACCCAGGATATTGAAATAACGTTGACGGGGATCGTTGCCGACACCGCTGTTGTACGCCCAGTTGCCCCAGTTGCTGCACGGATCGTAATCCAGCAACAGCGCCTCGAACCATGCGGCGCCGATACGCCACTCCTGGCGCAGGTTCCAGCTGAAAAAACTTGCAGCGTTCTGGCGGCCCCGGTTGCTCATGAACCCGGTCTGGAGCAGCTCCCGCATATTCGCATCCACAAACGGAATGCCGGTTTCGCCTCGTTGCCAGACGCGAATTATGTGATGATCCCGCTGCCATTCCACAGGATGGGGCGTTTTACGGATGCCCCTTGTTTTGAAAAGAGCGTTACCGTGCTTCATGAACACAAATCTGAAATAGTCCCGCCAGATGAGCTCAAAAATCATCCAGTACGTGGAGTTGTTTTTTACGCGCTCTTTTTCGTACTGGCGGACCTGGTCATGGATATACCGCGGCGACAATGTCCCCGTTGCCAGCCAGGGCGAAAATTTGGAGGAGTAATCCGCACCTAGCAGTCCGTTCCGGGTCTCCTTGTAGCGCTTAAGGTGATCGCCATCCCATATGTAACTCTGGATCCGTTGCAGCGCGACGTCCTCCCCGCCTTTGAAATCAAGCACCGATTTGTGGGACAGATCAAACAGTTTATCATCCCAAAGGAAATGATCCGGCACGGCACGCAGTGCCTTCGGCTCCGGCAGCTCGCCTGGGTAGTCGACCGGACACGGTGGAAGCTCATCCGGCATCGCGAGAACCTCCCTTATCCGGCTGCCCTTCTCCAACCGCTTCCGGAAGTCCGAAAACACCTCCGCCACCTGATGCGTCTCCATAGGCAGGTCGTCCAGGTGGTATAGTGTACTCCCCCAGAACTTTCTCAGATGGATACCGGCGGGTATTTCAGATCCCGGCGGGTTCGAAGAGGTATTTGGGTTCGGGGGTGCAAGCGGGTTTGCAGGCGCAAACGGGCTCATGGACGCAAGCGCCCTCTCAATCGCATCCTCATCCTCCCGCTCCTCGCTGGTTGCCTCGGCATGCAGGAAAACATCACCTGCCCCGAACTCCCTGGCCAACGCCGGGACGATTTCCTCCGGCTTGCCGGTTCGGATGACCAGGTCGGAATGGCGTAGTCTCAGGTTCTTCCGCAGGTTCAAGACCGTCTCCATCAGAAAACGGATCCGGTGCGGACCGACCCGCGGAAAGCCGTATTCCGTTGTGGTAAACTTCCGGGGATCGAACACATAAACCGGGATTAATCGATCTGCTTTGGAAGCTTCGAACAGCGCTTCATTATCATGAATGCGCAGGTCGTTACGAAACAGGATGAGGTTTGTTTTCATAATGATTTCTTTTCCGGCACCGCTCGCTGCAGTACTTCACATTGCTCCAGTCCGATGCCCATTTTTCCCGCCAGGTGAACGTGCATCCGCAGGCGTCACAGATTTTTTCCGGCAGGTCCGACTTGTTACCTTCCCATGAAGTTTTTCTGACCATTTTCCGTTCCTCAGCTATGCCTTCGCCGGACGTGCATTTTCAGGATCCGCTCGTTTTCGGCTTTAACATCGGGATCCGATTTCATCGACCAGAGCTGCCAGCTCGCATTCCGGCAGAATGTCTTCAGGAATTTTTTTCGGAAAAACGCTTCATTCTTTTTTGTATTCGGCTAGGGGTTCTCTCCTGTCTCATCTGTATAACGGGCACAGCGACAACCCCAAACGAAACATGTAACACAATGAAAAAATCAATCTACACTCTGCTAACCATGGTGCTCATTACAACCACCATGCTTGCCGGATGCGACCTTGTCGAATCCAACACGAATGACGAACCAGAAGTACAAATCGAGATGAAAGTGATCACCAATTCCAGTGTTCTTGCAAAAAGCTCAGACATGGTACTGGAAGAGGACGAACTTCTCATCACCGAGATCAAGATGTTTATCGAGGAGATGGAACTGGATGGCACTAGAGGCACCAAAGATTTCGAGGTGGAAAACTTTATCATCGACCTGCCCCTTGACGGATCTCCGCTGATCCTTACCAAAGGCGAACTGCCTCCTGGCCTGTATGACGAATTAGAGCTGGAAATCGAGAAACCCGATGATGACGTACAAGTATCGGACCGCGATTTCAGGGATGAAACCGGAAGTTATTCCCTCGTAGTCAAGGGAACCTACCAGGGCGAAGACTTCATGTTCCGCTCCCGGGAGGATTTTGAAATAGAGATCGATCTGTTCCCGCCACTTGTGATTGAGGATTCGGGAACCTCAGTGCTTGTCGTTACGGTCGACGTCTCCGAATGGTTCAAAGGCCGGGATGGAGAAACACTGGATCCCAATGATTTCAGAAATACGGAGCACATCAACGACAATATCGAGCGTTCCTTTGAAGC
>RECX01000228.1 GCA_007693825.1 Balneolaceae bacterium
CGGTGAACAGAAGCTCCAATACCCGCAGCAGTGGTACGGTCAATCGGAGCAGCACGCCTCCGTCCCGCAGCAGTGGTACGGTCAATCGGAGTAGCACGCCTCCGTCCCGCAGCAGCGGTACGGTAAACCGGAGCAGTACGCCTCCGTCCCGCAGCAGCGGTACGGTAAACCGGAGCAGCAACACCAGCCGAAGCAGCAGCTCCGGTTCCCGGTCGCGGAATGACTGACAGACCGCCGGAATTATTTACCGACTTATTCTGTATCGTCAAACATCAATGCGAGGTTGCTGTACACTAATCAATTGTACCGTTGACGCCGTCCAAGCCAGCCAGATCCTACTCACGCACATTCCGGTTTTTTCAAAGCAGAGACAACAGCACGTGAAATCCGGTGTAGCCAGGCTCTTGCATCTTGTAAAAACGTAACCCAGAACACTTTTTACTATCGCATGACACGAAACGCCCTCTCATCCCGATTGTTCCTCGCCATCCTGTTTTTACTGATGGGATCTTTTGCCGCGCAGGCGCAATACAGCTTTGATGCACTCCGTCTCTCAAAACAGCTTCCCGGACAAGATCCGCACAGCATTGCGCTTGGCAGCTCCTCGGCTTCTCAACTGCAGGGCTTCGGATCCTACATCATTAATCCGGCCGTGGCCGCACAAATGCCAGCCAGTATGTTCAGTATGGGGATCGGAGTAAGGGAAATATCCCAGGAGGCAACCTACATTGGCCAGCAAAACAGCTTCAGCGATTCTCAGACGGGTATTACCAACATTGGATTCAGTTACAAGATGCCCACTGTCGTAGGCAGCCTGGTGTTCGGAGGCGGCTACGTGCAAACCGCAGACTACAATACGGCATTCAATGTCGATGCCTTCAACGATCTGACATCCCGTACCTATCAGTTCCTTACGGATTACACCAATGACATCGCTTTCAATACCTTCGCAATCGATGACTTCAACAATTTCCAGGAATCCGTTTTCGAATACGGAGGGTTCCAGGGAGTTGACCAGTTTGCGGAAACCACCAGGCGCGGACAGTCCGGGGAGTACAGCATCTTCATGGCAACGGAATTTCAGCCGGACTTCTTCGTCGGCGTCTCGGTAGGCATCCCGGTATCCAAGTCGGTATTCGAGCAGGTCTTTATTGAATCGTCACCCATGGATGCCTCCGGCCGTCCAGTCTATTCCGGAGAACAAAACACCGGGACCTACAACATCGACCGCATGTTGTTCGAGGAGAAAATCACGGTGGATGCGGTCGGTTACAATGCGCGGGTCGGCATCCTGTATACCGGTCTTAATGTGCTGGATTTTGGACTCAGCTACACGACAGGCACCCGATGGAACGTCGAAGAACGCTTTGATGCATTTGTGCAAACCCGCTTCAGGGATGTGGTTACCCTCGACGGGCAGGTTCAGACAGACGGAGACGGCAATACCTTCGGACCCCAGCTCAGCGACGAACTCTCCGGCGAGTATTCCTACAATGTCACGTCGCCTTCCCGGATCCATATCGGCGCATCAACGAGCAGCCTTCCCCTTATCAATGTATCCGCTTCAGCCGAGCGCGTAAATTACAGCAACATCAGATTGAGTGGTTTTGATTCGGTGGACCGGGAAGTGGAAATCGATGAAAACAATTTCATCAACCGGAATTTCAATGATGTCTGGAACTTGCGCGCCGGTGCGTCAATCAATATTTTTGATTCCATTGAACCCCGGGTCGGCTGGTCCTACATGCCCAATCCGCTGGCATACCTGGATAACAACGACAGGCACTATCTGAGTGCCGGCATCGGTATCGGCATCAACCAGAGCACATCGATCGACCTTGGCCTCCAATACGGTTTCTGGAATACCACAGAAGACCTCTATTACGTGGATGCGTCCACCGGTATCATTGTTGATTCAGCAAACATACCTGTGACGTTTATTGAAACCGCTGACCAGGACGTGGACCGTTTCCATGCCACGTTTGGGATAACGTTCCGATTCTAAGCACAAATCAGTAGTCCGTGATTGCTTGCTGCCCAGGTTTCCGGCTCGCAGTATTTTTCCTTGAGTACCGGCTCACATCTGCCGGTATTGATAATGCAGCTTTCGTGCCTTCTCCGGGCTGATACCATGCGGATTGATCGTGAAAACGGCGTTTTTCACCCTGCGGACGACGTGTGAAGCAGTACTGCCCATCATAAGGTAATCCAGTCCCGTGCGTCCCACAGACGACAGCAACACCAGGTGATATCCCTTTTCATGGGCAAGATGTTCGATTTCGGCATACGGTGCACGGTTTCCAACCACAATCCTGGGATTAACGCGTTTCCGGATATGCCTGAAATGAGTATCAGCCAGGTCCTCTATCTCTTTCTTTCGTTTGTTTGCCGTTTCTTCCGCCGCTCCGGAATCAAAAAACTGCTCGTCACTGACAATGTGAACAAGGTCGATGGTGCCGCCCGTCCCTTCCGCAATACTGCCGGCAAACGGAAAAACCCTGTGCGAATTCTCGGAGAAATCCGTCGTGACAAGCAATGAGGTCAAATCGCCGAGATCGGACTCCCCGGTTACCGTAATCATCGGCTTTTTGCACATGCGCAACACCTTTTCCGTTACAGAGCCCATCACGAAGCGGCTGAACCCCGTCCGTCCGTGCGTGCTCATGATCACCAGGTCAAACTGGTTGGAGGTGTGGATGATGGCCCGCGCCGGATTTCCGACATCCAGCTGCGGAGGGGAAAGAAGTTCCGGCTGGATGTGCTTCCCGGCAATCTCCAGAAGCCGCTCATGGAGCACTTTCTCGATCTCGGAATACTTTTCATGCGGTGTGATTCCCGATCCCACATAATAAAAACCATCCAGATCAGTGACCGGAATGTAGGCATGAAATGGTGTAACACTGCCCTCGAACTGCCGGGCGAATGTATTGGCTGCCTGGAGGGCGTGCTCACTCAGCTCTGAAAAATCAACCGGAACAAGAATTTTAGGATGTAACATGGCTGACCTCCCTGATTTTATGCAATGTGTGTAAGTGTAACTATGAGATGCATCCCGAATCGCCTGCTCTTTTATCAAGATAGCTAAAGAGCAGACCATTGGAAACATGCCGGATGGGATCCCGCATCCCAAAAAACCCGTTTGCTGATTGTCTGCGAATCCTGTAATATGGGCGCATCAGATGCAGAAATTATGTCAATGAAACAATCTATTTGGCCCACATTTACGCTTAAGGACAGGGATGTCTTCCGGCATCGGATCGGTCCCCTCACCATATTCCTGAAAAGATTTCTCGATGAGATCTGGGTGGCCAGCATAAGAGATGATGAAACACGCGGTGATGCTGCCGGGCTGCCTGATAAACCGGAATGGATGCGCATGGCCCTCCCCGGAGAGTTCGATGAGTATCGGATCCATCCGGTGATGCCTGACAGACCGGTAATCATCGACACGGAGCACTCCTACAGCTTTTTCAGCCAGACGCGAACCAGGGTCTTTTCACGGGTCCCGGTATGGGTGCGCATCACTCCGGCATCACGCGAGGATCTGGTCATTGCTGAACTGCCAACCGTTGTGCTCTCGGAAACCTGGTTCGGAGGTTTCACCGAAGGAGAATTGTCCTATGCCGTCTCCTCCACAGCACGAAGAATTCTAACAGAGGATCTCCTGGAGCCTCATCTGGTTGTGTGTCCCATGGAAATCCGGAACAACAGCGACGCTGAGTTGAAATTTGAAAAAGTCTGCCTTCGCGTGGATCGCCTCTCCATCTTTGCCAGGGGGGATGCTCTCTGGTCCGATGAAACGGTGATCAATTACCAGGGGATGGACAGCAGCACGGACACGGAGATGAAGGGAGTCCGTCCGCCTGAGGCCGGTGATGCCAAAATGGTCAGCAAACCCCGCACGCCGGTCAGGAAAAGTATCGGGCTGAAGACGTTCCGGCGGCTCAGGGATTTTCACATTCCCGGTTTCTGAAAAACTGCCAGGAATGCCGGTGACCACCACTACCCATAATCGCTTTGAATAGCTAACATACTGCCACATATGGAGTTTCTTTCATCACTTTTCGAAGGTCAGATAGCAGGAGAAAGACTGTTTGTTCTGCTTCGGGTGCTGATCATTCTTGTGGTGGGCCTGCCGTTGCTGCTTATCCTTCGCCGAGCCCTGAATCGGTATATATCCAAACACTATTCCCCGCATTACGGAATGCTGGCAGGCAAACTGGTTTTCTTTGTCGGCATAACCATTCTGCTGATAACCGTGCTCCACGAGTTTGGCTTCAGCCTTACTCCACTGCTTGGGGCCGCAGGCATCCTGGGCATCGCCCTGGCTTTTGCATCACAGACCACCGCCACCAATATCATAAGCGGCTTTTTCCTGGTGGCAGAAAAATCATTTGTAGTAGGTGATGTGATCAGTGTTGGTGGAAATGTAGGTGTGGTCTATTCCATTGACACGATGTCTGTGAAAATCCGCATGTTTGACAACCGGTTTCTGAGGGTGCCCAACGAAACCATGATCAAGTCCGAGTACATCAACATCACCCGCTTCCCCATCCGGCGGGTGGATTGCAACATATCCGTCGCCTACAAGGAAGACCTCACCCGGGTGAGCGAGATCCTGTTCGATGTCGCAGCAAAACTTCCCTATTCGTTGCAGGAGCCGCCGCCGCTGCTCATTTTCGACAAGTTCGGCAGCTCATCCATCGATTTGCTGTTTGTGGCCTGGACAAGAAAGGAGAACTTCCTGAAACTCCGGAATGGTCTGAATATGGGCATCAAGGAGCGGTTCGACAAGGAAGGAATAGAGATACCGTTCCCGCATGTGTCGGTTTATGCCGGATCCGCTACAAAACCACTTCCGCTGGACCTGATATCCAGTGACAAAACGGTGCTTTCCAGCGGCGCACAAGGAAAAAGCCGTTCGGAAAAAACAGACACCGCCACCGAATAGGGATGTCAGAAAAAATCCGCAGCGGCCGCCATGGTATGGGAGTCATCCGAAAATGCACCGCTTTGCGATATTGGAACAGGTGCCATTGCCGGTTTTACGGATAGTCCAGGACAAAGGCGAGTTGCTGCATCACTTTTTTGGCCCCTCTTCCTGGAGCATCTCTTCGAGCAGGTGATTGATCCCCAAAACCTTTTCGACATTAAGCACAAATGCAATGCCTTTGCCGGGTTTGTCCAGTTCGCCGGCTTTTACGATGGATTCCAGCACCCGGTCCGTAACCTTCTGCGGCACAAGGGTCAGGATTACCTCCTTTTCAGGCTCGATAGCGAATGAAAGCAGCTTCGCATGTTCGTGGACACCGGTGCCCCGGCCGTGCAGAATGGTTCCGCCCGCCGCTCCGGCCTCGCGGGATGCTTCAATGATCTCCTCGCAGAATCCCTTGTTCACGATAGTGACTATCAGTTCAAATTGGGCAGTGATATCCATGGATTTCAAAGGTTGGTCCATCGGTTTCTGTTCATTCTTGTGGAGGTGTACGGCCCCGGTGAATCGGGTGATGTCCAGAATCATGGCAACTCCGTTGCCCGGCTTGCTCATTTTGACAGTTTTGCTGATGATGTCCAGCACATCCTCGGCATGCTCATCGGAGACCACCGTAAAGATAATATCATTTTCCGGCTCAAGGGGAATGCCCCAGAACTTTTTGCAGCGCTCGATGCCGGTGCCTTCACCGTGTATGATGGTGGCACCCTCTGCGCGTTTCCGCATGGATGCCTTCACCACTTTGCTGGTTTTGCTCCGGCTGACGACGGTCAGGATGAGCTTTTGACAATTTTTTAGCAGATCAATCATTACGGCGTTCTTTCCAGGCGTATAATAGTCCCAAGGTAAGGACCGAAATGATAGGAGCCAAGGCCACAAGAGCTATCATTCCGAAACTGTCGATCATGGGGTCGCGCCCGGGCAGGACTTCACCCACACCAAGCGCTATCGCCATAATAAACGTAACAGTCATCGGTCCTGTTGCCACACCGCCGGCATCAAATGCAACCGCAGTGAACGTCGGTGAGGTGTATTGCATCATGATCAATGCGATAACGTACCCCGGCAGCACCAGCCAGACAATCGGGATGCCTGCCAACAGCCGGAGCATCGCAAGCGCAATGGAAAAACCGACTCCGATGCAGAGCGTGTAAAGCAGTACTTTCCGGGGGATGTATCCACCAGAAACTTTGTCCACTTCGTGATTGAGGATGCGGATCGCCGGCTCGGCTATGGTGGCCACGAATCCGAGAACGAAACCGATGGGTATGAGAATCCAATTGTGATTTTTGGATCCAAGCACCTGGCCCATCATGGTTCCCGCCGGTTCAAAACCAACATGTACACCCTGCAGAAACAGCGTGAGGCCAATGAATGCCAGAACAATTCCCTTGATGATGTCGATTACTTTTTTCCAGGGAATGCGAAGGAACAGGACCTGGGCGATAAGGAAAAACAGTACCAGCGGGACAAGCGCGAAGAACACTTCGATGATGACACCTGTAATTCCGTTGAATACCGACACGTTCATTCGTTTCCTGATTTACCTTGTTTTGATCTGTCTTTTTACTTTAAATCTGTGCTTGCACGTTGGATGTGATAGAGAGTTCAGTAATTATTGAATCTGTTCGGCAAATCATCATGTTCCGCTACCCGTATATGATCCCAAGAATCAGAACGGCCAGTACCGGGCCTATGGATGCCAGTGCCACCAGCCCGAAGCCACTGTCCGTTGTTTTCCGTCCACCCAGAACCGCCGCCACACCGATGCCGTAAGCCAGGATAAAGGGTACGGCCAGTGGCCCTGTTGTCACACCCCCGGCATCAAAGGATATGGAGATGAACTGTTCGGGCACGAAGAATGCGAGGCCGAAAATTAGCAGATAGCCACCGGTCAGAATGTATTTTATCGGGATGTCGAAGATGATGCGAAGAACGGCAAGCCCCACAAAAATGGCAAGGCCGAGAGCTACGGTGTAGATCAGCAGATGCCGGTTGACCTCACCGTCCGATACAGTATCAACATAATTTGCCAGTACGCGCACATCCGGTTCTGCGACAGTGACCACAAAGCCGAGAATGAAGCTTATCAGTACAATCAGCCAGACCTTTCCCATCCGCGGCAGTGCCGACCCGATCATCTCACCGATGGGGAGCAACCCGATATGGACCCCCAGCAGGAAGAAAATGAGTCCGGCGGAAACCATCACCACCCCGACAATGAACTGCAGGAAATCTTCCATCGGCAGCCATATGATCGTGAATTGCAACAGGATTACGATCACGGTTACCGGCAGCACCGCCTGAACGACCTCACTTACAGTTTCTCTGACACCTTGCATGGAATATGATCTGGTTTGCTACACGGGTTCCGACCCTTTACTACACTGACTACACTGACTACACTGA
>RECX01000285.1 GCA_007693825.1 Balneolaceae bacterium
AAATAGTACTACGGGATAATCTTCTGTTAACTATAGAATTAATATACAACTAACGAACAATTAATGAAATAGGTATATGCATTGATTTTTTTTATTCATACCGGTAAACTTCTTTGATACCGTCTACCTTCTGCAGCCGGGCGATCACCTTCTCCAGGTGGCCGATATTGTCCACCATGATAATCAGCGTGCCTTCGAACATGCCGCTGTCGCTGGTCACGTTGATGCTTTTCATGTTGGTTTTGAGGTTTTTGGAGATGAGGCTGGAGATATCGCTGACCAGTCCGACGCGGTCCTCCCCGACAATGCGGATGGCGGCCATGAACTGGGAGCCGGTGTTGCGCGCCCAGGAAACATCCACGATGCGTTCGCCGTCGGTTTTGATCAGGTGGCGGGTGTTCTTGCAGCTGACCCGGTGGATTTTGATGTCGCCTTCGCGGCTGATGAATCCGACCACATCGTCGCCGGGGATGGGGTTGCAGCAGCGGGCGAAGGAGAAGCGCACGTCGGTCAGCTCGCCGTTGAGGATCAGGCCCGGACTTCCTTCCTGCTTGTTGTTGATGTCGTAGGCGATCTTGTAGTGATCGGTGGCCGGGGACTCGTGCTCGTCGGGTTTGGCTTCGGCCTCATCCACCCGTCCCTTGCTCATGTAGCTTTTGACGGCTTTGAGGAGTTTGTTGACGTCGTAGACGCCGGAGCCGATGTCGAAGAAGAGCATCTGCAGCGAGGAGTACCTGAGGCGGGTGGCGATTTTGGCCAGTTCCTGGTCGGATATTTCGATGCCGGCGCGGTCGGCGCGTTTGTTCCAGAGCTCGCGGCCTTCGTCGGAGACCTTGCGCTCCTTCTGTTTGATGTACTGGCGCAGGCGGGAGCGGGCCTTGTGGGTGACTACGTCGTTGACCCAGTCCGGGTTCAGGTTGATCTGCTTGCCGGTGATGATTTCGACCTGGTCGCCGCTTTTGAGGCGCTGGCGCAGCGGCACGATCTTGCCGTTGACTTTGGCGGCAAGGGCGCGTTCGCCGACCTCGCTGTGGATCTCGAAGGCGAAGTCGATGGGCGTGGCGCCTTTGGGCAGGGTCTTGAGTTCGCCTTTGGGCGAGAAGACGTAGATCTCGTCGGTGTAGAGGTTGAGCTGGAAATCCTCGACGAATTCGGTGGCGGCTTCTGGACGCGGATTGTCGAGCACGTCGCGCACCCAGCTCACGAAACGGTTGATATCCTGCTCCTTGGCCGGGCCCTCCTTGTAGCGCCAGTGGGCGGCGAATCCTCGCTCGGCGATTTCGTCCATCTTTTCCGTGCGGATCTGGATCTCCACCTTGCGTCCGGTCCGGGAGATCACCGTGGTGTGGAGCGACTGGTAGCCGTTGGCCTTGGGTACCGAAATGAAGTCACGGAACCGTTCGGGGATGGGGGTGTAGGAATCGGTGATGATCGAGTAGACGCGCCAGCAATCCTCTTTGGTGTGCGGTTCCCGGAGGATGATGCGGATGGCGAACAGGTCGTAGATCTCCTCGAAGGGCTTCTGCTGCCGGGTCATCTTGCGGTAGATCGAGTAGATATGCTTGGGCCGGCCCCTGATGGTGAACCTGAATCCGGAGGCGCGCAGCTGCTCCTCGACCGGTTCCAGGAATTTACCGATGAACGCCTCGCGCGCATCCTTTTTCTCGCGCAGTTTGCGGGCGATGAATTTGTAGCCGGTGGGGTCCATCGTCTTGAAACTCAGGTCCTCCAGCTCGCTTTTGATGTTGTAGATACCGAACCGGTGGGCCAGCGGGGCGAACAGCTCCATGGTCTCGTTGGCAATGCTGAGCTGCTTCTTGCGCGGCAGGTGCTGGATGGTGCGCATGTTGTGCAGGCGGTCGGCGAATTTGATGAGCACCACGCGCAGGTCTTCGGCCATGGAGAGCAGCAGCTTCATGAACGTCTCGGCCTGCTTGACGCCCTTGCTTTTGAACACGCCGGAAATCTTGGTCATGCCGTCGATCAGATGGGCCACGGTGGAACCGAATTCGGCGCGGACGTCCTTCAGGTCCACTTCGGTGTCCTCGACCGTATCGTGCAGCAGCGCGGCGGCCACCGACACGTCATCCATCCCGATCTCCTTGACCACGATGCGGGCCACTTCCAGCGGGTGCAGGTAGTAGGGCTCGCCCGAAGCCCGTACGATGCCCCGGTGCGAGACGTAGGCCAGTTTGAACGCCTTGGTGATCAGTTCGTCATCGCACGAATCCAGGTACTCGTGACACTCGTTCAGGAGCGTATTCAGCTCCACCTGCTGGGCGGGTTCCAGCTGGACGCTCTCGAGATCGTGGGTGATATCCGGGTTCTGGATGGTCATGCGTGCTTACTGTCGGTTATGCTTCTGAAATAGGTGCTTTTACTGAAAATGTGAGTTGTTACTCAATTTGCGGACTGTTACTCAAATTGCGTGATTTACGCAAATTACATGTTTTTAATGAAATTATAAGCATTTACTGAGATTCTGTGCTGCATGCAATACTGTAAAAACGGAAAAAGCGGGTGGATTTCGTTCCCGGTCCGGCCGCCAGCCGTTTCCCTGAAATAACGTTCGGGAGAATAACTGCGTATTGTCCGGCTGCAAAGCGTTGCCTATAATTTATCAGCATAGCAATAATTTCTCAAAAATGCTGTAAACGGGTGTAAAATTTCAGGATTTGAATGACCACAAGGCACCGGCTTTTCGATTGCCGCAATCATTCGGGAGGATGCGCTTGCAATCCCTGGCACCGCTCCGTAGTTGTCTCGCGCGCACTGTAGATGTCTCGCGTGCACTTTTATGGTAAACGGAGATGCGGGTGGATGCGTACGCAGCTACACAAACGTTGTAGTTATCTTTAATGTGCGTTATCTTTTAAGATTGAGGATTCATTGAAAAACAGTATTTCGTGTGCCGCCGTGGTGGAATTGGTAGACACGATGGACTTAAAATCCATTGAAGTTTATAGCTTCGTACCGGTTCGAGTCCGGTCGGCGGTACTCTTGAAGCCCTTGTATTGCAATAGAATAGCAATGCAGGGGCTTTTTTATTTGGGGACTTGCCGATTGGCTGCAATTAATTTGGGGACAACAGGGGGACATTTTTTTTTGAAGTGCTCTGCAATAATTTGGTCACTGATTCTTTTTATTCCAGATTTATCATGTCCTTACTGACCACCTCCCTGGATTTCGGACAAATCAAAATTCGAGGAATGCGGTGTCCGGTACAGCACATGGCAAGAAATAAAAAGTAACACAGGATATAGGCTCTTTGTACCCCTTGCTCCTGTTTACTTAAAAAAATAGTTTTTTATGTTTTTTTTAGCTACTTAAAAGAATGAGGTTTTATGGGATATTATGTATTCATTGTCCCATGTAAGGTATTGCCATATCAGTTGTCTTTTTCGTAATGACACCCTGGAGGTGTTTGCCGGGCCGAAGGGTTGGCTGATCACCTGAGATCCTGCAACTTTGATTATAAAACAAAATCCCATACTCATGAAAAACATCTACCTGACTCCTCCCATCCTTGTCGTTGTGCTGTTTTTCCTGGCTTTTCTCTTTACAGACAATCTGACAACCTACGAAGTGACAGGTCGCCTGATCGACAGTGACAGCAACGCGGTTGCAGGCCTCACGGTGCTTCTCCTCAATGAGCAGGACCATCTCCTGGCCTCCGGACAGAGTAACGATCAGGGTCGTTTTCTGCTCTCCTATCAGGCAGAAGCTGCTTCTGTCGATCCATTTGACGACCTTCAGGGTCCGTCTGAATTCCGTCTGGGCTCGTCCTACCCCAACCCCTTTAACCCGGTGACGACCATTCCGTTTCATGCTCCCGAAGCAACGCAGGTTGTAATCGGGGTCTATGACATTCTGGGCCGGCAGGTGATTCAGACCCAAGCCGGGGTGGGTCAGGGTACGCACCATATTGTTGTCAATCTGGGCCCGGGGCTCTCACAGGGGCAGTACCTGTTGCGGGTTCGCGGAAACGGGTTCGCCCTTGTTCAGGGCATGACTTTCATCAGTGCGGGTGTGAGCAGCGGCAGTGCGGGCATCCGCGTCCGTCCAGCTGGGGGACAGGAGCGTGTGGATATAGCACCGCGTCTTAACATCAGCGATGAAACCGCGACCTTGCGTCTGCTCATGGAGGACACGGATGATTTTTTACAAAGACAGGTTCAGATCCCTTTTGGCCAGGATTATGACAGTGGAGAACTCCTGCTGACTCGAAAAAGATACATCCAGGGAGACGGGGTGACCGACATCGAAGGCAACGAGTACCGTACTGTGATCATCGGTGATCAGGAGTGGATGGCCGAAAACCTTCGCACTACCCGATACCAAGACGATACGGAGATTGCAAGCGGCCTGAGCGATACCGATTGGCGGAATACCACCAGCGGAGCTATGGCAGTGCAACCTCACGGTTCACTCACTGGTCTGAACAGCGATGAGGATGTGATGGAGGTCTATGGCCCTCTCTACAATTGGTATGCGGTATCAGCCACAGGTGGCCTCTGTCCTGCGGACTGGCGGGTTCCGACAGAGGATGACTGGAACGAGTTGATGGAATATGTGGCCTCGTTCGGCTATCCGAACACCAGTATAGCCAATGGCGCGGGCAATGCATTGAAATCGCGTCGCCAGGAGGAAAGTCCGCTTGGGGCGCCATGGGACACCTTTGAGCATCCAAGGTGGCGTTACCATTTCACACATCACGGAAGAGATGTATTCGGTTTTTCAGGCCATCCGGGTGGTTACCGTCTCTTCAATGGTACTTTCGACTTTGTGGGTGCCTATGGTTACTGGTGGAGTTCTTCGGAGTCCAGTCAAACAAGTGCCTGGAGCCGTAACAAATTTCATGGCAGTGGTGATGTTAGCAGGCTTAATCTTTCGAAGCAATTTGGCTTTTCTGTGCGCTGCATTCGGGAATGATGCCTTGACCCTTCTATGATATCGGCGGAGCCGAAACGGTCGTAATTGTGCTGAGTCACGGACATTACGATCATACCGGCGATCTGGCGAAGTTGCTCAAGCGCGACCCGGACGCGGAGGTCTTTCTACATCCGGCGCGCAATCCACCAGTTCCTGATAACCGGCAGGGAAAGCGTCGACAAATAGTAGGCCGTTGTAGGAATCAGCGCATTGAGAAACGGATTAGGGATGGCAATGAACCAGAAGACCAGCGATGTGACAATGTAGGTGAGCACCACCAGAAACAGTTTCCGGACACCGGACGCCTCCCACTCCTTGTCCCGCTCAACCCGGACATTGCGCTCTTTAATGCGGTCGATTTCCTCTTCGAGCAATGCCACCCGGCCGGACAGCTCCTCCCATTGCGGATCACCCGCTTTCTGAGCCTGTTTTGTCATCCTATCCCTCATATTTTTTCCTTCATGATTCAGCTTCCATAGTACCGGATTTTTGGATACGGCTCAAGAGGGCACCTGCGATACCCCTCCCCCTCAAAACCGCCAGGTGAAGCGGGCGTAAAGGTCACGGTCCTGACGGGTATAGTCGGCACCCTCCGGCCGGAACAGATCCGTGCGGAACCGGTACCGCGCCTCAACATTCAGCCTGCGGGATACCGTGAACCGGTAACGGACTTCGGACAGCGTGTTGTTCGGACGAAAACTGTTGGATACCAGCCATTGCGGCTCGGCCTGCCCGTAGAGCACGCCAATGCGATGCCGCCCCGACAACCCGTTGGCGTAGGCCGCCACCTGCCAGGCCACCGCGGAGGGGCCAATCAGCGTGCGGTTTTCACCGACCTCCATTCCGGCAGAGGCGGGCGTCGGGGCCAGCGGCACATATCCCGCCTCACCGCCGATCCAATACTCGAACAGACGGCACTGCCAGGGCAGGCGCATTATCAGGCGTCCTGTGGCAGCAGCGTAGGTTCGGGTCGCGCCGCCGCGCTCAAACGACTGCGGCAGCACCGAAACGCTGACCTCCCGCTGCACCCACAATCCCTCCTGGTCGCGATGTTCCATGACAGCCAGTCCTCCCACACGCGTCCCCGTTTCATCAAAAGCGAGCGGTGTCCGGGCCGCATGCGTACTGCCCCTGCTTCCGTTGTGGTTGCCGACCAGATGCAGCCTCCAGCGGGGGTGCACATCCCACCGGATCCACAATCCGTCGGTGTGCGCAATGCCCAGATTGGAACTGTAATAGCGGTCGAACCCTTTTGGAATGAGTCCCGTCAGCCCGAACCTCGCCTGGAACCGTCCCGCCACCACGGACAGACCCGGCCGAAGCTTCCAGGAAAGGGCGAATTCGTCAAAAGTGACGGTTCCCGGGGGATAGCTTCCATCCGGCGGGGTGTGGTCCTTCAGGACGAACTCAAAATTGTCCTGGCTGGTGGATGCGCGTCCGGCCAGCCTTGCCCGGAATGTGAGCTCGGGCGAGACCTCGTACTCCGCCCGGAGCTGAAGCCGCGCATTCATGGTATGGTCACGGGTCCGCTCCCCGTCCCTGCCGCGCGTCTCGATCCAGCTGAACACCGGGCGAAATGATCCCGAAATACTAACCCGGTCCTTAAACCTGCGCTTATCGCTTTCTGTGCCTCTGCTCTCCTGGCCCGCCGCCAAATCCGGTGAAATCAGAAGCAGTACAATCGAAAAGATGGCAGGTAACAATGCGCAACGACACTGCTTGCAACCTGACTCTCCCTGTCTTCCTTTAATTTTATTTTCATCCGGCATCGGATTCCTTCCAGGCATATGACAAATGGTTAATCGCACTCCCCACGGGTGGGCAGCGAATCCTCATACCTGAACCGTGACATCAGCAGTTGCAGCTCAGGTCGGGGTTGCGGAAGCCGTCATCCAGCCAGTCACTGAAATCTTCCTGGATCGGCTTGACCAGAACCGTTTCCCTTTCACGGTCCAGCACGGTTTTCTTGCCGGCCTTGAGCTGGAGCTCCTGCACAATGTCGTCCGGGAGCAGCACACCGATACCGCCTTCGATTTTGTGGACGGCGGGTATCTCCCGACGGAACGTGCCCTGCTTGACAACGACCGGATCACCTTCCTTCAGTTTCAACATTTCAATGGCTTTCCCGGAGAATACCAGCGCCAATCCCCTGGCTGTTTCCTGTATTTTTTCGATTTTCATCTGTTTATTTCAATTTAGTTTCGTATTGTCAGAATGATCTCACCTTGTAAAATTTCTGATGGATTTGAACCTGTCGCCATGCCGGCAGATGTAGTATCATATCCGGCGGTGCTGATACCGTGTCCTCCGAAGCTATTGCCCTGTTTGCGAAGCCGCCATCACGGTTCAGGATACACCCGCTCGCCGGCCAGCCAGGTCTCTTCCACAGCGATCTTCCAGATTT
>RECX01000318.1 GCA_007693825.1 Balneolaceae bacterium
ATTCCCTGGCGGTGGATGGCAGCGGAGCCGTGTGGATTGCCACGCTGGAAGGCCTGGTCCGGTTCGACCGGCAGAACTGGACCGTATTCGACATCCATTTCGACCTCTTTCTCCGTTCCACGTTCTGTGTGGCCGTCGACGCGGACGACTACATCTGGGTGGGGACCAACAGCGGCCTGGCGGGTTTCGACGGGGAAGTACTGGATGTCATCGACATGTCGGAGTCAGGCCTGCTTGCAAACCGGATCAATGCCATCACGTTCGGCAATGACGGCGCGCTGTGGATGGGCCTCGAAACGGCCGGTGTTGCGCGTTATGACGGGGCAAGCTGGCAAGTGCACGATTCACGGAACACGGCCATCGTCGGCAACACCATCCGGACCGTTGCCGTGGACCACGACGGTACGGTCTGGGCGGGCGGCACCCTGCACGGGCTGAATATCTTCAACGGCGAGGAATGGACAGTGATCAACAGATCAGGCAACCCTCTGCTCCACAACTCCATCCGTGCTATCCATGTGGACGCCGACAATTCCGTTTGGATAGGAACTTCCGCCGGACTGAACCTCGTTCGTGACAACGAATGGGATCAGTTCACCCGGTCCAATTCCGACCTGCCCGGCAACAATATCCGCGCCCTGGCCCAAGACCATGACGGATCCCTGTGGATCAGCATTGCAAATGAGGGCCTTGCCCGCTTCGATGGCGAAAACTGGGAGCTGTTCGACATTTTCAACTCCGGTCTGCCGGCTTCCACGGTCAATTCCATCGCTGTCGATAAAAGTGGCAACAAATGGTTCAGCACGGCCGACGGATTGGCCGTATACCGTGAGGGGGGTGTGGTTTCGGCAGAGGAGCGGGAGGATACGCGTGCCGACCTGCCCGCCGTTCCGGTCCTGCATCAGAACTATCCCAATCCATTCAATCCATCCACCCGACTGCGCTTTGAGCTTCCCGGTGACGGGTTTGTCCGGCTGGATGTCTACGATGTACTTGGCCGGCGGGTGGATACGGTCTATGCCGGACATCTGCAGGCCGGTTCCCATGCGTATTCCTGGGATGCCGGACGCTTTGCCAGCGGTGTCTACGTCTACCGGCTGACGACGGACAGCGGATCGGCCGTCCGGAAATTCACTGTGATGCGGTAGGTGCAACCATTATAAGCTGCCCGGTACCACATTTATCCATACCGCCCTGCACCGCCCTCATTCCACAATGACTGTTCCTCAGAAAAACAGGAAATGCGCCATGAGCGCGATGATGGGCAGGGTGACGAGAGTGCGCAGCAGGAAGATGACGATCAGTTCCCAGAAGTTCAGCGGGATCTTTGATTTGATGATGAGCGCGCCGACCTCGGACATGTAGATGAGCTGGCTTACTGAAAGCGCGGCCACGACAAAACGGGTGAGGTCGCTTTCGATGCCCGCGGCCAGCACGGCCGGCAGGAACATATCGGCGAAGCCGACCAGTGTCGCGGGCGCGGCGGCGTGCGCCTCGGGAATCTGCAGCAGGCTGAGCAGCGGGATCATCGGCCACGAGAGCCAGGTGAACAGGGGCGTATGCTCGGCCGTGACCAGCGCGATGATCCCGATGGCATAGACCAGGGGGAGCAGGGAGAAGAAGATATCGGCCACATTGGTGAGTGAATGGCGGACGAGCTGCTTTGGTCCCGGAGCCACCCGCGCCCGGTCCATGGCCTTGTACAGGGAGTCCGTGACCACATTCGGATGGTATCGTTTCTCCTCGATGAGCTGACGTCCCACCGGCTCATAATAGGTATCCGGTTTGCGGACGAGCGGAAACAGCCGCGGCACGATCACGGCGGCCAGCAGCCCCGACACCACCACGGTGGCATAGTACTGCAGGAACATGTGTCCGAGGTCCACGAAATGGATGATCACCAGGCTGAAGGCGATGGAAACGACCGAGAAGTTGGTGGCGATAACGGCTGATTCCCGCCGGTTGTAGAACCCTTTTTCGTACTGCTGCATGGTGATGAGCACACCGACCGTGCCCGATCCGAACCAGGATGCGGTCGCGTCAATGGCACTGCGTCCGGGCAGGTTGAAGATGAAGCGGAACGGCTTGCGTACCAGCGAGCCGATGAATTCCATGAAGCCGTAATCCACAAGAAAAGGAAGGAAGAGTGCGGCGAACAGGAAAAACGCGAGCAGCACGGTGATCAGATCGTTGAGCATGAGTCCGCCGGTGTCGTCGGAGATCAGGAACTCCGGTCCGACCTGCAACAGGGTCAGGGTGGCCAGGACTGCACCGGCCAGCCGCAGGGAGAACCAGCCGGGCCCGATGTGGAAGATTTCGCCAAGCGTACCGCTTTCGGCCCAGGCCGGCCGTTGGATTTTGACGAAGACGGTCAGCAGGATCGATATCCAGAAGACCACCACGGCAATAGTTGGCAGGGAATCGCCAAGCAGGCCCATCAGTGCATAAGCCATGAAGCCCATCCCGACATTGATCGAGCCCTCGAGCGTGAACGGGATCAGGAACATGCCGATGCCAATCAGCGATGGCAGCAGGAAGATCAGGAGGTTGCGGGTGGTGAACAGGTTATGGGGGCGGGCAGCATCGGACGGGCTGCCGGGCTGGCGGGCGTTGTCTGGCTCGTGTGGATCGGACATTTAAAATCAAACGGATTATGGTGGTGTATCGAAATCCCCGAAAGGTATATATTACCAGTGGATTCAGCAAGCATTGCCGGGTCATGGCTGTATTGACAGGAATTGCCATGCGGCGTAGGTTGTTACATCCAGACAAGCCCTGAAAAATCCGGGGCATGCAATAGCTTCAGGGCATGCAGTAATATCCACCCGGAGACCCCTCAAATCCAAACCTTCCAAGGAGCACCATACCATGCAGGGAACCAGTAGCAAGGAAGCGTCGTCGGCGACGCAATCGATTGTGCCTCAACATGAAATCCGGGATAAATTCTCGCGGGCCATGTCCGACATGTACAAGAAGGAGGTCCCGCTGTACGGGGATCTGCTTGAGATTGTCCGCGGTATCAACCAGGAGTTTATGGAGCAGAATCCGGGCCTGGAGGATGAGCTTGGCAGCCTCGACCGCGTATCCGAGGAGCGGCACGGGGCCATCCGCCTGGGCAAGCCGGAAGAGCTGGGGACCATGGCGCGGCTGTTCAACGTGATGGGCATGGTGCCGGTGGGCTACTATGATCTGTCCGTGGCCAATCTGCCGGTGCACTCCACGGCATTTCGTCCGGTCGACAAAGACGAGCTGGCCAAAAACCCGTTCCGCGTCTTCACTTCGCTGTTGCGGACGGACCTGCTGGATGAAGAGACGCGCCGGCAGGCGGAGGACTCGCTCAGGGACCGCGATATTTTCACGCCGGGTGTCAGGGAGCTGATCGATATCCATGAAGCCGAAGGCGGGCTGACGCCGCAGCAGGCCGACGATTTCATCCGAGAGGCGCTGGAGACGTTCCGTTGGCACAATGAGGCGCGCGTTTCGCAGGAGCAGTACGAAACGTTCCTGAAAATCAGCAGTTTGCTGGCCGATATTGCCTCGTTCAAGGGTCCGCACATCAATCACCTTACGCCGCGCGTGCTGGATATCATTGCCTTGCATGAGAAAATGCAGGCGATGGGCATTGAGACCATACCGGAGGTTCAGGGTCCGCCCGCCGGCTGGCCGATTTTGCTGCAGCAGACCTCCTTCCGGGCGCTGGTGGAAACCACTCGGTTCCCGGACGGCAAAGGCGGTTTTGAGGAAGGGCGGCACCGGGCGCGTTTCGGGGAGATCGAGCAGCGTCACACGGCGCTCAAACCGCAGGGCATGGAGATCTATGACCGCCTCACGGCCAAAGGGAAGGAGCAGGGCGCCGAGTTGAAGAAGCAGGGCGAAGAGGTGTACCGCGCCCGCTACCAGGAGATGCTGGCCGGCATTTTTGATTCGGAATTTCCGGCGAGAACCAACGAAGAGCTGCGCCGCCAGGACCTGGGCTATTTCACCTATGAGCTGACCGAAAAGGGCCGGACGGATACCGGGGCACTTGCGGAAGCACGGAAGGCGTGGAAGGAGCGGGAGCGGACCGATGGTGGCAACGGATCGGGGCTGGACAGGCAGACGCGGGACATTCTTGAGTCGTTGATTGTCAAGGGGCTGGTGCGGGCCGTGCCGGTCACTTACGAGGATTTTCTGCCGGTGAGTGCGGCGGGCATTTTCAAGTCGAACCTGGACGAGCGCAGCGGTCTGATGGAAAGCGCGCAATCATCCAATCGCGCCCTGCTTGAGGAGGCGCTTGGCAAGCCGGCGGGCGACTACCACACGCTGTACCGCGAGCAGGAGGAGCAGTCGATCCGGGATATTCTGGGCGGGTAATCCCGCGCGATCTTCCTGTATGACGATTCCCGTGTGATCATCCCGAACAGATGATACCGGTTCGATCACACGGGTAAAGATCGATCGCTGCAGTCGAGTTTTTGTATGTTATTCGATTACCTGACCAGCAGCATCTTGCGTGTGCTGCCAAAGTCGCCTGCTTCGATCCGATAGATGTAGACGCCGCTAGCCAAATGGCTGGCATCAAGCATGACCTCATGGGCGCCTGCCTGCTGGCGTTCGTTCACCAGTGTGGCGATGCGCTCACCGAGAATGCTGTAGACGGTCAGCCGGACGTCGGCGTCGGCCGGCAGGTGATAGCGGATCTGCGTGGTCGGATTGAACGGATTGGGATAGTTCTGGTCCAGGGCAAAAACTCCAGCCAGGGCATCGGCGTCATCGGCGGATGTATCGGTTTCGCCGAACGGGTCCGTTGCAAGCCACGGGTCGAAACGGACATTGGGGCGGATCGCGTCACCACTGCCGTTGGCAGTGACACCGGTTTCCGGGTCCTCGACGCCTCCGGAAGGCCCGTTGGCATTGCCCCACCAGTTGTTGACAGCCATGAGCGGCTGGCTGCGGTTGTAGAACAGTCCGGTTCCGCCATTGCCGCGAATGCTGTTGTTTACGACCAGCACGTCTGTGGCGTCAACGTTCACTACCAGGCCGTTCTCCGAATTTCCTACAATGCGGTTATTCTCCACCACTGCGGGATTGGCGACCAGTATGCCGTTTTCATTGTTTCGAATGTTGTTTTCGGCCACATAGACGCCGTCAACGGGGAAGTTGATGCCGTGCCGGCCATTTCCAGTCACGGTATTGCCTGTGATGGTGGCCCCGTCGGACGAGCGGAATCCGAAATGGGATTCCAGACCGCTGTTGGCATTGTCTGTCACTACATTGTCGCGGATAAACAGACTGTCGGACGATTCGAAAAACACACCGTGACGGCCGTTATTGGCAACAGTATTACTGTCGAGTGAGACCATGAAAGAGTTTTCCACCAGCACGCCGTCGAAGACGCTATCGGAAATTGTGTTTCCAAACACCGTCATACTGTCGCTTCGTATCAGTTCAAACCCGAGAAATCCAGATCCGGTGATCGTGTTGTGCCGGAAAACGGATCCTGGAGACTCGAAAAACAGTGCTCCGCGCCCATTACCGGCGGACTGGTTATTGGTGACAAGAGCTCCCGGGCTTTTGAAAACCGAGATGCCATAGCTGCCGCCGTTGGTCATGGTATTGTTCTCGACGATCAGTTCCGGGGTTCCCCAAACCGTGATGGCGCCAGTGCGGCCGGTGAACGTATTACCGCTGTTACCTTCAAATGTATTATCGGCAATACGCACATCTTCGCTGTATATGATCTGAATACCGGCGGCTACGTGCGACAGGTCAAAGCCGCTGATATCGATATTGGAAGAAGTGACGATGATGATCTGTCCGGCATCCGGCGGTATCTCCGGCCCGTCTTCATTGCGTGCGAAGAAGAGGGGAGCGCCGTCCCTGACGGTGTTGTTAATGAAAGTATGGTCCAGTTCTGCCAGGAGTCCGTTAAAACTGTAGATGGCCACACCGCTCTCAAAAGTATTGTTCCGGACGGTGGCGTTCCGGGATTCATCGTGTATGTACAGGTCGACATCATGGCCGGAAACGATGTTGCTGTCGACCACGGCGTTATTCGAACGCGAGATTCGGATGCCTGGTCCGCCGTTGTCACGAACTTCATTGTTCGAAGCCACAATATCACGTGCGCTGCGAAGATCTATCCCGATTCCGGAGTTGCCGGTTGAAACGTTGTTTCTTACCGTGGAATTGAGTCCGACACGGATGCCGTCGGTATCGTTATCGGTGACCGTGTTGTTGGCGACGAGCGACCTGCTTCCGGAGTTGATTGCGCCAAAGATTCCGCCGTTGCCGCTGACCGTATTACCAGTGATGACCATATCAGGGGACCGGAAATCAATCCCTTCAAGACCGTTATTTGTAACGATATTATCCGATATCACCGACTGGTGGGAGTTCATTCCGTCATGGATTCCCTGCTCTTCGTTTCCGGTAACCGTGTTGCCAGTGATCAGTCCTCTACTGCTGTTGCTGGTAAAACGGATGCCGACCTGGCCGTTATTCTCTACGGTATTGTTACTGGCTGTCACGTCATTTGATGCACTGGCGACGTGCAGTCCGTAGCGCTGGTTGTCATTGAGCGTGTTGCCATCGACCGTTGCATTGGACGAGCGTACAAGCGCAACTCCGTTTCTTGTCGTATTCGCAACCGTATTACTCTGCACAAGCGAACCCGGAGAATCCGTAACAGCAATGCCGGACATTGGCGTTACGATGCCGGTGTTGGATACGCTGTTGCCTGTAATCACTGTTTCTTCGGACATCCACACTCCGATGGCCTGTCCGCCGATATTGTCCAGCACATTGTCCGATATTTCAATGCCACTGCTGTAGCCCACGATGATGCCGGCTGCCAATCCTTCGAAGGTCTTTCCGCTGATAACGGCATCCTGCACGTCATACAGAAATATTTGGGCTGCGTTATCCGGGATGGATGGTGACTCGGTTTCCCTGGCGAAGAAGAGGGGGCGGCCGTCGACGGTGTTGCCGCTCATCTGGTGGTCGAAATAGAAATCGTGGGTCACGGTGGCACCGCCCAGGTCCAGTGACAGCCCGGTCTCCATTTGATTGTCCGTGATGATGGCATTTTGTGCAACAGAGAGTTGAAGGTCTATGATATTGCCGGAAAACGTGTTTCCGTGCACCTCAACGTTCGAAGACTGCACATTGAGGCCTATGTCATTGCCCGTGAACGTATTGTTGATGACCCGTGCGTTGTCAGCCCTGTTGCGGAGGGTTCGGAGCAGGTCGATACCGGTCTGATGTCCAGTGAAGGTATTGTTCTCAAAGAGCAGGTTATTGCCTTCGGCGCGGATGGCCTGATCGGCATTGT
>RECX01000238.1 GCA_007693825.1 Balneolaceae bacterium
CCTCTGCGCGCATCCACCCCGGCCCCGGCCATGCCAAGCTGCCTGCGGATCTCCCCGAGGTAGACCTCGCCGCACTGCCAGATCACCTGGATTCCGTCCCTGAGGAACGCATCCACATGTTTCAGCATGGCATCGTTGATGCTTTTGGCGCCGCCGCTTCCACCCATGACCAGCAGGACCGGCCGGTCTTTGTCCAGCCCGAAATGCCTGCGGGCCTGCTGCGGAAATTCCGGGTCCTGCATTTTCCGGATGAGGCCCTGCCGCACCGGATTCCCGGCGAGCACGATCTTCTCTTTCGGGAGCCATTTTTCGGCTTCCCTGAAGGCGGTGAAAATCAGTCCGGCTTTCGGCGCCAGTTTGCGGTTGGTCACGCCGGGGAAGCTGTTCTGCTCCTGCAGGAAAAGCGGCACGCCCATGCGGGCGGACATCCATCCGACCGGGCCGGACACAAATCCGCCGCAACTGATTGCGGCATGGGGACGGAAACGGCGCACCAGGCGCCGGCTCTGCCAGAGGCTGACCACCAGTTTCAGCGGGAAAAGCAGGTTTTTCAGCGTCAGGCGCCGGTGCAGGCCGCTGATCCAGATCGGGGCAATATCGTATCCGGCCGCCGGCACGGTCTTCCACTCCATCCGGTCGCGGGTGCCGACAAAAAGGAACTGCGTGCCGGGACGTTCCGCGCCGATGGCATCGGCTATGGCGATGGCCGGGAAAACGTGTCCACCCGTACCTCCGGCGGCTATCATGATGCGCAACGGTTCACTCATAGGCCTCCTCCCTGTTTTTCGAGATTCGCAGAAGGATGCCGATGAGGATGCCCGAAAAGAGCATGCTGGTCCCGCCGTAACTGATGAACGGCATGGGGAGCCCGGTCACCGGAAGCAGGCCGGTCGCCACGCCCGCATTCACGAACGCGTACATGGTCACGCCGAGCGTGCAGCCGACGGCCAGCAGCATGCCCAGCTCATCGCGGGCGCGCTTGGCAATGACGGCGATGCCGCGGAACAGGATGACCACGTACAGCAGCAGGATCACCCCGGCCCCGAGCAGGCCGTACTCCTCGGTGATGATGGCGTAGATGAAATCGTTGTACGGCGCCGGCAGGAAGTCGCGCTGCGTGCTTTTGCCGATCCCCACGCCCAAAAAACCGCCCTGCGCAATGGCAATCTGCGCCTGCTGGGCCTGATACCCGCTGCCCAGCTGAAATTCGCTGCTTTCAATATGCCGCACCTGCTCCACGTAGTTGGTCAGCCGGCTCTGCCGCTCAAGCGATTGCGACAGGATCAGCCCGGCGCCGATCACCCCCAGGAAGACAAGTCCGAAAAGGTGGAGCATGCTTATGCGGCCCACAAACATGATCACCAGGCACATGGCCAGCAGCAGCGCCGCACTGCTGAAATCCTCCAGGCCGATGAGCGCGCAGGTGACCAGTATCCAGAACATCACCGGCATGAACGCGAGTTTGAAGCTTTTTATGTACTCCTGCTTCTGGGCCACCAGGTGCGACACGTACACCAGCAGCGCCACGGTCGCCAGCGAGGACGGCTGGAACGAGAACGCGCCCAGATGCAGCGCCCGCCGCGCGCCGAACACCTCCGTCCCGTACAGATGCACGATGATCAGGAACAGCCAGCTCAGCAGCAGCGCATACCGGCTCAGCCGCGCGATGATGTGGTAGTCGATCTTGGAAACAATGATCATCACCAGCAGCGAGATCACCAGCTTGATGGCATGTCCGCCAACCAGCGCGCCCGCCGTAGTGAGCTTGGTCTCGGCGAAAAAGGCAATGGACGAATAGACGGCCACAAGTCCGGCCATCATCAGCATGATCACGCTCACCAGCAGCCACCGGTCGCTGGGCACACCCTGCGCCGAAGCAGCGCCGTTGGCCGGCTGCTCGAACAGATACTGCTTTTTAAAGGTGTCGGATACGATCATGCTGCTTTTTTGTGATTATAGTGTCATGACCGACTGGATGAAGCGCAGCCCGCGGTCCTCATAGCTTTCGAACATGTCAAACGAGGCGCATGCCGGGCTCAGCAGCACCACGTCGCCGCGCTCGGCTTTCATGTAGCACTTGCGCACCGCGTCCTGCATGGATTCGGCGAACCAGATGACCGGCGCCACGCCCTGCAGCTGCTCGCGGACCGCCTCACGGCCCTCGCCGATGGCCACGATCAGTTTCACTTTCTTGCGGATTTCGGATGCCAGTTCGCTGTAGTCGTTGCCCTTGTCGCGCCCGCCCATGATCAGGATCACCGGTTTGGAGAAGCTTGTCAGCGCATACCAGACAGCGTTCACATTGGTCGCCTTGCTGTCGTTGTACCACGTGACGCCATCCACCTCCCGCACTTTCTGGAGCCGGTGCGGCACGCCCTCGAAACCACTCAGGCTTTCGCGGATGGGACCCTTGTCGATTTCGCAGATCCGCGCCGCAAGCGCCACGGCCAGACCGTTCCGCAAATTGTGTTTTCCGGGCAGGGCAAGTTGCTTCATGGGTAACACCTCTTCGTTAAGTCGGTCGGTTTGAATTCGAATGACGCCGTTGCGCAGGAAGATTCCGGGAACCTCCATTTCGCTGGAAAACGGCAGCAGGACGGGCGTGCCGGGACGGCCGGACAGTTTCCGCACCTGGTCTTTTACCACGGGATCGTCGAATCCGTAGATGAGTATGTCGTCTTTGGTCTGGTGTCCGGGCAGCCGCATCTTGGATGCGATGTACTCCTCAAACTGGTTGTGGTACCGGTTCAGGTGATCGGGTGTGATGTTCAGCAGAACGCCCACGCGCGCACGGAAACGGTCGATATGATCGAGCTGGAAACTGCTTACTTCCAGGATCACGTCCACCTCCTCCGACGTCTGCTCCACCACTTCGGAAAACGCCGTGCCGATGTTGCCGGCGAGCAGGCAGCTGCGTCCCGCCCGCTTCCACACATCCGCCAGCCAGTTGACCACCGTGGTCTTGCCGTTGGATCCGGTCACGGCAATAATGCGGCTTTTGCAGTACCACGATGCCACTTCGATCTCCGCCACCACCTGTTTTCCGGCATTTTTCCAGGCACGCACGATGGGCGCATCGCTGGGAACGCCCGGACTCAGCACCAGCAGGTCGCCGGCACGCGCTTTATCGGTGTGGCCCTGCTCCTCGAACGGGATGCCGGCCTGCTCCAGCCGGGACCGGTGCTCTTCCGAAATCTTTCCGATGTCGGATACGAACACGCGGGCGCCCTTGCGCTTCAGGAGCATGGCAACGGCTACGCCGCTCCGGGCGGCGCCTGCTACAACGATATCCTGTTGTTCAACTAGGGTCATGCGGCTTTTTATCGCAGTTTGAGGGTGATGATGGTGAGGACGGCAAGCAGGATCGCAATGATCCAGAAACGGACCACGATCTTGGGCTCGGCCCATCCTTTTTTCTCGAAATGGTGATGCAGCGGGGCCATCAGGAAGAACCGCCGGCCCTCGCCGTACTTGTTTTTCGTGTACTTGAAATAACTGGTCTGGATGATCACCGACAGCGCCTCGACAAAGAAGATGCCGCACAAAATGGGCAGCAGCAGCTCCTTGTGGATCATCAGCGCCACGGCTCCGATGCCCCCGCCCAGCGCCAGGGATCCGGTATCGCCCATGAAGACTTCGGCGGGATAGGAGTTGTACCACAGAAAACCGAAACAGGCCCCCGCCATGGCGGCGCAGTAGATGGTCAGCTCGCCGGTGCCGGGCAGATAGAGGATGTCGAGGAAGCTGGAGTAGTCGACGCGGCCCGAGACGTAGGCCAGGATACCGAGCGCCAGTCCGGCAATGGCCGTGGTGCCGCTGGCAAGCCCATCCAACCCGTCTGTCAGATTCACCGAATTGCTGACTGCCGTGAGGACGAAGATGCAGACCGGGATGTAGATGGCCCAGCCGAGCGCCTCGCCGAGGAACGCGTAGTCGATGTTGGCGTCCTTGACGAACGGGATGGTGCTGAGCGTGTTGTACTCCTGGAAATCGGGATGGAAATAGAGCACCGCGCCCAGCACCGCGCCCACCGCCACCTGTCCGATGATCTTGAACTTGCCGAGCAGCCCTTCCTTGTTCTTGCGGATGATCTTGATGTAATCGTCCACGAAGCCCACGCCGCCCAGGACCACCGTCACCATCAGGATCAGCCAGATGTAGACATTGTCCAGCCGCGCCCAGAAGAGCGTGCCGGTGACGATGGCCAGCAGGATCAGCAGGCCGCCCATGCTCGGCGTGCCGGCTTTTTCGATGTGGTTGTCCAGGCCGATATCCTCCCGGATATTTTCCCGGAGCCGCAAGCGGTTGAGCAGCCGGATCACTTTCTGGCCGAATAATACGGATATGAAAAAGGCCGTCAGCGCAGCCAGCGCGCTGCGCACCGTGATAAAGGTGAACACCCCGAAACCCGGGGGATTGAACGTCTGGTTGATCCAGTCGAGAAGGAGATAGAGCATCAGGTCACCTCCTTCCGGTTTGTGGATTGTTCAGCAGCATGTTTTTCAGCCCGGCGGCCTTTTTTGTGGATGCGCCGCTCGATCCATTCGGTGAGCGCCTTGCCGGCAATCTGCCGGTCGTCGAACTTGAGCCGGCGCCCGTGCACTTCCTGGTACCGTTCATGCCCCTTCCCGGCCACCAGGACCATGGTGCGGGTGTCGCCTTCCAGGATGGCGGACCGGATGGCCTTGCGCCGGTTGGCTTCCACGAAAATCTTGTCGCTGCGCACTACCCCTTTCCGGATGTCCCGTATGATGGCATCGGGGTCTTCGGTGCGGGGATTGTCCGATGTCAGCGTGATCACATCGGCGTATTTATCGGCAATGCGCCCCATTTTGGGCCTTTTTGACTGGTCGCGGTCGCCGCCGCATCCGAACACCACATGCAGCGTGTCCCCCTCGCCGCGCACAGCGGCAAGCGCCTGCAGCACATTCTCCAGGGCGTCGGGGGTGTGGGCGTAATCGACGAAGACCTTCGGGGCGGATGTGTGCACTGCCGGATCTTCGTGCGGCGCACGGGCTTCCGTTCCGGCGCTTTCGCCGCGGGACGTTCCTGCTGCATTGCCGCGGGGCGTATCGGCTACTTTGCCACGGGACACGGCGGCTGCCTGCGGGAATACCCGCTCAAGCCGTCCGGGCGCGCCGGGCGATTCTCCGAGGGCCGCCGCCACGTTGTTTTTTGCGCAACCCAGCGCAAGGCAGATCAGGTAGGCCTGGGCGACGTTATAGGCGTTGTAGCGGCCGGTGAGCGGGGTGCTTACGATGGCACCGTCCAGGTCGAGCACCAGTCCGTCCGGACCCTCATCCAGTATGCGGAAATCGCGGTCCTCCCGGAAGCTGAACTCCCAGATATCGGCGCGGCATCCCTCGGTGATCCTGAAGGATGCGGGATCATCGCGGTTGACGACGGCCACGGCCTTGTCATCCAGCATGGTGAAGAGGCGTTTCTTGGCATAGATATAGGAGGCCATGTCGCGGTGATAGTCGAGATGGTCCTGGCTGATGTTGGTGAAAGCGGCCACATCAAACCGGATGCCGCCAACGCGCTGCTGCTCCAGGGCGTGGGAAGAGACTTCCATGACCGCGAACGCCGTGTCAATGGCGGCCATCTGTTCCAGCATTTCGGCCAGGCTCACCGCGTCGGGGGTAGTGAGGAGGCTTTCGGTGACACGGTCGCCGATGCGTGTTTCGACCGTGCCGAGCAGTCCGGCATTGTATCCGAGCTTGCGCAGGACCTGGTAGACCAGCGTGCAGACGGTGGTTTTGCCGTTGGTGCCGGTCACGCCGACCATTTTCATGCTGCGGGCGGGATGACGGGCAAATGCCTGGGCCAGGTCGCCGATGATGGCGCGGGTGTCGGCCACCTGCAGAAACAGCAGATCGTCGCTGATGAGATCTTCGGGGATGTGTTCGCAGATCACCACGCGGGCACCTTTTTTGATGGCATCGCGGATGAACAGGTGTCCGTCGGATGCTGTGCCGCGGAGTGCAACGAACACATCGTTTTTGCGCACGGACCGGGAATCGAGGCGCAGCCGTCCCAGCGGCCCCTCATGGGAGCCGGCCTGTTGCAGGGGGTGGATGATATGGAGCAGGTCGGCTGTCTTCATCATCGCCCCCGGTGTGACAATATGGTGGGCAGGTCACGGGCACGGCCGCGTATGGTGACGGTCTGTCCGGTCCGGTACTGCTGTCCGGCGAGCGGGAACTGCGCATACACGGTGCCCGATCCAACCATTTCCACGTCAAAACCGGACTGGCGCAGCCAGGCGGAGGCTTTTCTCATGCTCATGCCCCGCACATCGGGGATGGCGGCATGGCGTTCGCTGATGCGGGTCGTGTCGCTGCTGATGCTGTGCGAGAGCGTGATGCGAAGGGGGTCGGAACGCTGGATCTGCCCGCCCGGCTCCGGTGCCAGGGCAACCACGTAATCGCCGGTGCCGGTGAAGCGGTGGCGGATGTTGTAGTCGCTGAGCACGGCCCGCGCCTCATCGCGATGCATGCCCCGGATATCGGGAACGACAGCCAGCGGGAGCCGGAACTCATCCTGCGGCAATCTGAGGTGCAGCTCATCATCCAGCCCGACCAGGCGAAGCGCGACGTTGCGGAACACGGGGCCGGCAATGAATCCGCCGTAGTAGCTGAGCCGGGGTTCGTCGATCATAACCAGGGTGACGTACCTCGGGTTTTCCGACGGGAAGAACCCTGCGAAGGATGCGATGTAGCGGGCGCGATAGCGGCCATCGATGTATTTCTGGGCGGTGCCGGTTTTTCCGGCTATGCTGAAGCCGTCGATCCGGGCATAGGCGGCCGTACCGGAGTCGGAGACCACGCTTTCAAACACCGGGCGAAGCTTTGTGATGGTTTCGGGACGAATGGCGCGGCGGATGGTTTCAGGCCGGTTCTGGTGCACTACCCTTCCCCGCTCATCGAGGACACGATCCACGACATGAGGCCGCATGATCACGCCGTCGTTGGCGAAGGCGGCGTATGCCTGGGCCAGCTGCATCAGGTTGACCTGCACTTCGTAGCCGATGGAGATCCAGGGCTTGGAGACCGCTGACCATTCGTATGGCTTGCGAAGGCGGCCGGCCTCCTCGCCGGGCAGATCGATATAGGTTTGCGAACCGAAGCCGAGATTCCGTGCGTACTGGTAGAGCATGTCGGACGAAAGCCGTCCGGCCACCTCGGAAGTGGCGATATTGGATGACTTCCGGATGGCTTCGTGGAAGCTGACCGTCCCCATCGGATCATGATCGCGCATCATCTGGCCGCTGATGAGCCGGCGGCCGTCCCCGGTGTCGAATGTCTCGTCTAAATCCACGAGCCCGTTCTCCACCGCGGCCACGGCGGTGACCAGTTTGAACGTGGATCCGGGTTCGATCATATCCGATATGATGGTGTTGCGCCGGTTTTCGGGAGGGGAGGATGCGGGGTGGTTGGGGTCGAAATCGGGGTACGATGCCATGGCCTTTATGGCGCCGGTTTTGGGATCCATGACTATGATGGAGCCTCTGCGGGCGAGGGCGCGCTGCACTCCTTTTTTAAGCTCTTCCTCGGCAATGGCCTGGATGTGCGCATCGATGGTGGTAATGAGCGTGTGGCCCTGCTGGGGGAGGCGGCGCGGTGCGCCGACATAGGCCCGGATACGGCCGCTGCGGTCCCGCCGCACCTGCCGCTGTCCATCCACTCCGCTCAGATGGCTGTTGTAGGATGATTCGAGACCGGACATGCCGGTCAGTTCGTGGTTCACATATCCGACCACGTGCGAAGCCAGGGTTTCGAAGTTGTAGCGGCGGCGGTACTGCTCTTCGAGGATGACGGCCCGCATCCCGAGTTCGCGCAGCTGCTCGGTCGCTTCGGCGCTCAGGTTCCGCTCCAGCACGATATAGCGGGAGCGCGGATGGGCAGAGCGGATGCGCTGCTGGTAGCTGGCGGGGGTGCCGCCGGCCACGGAGGCGAGCGCGCGCGTAAATGTGCGCAGTTCATCGGAGCCGAAACCGGGAAAATGCGGATCCAAGGCCACCGTGTAGGTGACCGTATTGCCGACCAGCTCACGGCCGCTGCTGTCCAGAATCAGTCCGCGCTGCGCCGGGATCGGGATCACATCCATGGCCTGCGCATTCCAGAGCGCGCGCAGCTGCGAGCCTTCCAGTATCTGTACCCGGACGATCTGCAGACCGATGACCAGCGGTATAAGGAGCATCAGCCCGAATACCACAAACATACGGTTCAATATGAACTCTTTGCTGTCTGTCATGGTCAGCGTTCGATTACTATCACGGGATCGGCAGCCCCGCCTGAGATCATGCCGAGGGAAGCAGCGCGGTTGTAGACTTCGGCCGGACCGGTCATGCGGTCATAGTTGCGCCGCACTTCTGTGTGGACCCGGTGGGCGCGTTCGTATTCCCTGCGAAGCTGCTGCACCTCGCGGAGGGTGTTCTGAGTTTCAAATACGTGGGTCAGGTAGATCGAGCCGGCAATTCCGAGCAGAATGGACAGCAGGATCATCTTCCAGGGCGTCCATAGTGTTATGCGGCCGGACTTCTTCCGGGTCTTGCGTCCGTTGGAACGGCTGGCGCCATTATGGCTGCCATTGCTGCTGCCATTGCTGCTGCCATTGCCGCTGCCATTGCCGCTCCGGACTCCCCGGCCTTGATAGCGTGAGGGCATCGGGGCGGATGCCGGAGTGCGGGTCTCCTTGACGGGTGCACCGGAACGGTAGGTTGTCCTGGCGTTTTTGGTAAGCTGTGTCTGTATGATCATGATGAACCTCCCTTATGGCCGGATTTGCCCTCAACACCGGGCTCAACCATATGCCGAACCGCGGCACGCAGCTTGGCGCTGCGTGCACGCGGGTTTTCGGCGACCTCGTTTACCGAGGGGCTGACCACTTTTTTGGTCAGCATGCGCAACGGGGTAATGTCGTTGCCATAAAAATCTTTGACAGGTTTGCCTTCGAAATTGCCGTAGCGGAAATAATTTTTACAGAGCCGGTCTTCCAGTGAATGATAGGTAATAACCACAAAGCGGCCTTCCTCCCGCAGCAGGGCCGTGCCTTTCTCGAGCACCCTCTTCAGCATGTTCAGCTCGCTGTTGACCGCAATGCGGAGGGCCTGGAAAATACGTGCGAGGGATTTGTTGAGGAACCGTTCCGGGACGACCGAGGCCACCGTGTCGCGCAGCTGGCCGGTGGTTTCGAGCGGACGGTCGCGGATGATGGCCCGGGCAATCCGGACACTTTCCCGCTCCTCGCCGAATTCAAAAAAGAGATTCCGGAGCTCCTCGTATTCGTACTCGTTGACGATGGTCGCCGCGGTCAGGTCCTGCAATGCGCCCATGCGCATGTCCAGCGGACCGTCTTTCTGGAAACTGAACCCGCGTTCCGGCTGATCGATCTGGTGCGAGGAGACACCCAAATCCAGAAGAATACCGGACAGGTTGGCCTCTGCTTCTTTCGGCAACAGCACATCCATGTACCCGAAATTGCCGCGTATCAGCGTGACACGGTCTTCATCCGCAAACCGTTCTGCCGCCACTCGCAGGGCATCATCGTCCTGATCAATACCGAAAAGCCGCCCCTTGTCCGAAAGTTTCTCCAGGATGTGCGCACTGTGCCCGCCGCCACCCAACGTGCCGTCTACATAGATACCATGCGGATCGGTAACCAGGTATCGTATCGCTTCATTCAGCAATACGGGTTTGTGATACGTGACATGGGTCATTGTTCAGAACCATCTCCCATTACATTTTCGAACATTTCACGGTAGGTATCGGGGTCGAGTTCCTGATCGGCTTTCTCGAGCATCTCCGGCGACCACAATTCAATACTGTCTCCCATCCCGATGAAGATCACCTTGTTGCTAATATTAGCCCATTCCATCAACTTGGGAGGAATGGCAAGCCGGTTGTGTTTGTCGAGTGTCAGATCATCGGCTGACCGGAGGAAATTGCGCAGCACGGTCCGGCCTCTCTGCTGGAATTCATTGATGCGCGCTAGCCGGTCCTCCACTCCCATCCAGTACTCGGCCGGATAAAGCAGCAGACAGCGGTCCAGCCCCTTGAGGATAGTGAAACTGTCCTGGCTCTGCGGCGGCAGATATTTGCGCAGCCGTGCCGGGAAGCTCACGCGACCTTTGCTGTCTATGGAATGATCGTATTCGCCTTTGAAGCTTGCCAAGGTTCTGCCCGTTCTGATGAGACCGTTTTTTTGATTGCATACGGCAGAAAGTTACACTTTTTCCCACAACTTCCCACCTTGACCCACAAAGTAGGTTATTTTGCAACTACATGTCAAGCAAAAAAGGATGAATAACCGGATTTTTTTTAATGTTTTCATGGACGAACGGACAGAATTACCCATAAAACTAGAAAGAAGTGCCTCATGCACGTCTCTTGATATATGTACAAAATATGTTACGAAGTGGTGGGACAATTTCCCACAAATAAAAAAGACCGCGTGCTGACGTGCTAAATCAGCAGACTGGCGGTCGGATGACTGCGTACTTACGTGCTAAATCAGCAGATTCATCACCGAAAAAAATGCCGTTTGGCATCCGAAAAGCGGTGAACTTGTTGCCAAAAAACGGCAGACTGGCGGTCGAAAGACGGCATACCGCCGACAACCGGCAGCAGGCGGTTGATTACGATCAGATCAGCAGCCGGCGGCTGATTTTCTGGATATCGGCCAGCACGCCTGAGGCCGTGACTTCCTTCCCTGCGCCGGGACCCTGGATGATCAGCGCGCTTTGGGCGTAGCGTTCGGTGCGGAACGAAAGCAGGTTATCCGTTCCGGAAAGTGTGCCCAGGGCCGATTTTACGGGCACGGACTGCATCCCTACGGTTATTTTTCCGTTTTCGAGATGTCCGGTATATCGCAGCACCTCGTTTCTCTGCCTGGCCTCTGCCACTTTTGCCTTCCAGTACTCGTTGACTTCCGGAAGTTTTTCGAAAAAATCCTCACGTGAAAGGTGCCTGAATTCTTCCGGGATCAGGTCCTGCACGGAAATAGCCTCCCGCTCAATCCGGAAGCCGGCCGTACGTGCCAGTATCATGAACTTGCGGGCGACATCCTCCCCGGAAAGGTCGTCGCGCGGATCGGGTTCGGTAATCCCCAGCTCTTTTGCCCTGAGGATGATGCGGTCGAACGGAACTCCTTCTTCCAGTTTGGCAAAGAGATAGGTCATGGTCCCGGAGACCACGCCGGAAATGGATTGGATCACATCGCCGCTTCTGCGCAGGTCCCTGATCGTCTGGATGACCGGCAAGCCGGCTCCCACCGTTGCTTCGTACAGATAATGCGTGCTTTTGTTGACCGTGTACTCCATGAGGGAATCGAAGAACTCCTGCTCGAAGCTGTTGGCGCGCTTGCTGGGAGTGACCACATGTATCCCTGACTTCAGCAGCTGCGGATATTTCCGCGCCACATCGGGATCGCCGGTGGCATCCACAAAAATGGTACGGTAGGGGTACTCCTTGGACAGGTGGCTGATGATGAAGGGCCAGTCGGTTTTTTGCCCCTGGCTCACACGTCCGGTGATCTCGCCCACCGGGATTCCGGAAGGATGCCACGCCATTTTATCCGTATCACAGGCCCCGATGATGCTCAGGTCCACTCTGGGATCATTCAAATCGTGCAGCAGCTCCAGGAGCTTGCCGCCGACCGCACCAAGTCCGGCCACAAACAGGCGCACCCTGTGGGGGTGGATGCAGAAGTGGTCATTGAGCAGGCGCACCGCCCTCTCCGCCTCCCGGTTGTAGAGCAGCAGGCTGAGGTGCCGGTTGGCCAGCCCTTTGGCCATGGCCAGCGGGGCAATGCCGTTTTCCCCCAGTACGGAAAGCACGGCGCCGCTGATGCCAAGGTCACGCTCCAGTTTTTCACCGATGGCGGTCACCATGGACACCTGATCGAGCATCTGCGGCGTGTCAATCCGTCCCGTGTCGTATTCCGTGGCGAACTCTTCGAGCAGCGCGACCCGGGCCTGTTCCATGTGGGCGGCCTGGACCACCACGGTGATGCCGTAATCCGATGAAGCAGCGGTATTGAACAGCACCGAAATCTTTCTTTTTCGCAGCGCCATCAGGGCCCGGTAGCTGAAATCGTGGATCTTGTCGAGCCCCTTGCTGCGCAGCGCAATGACAATGATGTTTTTCTTCACGGAAACCGATCGCAGCCGTCCCGTGGTGGATTCATAATCACGCGTGATGATGGTCCCGGTGGCATCGGGCTGCAGTGTGTTTTTTATCAGGATCGGGATGTTGCGCGCCTGCAGCGGAAGCACGGTGCGGGGATGCAGCACCTTGGCGCCGAAATGCGCCATCTCTGCCACTTCGGAGTAGTGGAGCTGCGGGATGGTCATCGCCGTGGGCACAATATCCGGGTCCGCGGTCAACACACCGTTCACATCCGTCCAGATCTGCACCTCGTGCGCATCGAGCGCCTCGCCAAGCAGGCTGGCCGAATAGTCGGAGCCGGACCGGCCCAGCGTGGTGATCTCGTTTTCCGGGGTGGATCCGATGAAGCCCGTGACGATGGGCACGGATCCGTTCATCGGAAGAAGGGCTTCGCGGATCTGACGCACCGTAGTGACCATATCCACATCAGCATCGCCAAAGCGGTTGTTGGTCCGGACGAGGTGATGCGACTCATGGGCCCTGGAGGGCGTTCCGGAATCGATCATGGCCGCCGAAAAAATGTTGGATGAGAGCCGTTCCCCGTAGGAAAGGATGCGGTCGCTTTGACGGTCCGTGATGGCGGACTGGCCCTGCAAGCCGGACAGTTCCGTATCCAGCTTTCCCAGCAGCTCATCCACCCGGGCCGCCTGCCCGGTGACATTGCCGTTGGTGGCAAATTCCGCCAGTGTACGGTGATGCCGCCGCATGAGCAGGTCAAACCGCTCCCGCCAGGCCTGGTCGGAGGCGGATGCCAGGTGCATAAGGGCAATAATCTCATCGGTGACGCCGCCAAGTGCTGATACGACTACGGCTACGTCAGCATCTTTTCGCTGCCGGTTGACAATGGTTACGGCATTGCGGATGCGGGGAGCATCATAGAGCGATGTCCCGCCAAATTTCAATATTCGCAGCATTATAATTCAGTAAATACCAATTGGTGCTTTTGTGAGAGTTCGGGTAAATGTTTTTTAACAAGGGATTGAATGGCATCAAATTCTATGAGGAAGGCATCGTGTCCGTTGTCGGAGGAGAGTTCGACATAGCGGGCATTGCCAAGCAGCGAGACAAGCTCTTTCTGCTCTTCAACGGGATAGAGAATATCTGAGCTGATCCCGATGACGAGCACGGGGATGTTCAGGCGGCCCAGTATGTGCTCGAAGGATCCGCGTCCGCGCGACACATCATGGCTGTCCATGGCCTGCGTCAGGCGCACATAGGTGACCGCGTCGAACCGTTCGACAAGTTTTTGGCCCTGGTAGTTCAGATAGGATTCTACCTGGTAGCAGGGTTTGTCGCGTTGCGGCTCGCGTCCGAAGCGTCGCTCGAAGGAACTGGCACTGCGGTAGGTGATCATGCCCATCATGCGTGCGGCTGCAAGTCCCGAAGCAGGCGGATCGTCCGGCGGATAGTGGCCGTCACGCCATTTGGGATCGGCGAATATGGCCTGGCGCTGCGCCTCGCCGATTCCGATAGCCCATGCCGAATGCGCCTTGCCCATGGCGATCAGCAGCAGCTGTTCGGCACGGTCATCCATGATGCCGAATTCCAGCGCCTGCATGCCACCCATCGAGGCGCCGATGGCAAACCGGATGCGGCTGACTTCAAGGTGGTCCAGCAGCCGCTGCTGCACCCGGACCATGTCGCGGATGGTGACCTCCGGGAAGTTCCCGCCATAGCGTTCGCCCGTGCGCGGATCGGTGCTGAGCGGACCGGTGGTGCCGTAGCAGCTCCCGAGGACATTGCTGCAAATAATATAGTGCTCCCCGGGGTCCAGCAGCCGGCCCTTGCCGAAAAATCCGGCAAGCCACTCATCGGCAGCGGCATGGCCCGTAAGAGCATGGAAAACCACCACGACATTGCTCATGTCGCGGTTTGGAGTCCCCCAGGTCTGATACGCAATTTCCAGTTCAGGGAATTCATATCCCGACTCGGTCACAAAAGGCTGCCGGTCGTGATACATGAGATTTTCTTGTTTATATGACATATTTCGATTGACTCATATCGATTTTCTCCTCATTTTACGTCCGTTGTTTGTCTGTTACTGAATCTTGGGTTATGGTTGATCCGGGATTTGGTTGTTGATTGGGAGCCTCCGGTTTTTACCGAACCGGAGGCTCTTTTTTTTTGCCTTCTACCGGACAGCTTTCTCAAAGGCCTGCCCGAAGTCATGGATGATATCATCGATGTGTTCGAGTCCGACCGATACCCGGATCAAATCCTCGGTGACACCTGTCGACCGCTGCTCCTGGTCGGTCAGCTGCTGGTGGGTCGTGGAAGCCGGATGGATCACCAGTGTCTTGGCATCACCGACATTGGCCAGATGGCTGGCAAGCACGGTGCTGTCAATAAACTTGCGTCCGGCCTCGTACCCCCCTTTGATCCCGAAGGTCAGCACAGCGCCAAACTTTCCGGGGTTGAGGTATTTTTTTGCGAGTTCATGGTATTTGTGTCCGGGCAGTCCGGAGTAACTGACCCAGTCCACGTTTTCGTTGGAATCCAGCCACTTCGCCAGGGCAAGTGCATTTTCACAATGGCGTTCAATGCGAAGGGAAAGCGTTTCAATGCCCTGCAGAAGCAGGAAGCTGTTGAACGGTGACTGAGACGGCCCGAAGTCGCGCAATCCTTCCACCCGTAGACGGATGGCAAAAGCGATATTTCCAAACGGGCCCTGATCGCCGAACACTTCCCAGAAATTGAGTCCGTGATACCCGGGCGACGGCTGGTCAAAAAGCGGGAATTTGCCGTTTCCCCAGTTGAAGTTACCGGCATCAACAACGACACCACCGATAGACGTTCCGTGTCCGCCAATCCATTTGGTCGCCGAGGAAACAACGATATTGGCACCGAACGCAATGGGCCGGGCTATGGCACCGCCTGCGCCGAACGTATTGTCAACAATCAGCGGGATCCCGTTCTTCTTTGCCACCGCCGCCAGCCCTTCCAGATCGGGGATATTTGACTTGGGGTTGCCGAGCGACTCCACATAGATGGCTTTCGTGTTCTCATCGATTTTGGCTTCGTACGCCGAAGGATCATCGTCCTCGACAAATTTCACATCAATACCCAGCCGGGGGAGGGAGACTTTGAACTGGTTGTAGGTCCCGCCGTACAGGTTACTGGTGGATACGATATTGTCCCCTTTTTGTGCTATGGTGATGATGGCAAGGAACTGAGCCGCCTGTCCGGATGACGTTGCCACGGCAGCCACACCGCCTTCAAGCGCTGCAATGCGCTTTTCGAAGACATCATTGGTGGGATTCATGATCCGCGAATAGATGTTGCCGAACTCCTTGAGGCCGAACAGTGATGCGGCATGCTCCGTACTGTCGAACACATAGGATGTGGTCTGATAGATCGGCACCGCCCGTGCATTGGTAGCCGGATCCTTCTCCTGTCCGGCGTGAAGCTGAAGTGTTTCAAACTTGTATTGTCTGTTCTCTGTGTTGTTGCTCATTTGGTTGCGTTGGTTGGTTCGTGTTGATGTGTTGTCTGTTGCTGATGTTTTGTCTGCTGCTGATGTCTTGTCTGTCGCTGATGTCTTGTAAGCTGCTGTTTTGTTGTCTGCTACAGTTTTGTCATCTGCTGCTGCTCTTTTATCTGCTGCTGCTCTGTCATCTGCTGCTGTTTTGCTGTCAGTTCGTCTTATACCAAAAAAAAAGCCTCTCCCGGGGCCGATGCCGGAAGAGGCTTTCAAAGTTCGAAAAAAAACCGTCTTCCCTCATCTTTCCCTTCCATGCACGCGGCATGGCAAGAGCAGGATTTAGCACCTGACCTCCGGAGTACCGGAGCGGTTGCTAAGGCTTCACAGGGCCTGATCCCTCTGCCTTTCTCGATAAGAGACTTTCTACCAGTTCAAAGAACAAAAAAAAGGCCCTTCTCGATATTCCGGAAAGGGCCTGTAAACTCTGTATGTGCACACAAGATGACCCTTTACCCGCCGGAGCAAGGCATGCAACACATGGCCATATATGCGTGGATCAAAAACATGTACAAACGATTGACGTATTGAGCGTACTTTTTAACGGTAATCAGTTACGATGTATGCAAGTTTACCATTTTCCACAGTTGTTGTCAACACTAAATGCAGTATTTTCTGTTCGTTGCAACAACAAGGGGCAAAACACAGACGCTTTCAAACCAAAAAAGGCGCCATTTTGCCGGAAAACCGCTTCCGGAGCCGCTCATCTGTATCCGTAGCTTTTCAGAAAGTTTTCCTTCTCACGCCATTTTTCGCGCACTTTGACAAAAAGTTTCAGATTGGCCTGTTTTCCGGTCAGCTGTTCTATCTCTTTTCGGGACCGGATCCCGAGTTCTTTCAGGTGCGCCCCTTTTTTCCCGATAAGGATGCCTTTCTGGGAGTTGCGGCTCACAACGATTTCCGCGTCGATATGGTCGATATCGTCCTCTTCCCTGTATTCGACCACATTGACCGCGCAGGAGTAGGGCACTTCCTTCTCATAGAGCAGGAAGAGCTGCTCCCGGATCAGCTCGGAAACAAAGAAGCGCATGGTGAGGTCGCTTGCCTGGTCCTTGGGATAGAATGCCGGTCCCGGCGGAAGCCGGTCCCTGATCAAGGCGACAAGCGCATCCACCCCGCTGCCGTCCAGAGCCGAGATGGCCAGCGCGTCCACGTATTCAAACCGTTCGCGGCAGATGCCGATCACCTCTTCCGCGGAATCCTGTCCGCCAAGCAGATCGGCCTTGTTGACGGCCAGGATAACCGGCAGTTTGAGCTGGGCAAGGGTTTCCCAGACCACGTCATCGGCGTCGGGGGGACGCCGGCCATCTACCATGTGCACCAGCAGGTCGGCGTCGTTGCGCAGGCGCAGGACCTTATCCATCATTTTCTCCTGGAGCAGATAGGCCGGCTGGATGATGCCCGGGGTGTCCAGGAACACGATCTGGCAGGTATCGTCGGAATAGAAACCGGGGATCCGGTGGCGTGTGGTCTGCGCCTTGTGGGTTATGATGGACAGTTTCTGTCCGAGCAGCCGGTTGAAAAGGGTCGATTTGCCGGCGTTCGGCCTGCCGATGATCCCGACAAATCCGGAACGGTGCACTTCGCCTGTCTTGGTCTCTTCAGACATGATTTGGAGTGTTTGACATGCTTGTAACGGGGTGGATGCGATCACGCATCCAAAAAATCGCAGCTCTTAACCGGAAAATCAGCTTCGATCACCGGAATCAGGTGATAATGCAATGGCGGCCCTTACCCGGCAATAATATCCGCCATTCTGCGGACCGTGTTCTCAAGGCCGTTGAACAGGGCATCTGCAATGAGGGCGTGCCCGATGCTGATGTCCGCAAGGTGGGGCACATGATCCAGAAACGGCTGGATATTGTCAAAATTGAGTCCATGTCCGGCATTTACTTTCATGCCAAGCTCATGAGCCTGGATAGCGGCTTTCCGGAGCCGGTCCAGCTCAATCCGTCGCCGCTCTTCGCTGTCCGCATTGGCATAGGTGCCCGTGTGCAGTTCCACGGCTTCGGCTTCCAGCTCGGCGGCAATGGCAATATCCTCTTCTTCGGGATCTATGAAGAGGCTGATGGCGATGCCGGCTCTTTTGAAGGGTGGAAACACCCGTTTGCGGAAATCGTCCCGCACTTTTTTCATGTCGAGCCCGCCTTCGGTCGTCAGTTCCTCACGGCTTTCCGGCACCAGCGTGACCAGGTCTGCTTTGGTGGCGATGCAGATTTTCATCATCTGCTCGGTGGCGGCCATTTCAAAATCGAAGAGGCCCTTCACAACCCTCTTGAGCCGGTGGACATCGTCATCGCGGATGTGGCGGCGGTCCTCACGCAGGTGGAACACGATACCGGCGGCTCCGGCCTTTTCAGCCACAATGGCGGCCTCGACCGGATCGGGGACCGTCTCCCCGCGGGCGTTCCTGAGGGTTGCTACGTGATCTATGTTAACTAAAAGAGTTCTCATTCTCAGTCTAATGAAGGTGAAAACCGGGTAAATATGACTATTACAGATAATATCTGTAATTTACGAACTTGTCCACAATAGTGTAGCAGACTCTATATGAAAGTAACAGAACATTACGACAAGGCCAAGGATCCGCTCATATCCTTCGAAATCATCCCCCCGAAACGGGGCGGATCGGTTTCCCGGGTTTTTGAGACACTGGATGGATTGCACAAGTACCATCCCCCCTTCATCGATGTGACCTCGCACGCCGCGGAAGCCTATTATGAGGAGCTGGCGGATGGCGCGGTAAAACGGCACATTCGCCGGAAACGTCCGGGCACCATCGGACTGTGTGCCGCCATCAAGCACCGCTACAACGTAGACCCGGTCCCGCACCTGATCTGCAAGGGGTTCACAAAGGAGGAGACCGAGGATGCCCTCATAGAGCTGAATTACCTTGGAATTGATAACGTGCTGGCCATCCGCGGCGACGATCACGGATATCAGAAACCTGTCAGGAAAGACCGCGGGATCAACGAATTCGCGGTGGACCTGGTCCGCCAGATCAAACGCATGAACAGCGGGGTCTACCTGGAAGAGCTGATGGATGCAGAGCAGACGGACTTCTGCATTGGCGTGGGCGGGTATCCCGAAAAACACATCCAGGCCCCCAATCTGTCGTTCGACATCGCACGCCTGAAGGAAAAAGTGGATGCCGGCGCCGATTACATCGTCACGCAGATGTTTTTTGACAACGAGTCTTTTTTCAGGTTCGTGGAAAAATGCCGGGATGCGGGCATACTGGTACCGATAGTGCCCGGACTCAAGATCCTTACCATGCCGCGGCATCTCACGACGCTGCCCCAGGCTTTTCACCTCAGCATCCCCGAAGCCCTTACAGCGGAGGTCAGTGCCAGGCCGGAATACGCGCTGGACATCGGCGTGGAGTGGGCTGTCAAACAGTGCCGCGAGCTGCTTGAATATGGTGTCCCCGGTCTGCATTTTTATGTGATGGGAAATCCGGATCCGGCTATCCGGGTAATCGACCAGCTTGATGTGATACCCGCGACGTCGTCGTGACCTTCCGGAAAACCATCCAAACTTTCAATTTCTGAAGCATTGCACCCCCGGTCCATTCCCCATTGGTTGCTGCTGTTCCTGATGCTTGGTGGATTCCTGGCAGCATCCTGCAGTCCCGCCCGACAGACGGCCCATCCCGAAGCCCGGCTCATTCAGGAATTCCGGAAGTGGGAAGGGACGCCCTACCGGCTGGGCGGTGGATCGCGGCGCGGAGTTGACTGCTCCTTTTTCGTCCAGATCATCATGAGGGATGCCTATGGGATCGATATCCCCCGCACCACAAGGGAGCAGATGCAGTTCGGCCGGCAGGTTTCGCCGGGATCGGCCCGGCTTGGCGACCTGGTCTTTTTTCAGACGGGACGCACCACGTATCACGTCGGCATACTGATGAGGGACGATTTTTTCATGCACGCCTCCACCACCCGCGGTGTCACGATCGACCGGCTGCGCGAGCCCTACTGGCAGCAGCGCATGATCCAGGTGCGGCGTGTGGCGGGTTCGGGCTGAGCCGGTTTTTGCCATAGAATCCCCTAATATTAAGAAGCAATAACGAAAAACGACCTGTTTTCACCATTTATTGAAATTTTATAATTTGGAAGGACGCCTTTCTGATGATAATTTGAGTTTTACAGTATTTCGCATACAGACCTTCCGATTACTCTAATATACTACAGAACACATCCGACAATATCCGATGATCGATATCCTTTGTGTCGAGAACGATTTCATAGCCTCGTATGTGCTGGAAAAGCAGATCGAGCGCCTGGGATATCGGTTGATAGGCAAGGTCGCGACGGGGGAGGCGGCTATCGAACAGGCCATGGAGCTCAAGCCCGACCTGGTGCTCATGGATATCAATCTGGACGGGAAAATGGACGGACTGGAAGCGGCACAATGCCTTACCACTGATTTCAACATCCCGGTCGTCTTCATTACGGCGCGTCAGGATGCCGAGCTCCGGCGCAAGGCCATGCTTATTGAACCTGTCGCCTACCTCAACAAACCGGTTCAGTTGAAAGCGCTGCGCAATGCGGTTGAAACCATCTATCCGAATGTCAGGATGAAACGCATTCTGCTGGTGGAGGACGACTACATCATTTCCATGCTCCTGGAAAAGCAGATACGGCGGATGGGCTACGAAATTGCAGGCAAAGCGGAGAGCGGAGAAAAGGCCATCGACCTGACAAGGGAAGAGAAGCCGGATCTTGTCCTGATGGATATCGAACTCAAGGGTGACATAGACGGGATTGAAACGGTCAGGCGAATCCGCGAATTCTCCATCGTTCCCGTCATCTATCTGACGGGCAATGCCAACGAAAAAACGCGCATGGAAGCAGAGGAAACCAATCCGGATGGATTTCTCGTCAAGCCGGTTGACATGGACGTGCTCAAGCAGCAAATCCGTGAAATCGTCGAAAAGAACACGGTCACATAACAGCACACCTGCGTGTGACCCGTCACATTACAGCACACCTGCGTGTGACCCGTCACATTACAGCACACCTGCGTGTGACCCGCCACATTACAGCACACCTGCGTGTGACCCGCCACTCTGCCTCCTGAGTCGGGCAGGCAGGATCTCCATCCGGTTCACATAAGTCCGTAAAGCATGCGTGCCGCCACAAACAAAAGCAGCACCGAGAACGCAATTTCCAGGGTTCGCAGCCGGACCACGCTCAGAAGCCACACACCTCTCCTGGCCGAGTAGAAACTTCCGATGATAAGAGGGATCGCCACTCCGAAATCGACATACCCGAGATGCAGTCCGGAATAACCGGATGTGAGCGTCCCCATGAAAGCCAGCTGCATCCACCCGGAAAGGGTGATCATCACAATGGCCAGGGAGGATATGCTTACGACCTTGCGGAACCCGAACGAGAGCAGGATGGTCATGGCCGGCACCATAATGAGTCCGCCCCCGACACCGGCCAGCGGGGCCATGACACCTGATGCCAGGCCTATAAGGACATACTGGTACCAGCGCATAACGGTCACTTCGCCGGGAGTTTCCTGCTGCTGCGTTTTTCTTTTGCGCAGGAAGTGGTATACCGAGTAGAAGAGGATGACCGAGAAGAAAATGACGAACTCCCGCTCACTGTAGTGCGGCGAGGTCGCGACAATCCGGCCGATGAAGGTGCCGGCCACTCCGAACAGCCCGGTCATCACACCCTCCCTGATAAAGCTGTTCCCCATCTGGAAATGCTTGAAGCTGCTGCTCAGCGAAGCCGTAAAATTGCAGAGCAGACTGGTACCCACGGTCCACAGCACCGGATCCTCTACTCCGGCCGACTGAAAAAGAAACAGCAGCACCGGGACGAACAGGATGCCGCCCCCCAGCCCGAAGAGACCTGCTATCAGACCCCCGAGCAGTCCGGCGATAAGCAATATGAGAAAAACCACGATCATTGGCAGAAAATATACCTGTAAGCGGATTGCTTTGAAAATCTGTTTTAAATGGTTTGTATCTTTGGCGGCATATGTTGAAATGCAACCGCAACCGGTTTGCGCACCCTTTTTTCTGTTTTCACTCACGTTATGGCCCTTCCCGAATTTGCCCTGGCAAAACTGGAATTTGAAAAAATCAGGGAAGTCCTGTCCGGATATCTCTTCACCCCTGCCGGCGAGGTGCTTTTGGAGGAGCTGCATCCATCAGGAAACAGGGATGAGGTGGTCCGCCGGCTGGATGAGGCAGACGGGATGATGCGCCTGCTGTCCTCTTCGGAGGTCCCGCCGCTGCAGACCCTTCATGATGTCTCCGGTGCACTGGTGAAAGCACGGGTGGAGCGGTTCGTGCTGGATGGAAGGAGCCTTGCGCATATTGGCATGTGGGCCGTTTCGGCGCGGTTGCTGCGCAGTTTTTTTTCACGGCATCAGGAGACGGTGCCGCGGCTCTGGCGCATTGCCGGGGAGCTGGTCCCGGACAAGGAACTGGAAAACAGGATCACGAAAGTAGTGGACGAAAAGGGCGAGATCCAGCCGAATGCCAGTCCGGAACTTTCGCGCATCAGCCGGAAACTGGTTTCGCAGCGGCAGGCGGCGCGGACCATCCTGCAGCGCATCCTCAAACAGAGCCGCGAAGCGGGCATGGCCAGCGAGGAGGAGGCCACATTGCGCAGCGGACGCCTGGTGATACCGGTCAGGGTGGAGTACAAACGCAAGATAAAGGGCCTTATCCATGATACGTCGGCTACGGGGCAAACGGTCTACATGGAGCCGGTTGAAGTGTTCGAGAAAAACAACGAGGTCAGGGAGCTCGAATCGGCATGGAACCGGGAGGTGGAGCGGCTGCTCAGGGAGCTGACGGCTGCCGTCGGTGAAAAGGCCGGGATCCTCACCCGGAATGCCTCGCGCATCGGCCAGCTGGATCTTATCCACGCCTGCGCCCGGATCGGGATGCGCTGGGAAGGCACCATCCCGGAAATCAGCGGCGACGGATCTCTTGTGCTGAAAGAGTGCCGCAACCCACTGCTGCTCCTCAAGCATTCAAAACTGGCGGATGGCAAGCGCCTTGTGGTTCCGCTGGACCTCGACATGGCCCCTGAAGAGCAGGGCATCATCATCACGGGTCCGAATGCAGGCGGCAAATCGGTCACCCTGAAGACGTTCGGCCTTGCGGTGATACTGGCCCAGTGCGGCATCCCCCTTCCCGCGCAAGAGGGCGCGCGGCTCCCCGTGCTCGGCGGACTCTATGTGGATATGGGCGACGAGCAGTCGATTGACCAGGACCTTAGCACGTTTTCCTCCAGGCTCACCTGGATGAAGGAGGTGCTGCATTCCGCCGTAGCCGGAAGCTGGATCCTGATGGATGAAGCCGGCAGCGGCACGGATCCGGATGAGGGGACGGCGCTGGTGCAGTCACTCCTGGAGATCCTGTCGGAAAAAGGGGTGCGCAGCATTGTCACCACGCACCATGGCGCACTCAAGGTTTTCGCTCACGAAACGCCCGGCTGGAGCAACGCCTCCATGGAGTTTGACCAGCAGTCGCTCTCTCCGACATACCGGTTTCAGAAAGGGATCCCCGGCAGCAGTTACGCTTTCGAGATAGCGGACCGCCTGGATTTGCCGTCCGAGCTGACGCGCCGCGCCCGTGAGTGGGTCGGATCCAGCAAGAACAGGATGGAGTCCCTGATCATCAGCCTGGAACAGGAATCGCAGCGCCTTGAGCGTGAGAAAAGCGAGATCCGTCGCCAGCAGCGCGACTGGCAGGCTTTAAAAGAAGAGCTTGACAAGCGCCTGTCGCGCATCCGAGAAGAGCGGGACAGCATCCGGAGCAAGGCCATGGAGGAGGCGGCCGGAATGCTTCGCGACGCCAACCGGAAAATCGAGGAGGCCATCCGGGCGGCATCCGAGCGTGACAAGGAGAAACTCAGGGAGAAGCGTCAGGAGGTGGAGCAGCTGGACCAGCAGGTGCGCCAGAAGCAGCAGCGAAAGAAGAAGCGGAAGCGAACGGCGGCAGCGGATGCGGAGGCGGGCCTGCCGCCGAAAACCGGCGATGCCGTGCGGCTCATCGACAGCAACATGACAGGGGAGCTGGTGGAAATCAGCGGAAAACAGGCCACCGTGGAAGTGAATGGCTTGCGTATCAAAACCGGATACGACAACCTGGTCCGCTCGGACCGCAAGCCGGAAACACGTCCGGCACCGGGCTTCCGCATCACGACATCCGACCGGGACCGGAGCACGGCGAAACCGTTCCGCGGAACACTGGATGTCCGGGGCAAACGCGGTCCCGATGCGGTGCAGGAGGTGATGCATTTCGTGGATGAGGGTCTTGCACGGGGCATCCGGCAGCTGACCATCGTGCATGGCAAGGGCGACGGGATCCTGCGCAAGCTGGTGCACGAACACCTTGCTTCCCGCAGCGATGTAACTCATTTTGAAACGGCGCCGGTCCAGGAGGGCGGGGACGGGTGCACGTACGTCTATCTGTGATTGCCCACGGGCGGTACCCCGGGAGAACCCGGGATCAGTATCCACCCGGAATCAGTATCCACCCGGGATCAGCATCCGCGCCGGGACTTGCATCCACCCGGGATCAGCATCCGCGCCGGGACTTGCATCCACTCCGGGACTTGCATCCACCCCTAAAACATGTACCCGAAGTTCATGTAGAGACGTATCATCTCGTCCGAAAAACCGGCATCGAAGCGAAGGATCAGATCGGGCGAGAACAAGGCCATGGCAATACCGCCGCCAAAGGTTCGGTGGTAGTCGCGCAGGACGTCCCTGAAACGGTCCTCGTCGGTGAACACCCGTCCGCCGTCATGGAAAGCGTGAATGCCGAATTTGAACTCATAGTAGGGATACTCGTACAGCCAGGTACGCAGTTCGACATTGTAAAACAGGGCAGCATCGCCCCGGAAGCGGTAAATGGGGTATCCCCGGAGTGTGCGCTGGTCGCCCAGATAGGGCATGTCCCAGTAAGGGATGGTACCGAAAGCGTACGACCCGGCCACACGCATTGCCAGTATGGGTCGTCGGGACCACGGAAACGGGATGGTTGTAAACTGGCGGATATCGGCTTCCACAAGGGCCATCGGATAATCGCTGAAGAGGAACGGGGGAGCCCATTTACCGCTCAGTTCGAAACGGTTGCCTCGTGAGGCCGCAGCTTTGCTGTCCCGGTTCTCCCAGATGAGGCCCAGCCCGAAACGGTTGGTCCATCCCCCGGAGATGCCGACGGGACTCTCTTCATTGATCAGGTTTTTCCCGTTTTCTACGGGCTGCTCGTAACGGACGCCGGCATGGCCGGTCAGGTCCAGGGTTGCCCGGCTTGCATCCGGACGGAACAGGGTCCTGCGCCCGTTCCACGAGAATCCGAACCGCATGACATCATAGAAATAGTATTCGTCGTCCCACAGGTCGCTGTCATAGTCCGACCTGTTCCCGAAACCGAAGTAGCTGTCATACGGATGCCGCTCGGCGCTCAGGGTCCAGCGCGACCGCACCGGCATTCCCAGTGTTTCGGTGTGCTCGTGAATGACGCGCAGTTCCAGGTATGCCTTGGTGGATGCCTGAAACCGGACTTCGGTCAGGGATTTGAACGGATCGTACAGTGGATGATAGCGGAACCTGCTTACGGTCACAGCTCCCAGCAGGCCAATATCCGAAGCATAGGCGGCTGCCGGGACAACATTGGTAACCACCTCATCTCCGGGCATCCGCTCCGGGAGCATCATCGTCTGCGAGACGGCGGGACGTACCGCTGTTGTCAGGACGATCAGCAACGGCATCACAATCACGAATGAAAAACGGAACATTACGGGCATTTCGGAATACGGGATAGTATTTGATGCACAAAGATTGCAGCTCCGCTCACCAGATGGTCTCTTTTGCGGCGGCAACCATGCCAGGATGAAAGTTACGGGTTGTGACATAACTCACAAAACGGTTTTGCCGGATAAAACGTACCCGCAAGTCTTGCCTGCAAACCGGATAATTCCCGGCCTCCCAATCACATGTAAATTTATTTAGATTAAATACAAATAGGCATTGCTCCTTTTTCATCCGTTGTGTAAATTACAGCCATAAAAAATTGTATTTACAGCACTAACCCAAATAATATTTTCGTTTTTGCCTTTCACTTCCTGTTGTGGTAATCCGGCAGCGGGGCGCAGGCAATGTCAGTTATCCAGAACAAACCCCAATAACAATCTGTCATGTCAGCACTATCCTATCTTATTATTTCCCTGGCTTTTTTGTACGCTACCGAAACGGAAACGGGTCCGGCCGGATCCATTGACGGGATCGTATTCAACGATGAAAACAAAACACTGGCCTATGCGCATGTCGCGCTTCCCGAACTGAACAAGGGCACCATCACCCGCAGGGATGGCACCTTTTCACTGGATAATGTTCCCGTTGGCGAGTACCGGATACTGATCAGCCATGTCGGCTACCAGACGGCGGACGAACTTGTAGCCATTTCCGATGGACAGCTGACGGAACTTCGCATCACGCTGCGTGCCAGCAATGAGATGCCGTCCGTCGAAATCGTCGGCCGGGCTCCGGGCCGGCTTGCCAGGGTTCCCGGATCGGCGGCGGTCGTTACCGCCGAGCGACTCGAGGAGACCAATCCGGTCAGTGCCACAGAGATCTTCCGCGAAATCCCGGGCATCAACGCCATCAATCACGATCCCATCGGACTGCGGACCAACATCGGCATCCGCGGACTGGATCCCGACATGAGCCGCAATGTACTGATGCTTGAGGACGGTATCCCGGTGGCGCTGGCACCCTACGGCGAACCCGAAATGTACTACTCCCCCTCCATTTCCCGCATGTCCGGTGTAGAGGTGATCAAGGGCAGCGGATCGATCATGTACGGCCCCCGGACCATCGGCGGGGTGATCAACTTCCTGACGGCGGACCCGCCCGCAGAGCCTACCCTGGACGCGCATGTCACCGGAGGGGAGAACGGCTACCTGACCTCCCGCATCGGATACGGCAACACCGTTGGCAACTCCGGCTTCCAGGTCACCTACCTGCACCGCCGGGCCGACAATATCGGTCCCCTGAACTTCCATCTCAATGACCTGAACGCCCGGTGGAAGCTGGTGATGGGCCAGCGTTCGGTGCTCGGGGTAAAAATGAGCATCTACGACGAGCTTTCCAACGCCACCTACGTCGGTTTGACCCAGCCCATGTTCGAAAGCGGGCTGTATGACTTCAAACAGCTGGCCCCGGACGACGAGCTTGATGTCCGGCGCTATTCGGCAAGCATCTCGCACGACTATTTCTTCAGCGACCACGTGCATCTGCGCACCACGGCCTACGCCTACACCACACGCCGCAACTGGTCGCGGCAGGACTTCGACAACCAGCCCGCAGCGGGACGCGAATACCGCCGCGTAGCCGGCAACCCCGACGAACCGTTCGGCGCCATCTGGTTCCGGGAGGGCACCGGCAACCGCAACCGGGAGTTTGAAGTGGTCGGTTTCGAACCGCGCATCAGCGCCCGCTACCACCTGGGCGAACACAGAAACGAGCTGGATGCCGGCTTCCGCTACCTCTACGAGCGTGCCTTCGAGCAGCGGGTCAACGGCATCATTGACAGTCCCGCCACCGGGAATATCCGTGACGATGAAATCCGTACCGGCTACGCCACCAGTGCTTTCGTCCAGAACCGGTTCTATGCCACCCCGCAGCTCACGGCAACGCCGGGCCTGCGCGTGGAATACTTCCGCTATGAGCGCGACATCCTCCGGGTGAACTTCGAGGACGTGCAGCGGTCATCGAATGACGAAGTGCTGGCCTTCATACCCGGACTGGGATTCAACTTCCAGATGGGCCCGGAATCGGCGATTTTCACCGGAGTGCACCGCGGTTTCAGTCCGCCCAGGGTCAAGGACGCCCTTACCGCCACCGGCAGCAGCGAAGAGCTGGACGCCGAGTGGAGCTGGAGTTACGAAGCCGGGTTCCGCCTGCGTCCGCTCCCCTTTTTCACCTCCGAAATCACGGGCTATTACATGAGCTTCGAAAACCAGATCATCCCGGTTTCCGAATCCTCTGGCGGACAGGGAATGCCCAATGCCGTCGGCCTTACCAATGGAGGGGCAACACGTCACCATGGAGTTGAGTTTCTTTTCCGGTTGGATCCGGATTTTGCCGGACGGCCGCTATCGGCCCGGCTGGAACTGGGTGGCACCTGGAACCAGGCCAGCTTCAGCGAGGACCGGTTTGTTACTTCGGGCGGAGAGATTGTGAATATCAAAGGTAACGACCTGCCCTATGCGCCGGAATGGTCCGGTTTCACACGGCTGTCGGCTTCCCATACCTCGGGATTTTCCGGCTTTCTCAAAGCAACGTACACCGGCGAGCAGTTCGGCGATGTGCTCAACCGTACCGAATCCACCGGAAACGGCCGCGACGGAATGCTGGACAGTTACACCGTCGTGGATGCCGGCATGCGTTACCGGCTGCCGGTTGCCTTCGATGCGTCGCTCTCCCTTTCGGTCAAAAACCTCACCGATGAGCGCTACATCGCTTCGCGACGACCCCAGGGTATCCGTGTCGGTCTGCCCAGGATGTTCATGTTCGGCCTGTCAGTGACCCTGTAGAATGTCCGCCAACGCAACCATTCTGCCGTCAAACAAATCTGTGATGCGGCAAGGCAGCCCTCCTTATGAGGAACGGCCTTGCCATGCACATGAAATTAGATGTCAGGACTGGCGGCTCCAAATGATTGCGCTTTATAAATAGCAGGCGAAGCATTAGATTGCACCTGGCGGAACAGGTAACCGCCGCAAACTATTATTTTCCTCCTCAAGCGCAGTTATTTATGAGTACCCGGATCCCTTATTTCGAGACAAGGCCGATTGTCTCGGTGCAGGACATGCTGCATCAATCGGCGGAACAGTTTGGAAAACGGCTGGCGCTCACCGACATCAACAAAACCCCGATCCCCGAAGTCACCTACGGACAGCTCTTCGAAAAAGTCCGGATTTTCGGAAGCGCCCTGCACAAGCTCGGACTCAAGGAGCGCTCGCACATCGCCGTGATCGGTGAAAACCGCGTGCAATGGTGCATTGCCTACCTCACGGCCGTCTGCTACAACCACATTGTTATCCCGGTGGACCGCAATCTCAGCAAGACGGAGGTCCTCAATGTCATCCATGAGTCCGATGCCAATGCGATCATCTTTTCGGGAGCCATCAGCCCGCACTTCGAGACCGCACACAACTCCCTCAAAAAGGTTAAGCACTACATCCACATGGACCTGGAAAAACGGGAAGGCGACTTCCATTCGATGACGGAACTGATGGATGGGGTGGACGCATCCAAAATCCGTCCGATGCCGGAAATTGATCCGGAGGAGATGGGCATCATCGTGTTCACCTCGGGGTCGCTGGGGCGTGCCAAGGGGGTGATGCTGTCACAAAAGAACATCGTCGCCAACCTGATGGGCATGGTACAGATGATCCGGCTCTACCCGGAGGACCGTTTCCTGTCCGTGCTGCCGATCCATCACACGTACGAATGCACCTGCGGCTTCCTTTGTCCGCTCTACAAGGGTTGCTCGATCTACTATTCCCGGTCACTGAAAACCATTCCGGATGACCTGCAGCGCAGCAAGGCGACAATCCTTCTCGGTGTCCCCCTCCTGTTCGAGAAAATGTTCCGCAACATCAAAAAGGGGATCCGCGAAAAGGCGGTCACGCGGGTGC
>RECX01000168.1 GCA_007693825.1 Balneolaceae bacterium
GAGTTCCTCCAGTTCGGAGTTGAACAGCAGGGTTCCGTGGCTGTACATCCGGCCTTTTGACGAAAACTGGGCGCTGCCGGAGATTTTACGTCCGCCGGCAAGAATGTCATTGCGGTCATTCATTTCGGCCGGCACGCCAAGGGTCCGCAGGACACGGACCACGGGAGCATTGAAAAAACGGAAATTGTGGAGGCGGGAAGATTCGTAGCGTGTGACGAAACTGAAATTGAGGTTTTGCGGGTCATGGTAGACCGTGCCGCCGCCCGAGAGCCGGCGCAGGATCGGGATGCCCTTTTCCCGGATGTAGGAATCGTGGACTTCTTCCAGCACGTTCTGGTTGCGTCCCACGATCACGGATGGCTCGTTCCGGTAGAGCAGCAGATAGTCACGGTCCGGATCCATGTGGCGCAGGACGAACTCCTCCAGAGCCAGGTTGAACGCGGGGTCGGTCCGGTCTGCATTGTCGATAAAGACGAGTGATTCCATCCTGCAAAGATAAGGAAATCAGTGGAAAAGAGCCCGGATCCGCAAATAATCAGCGGCTCATATCGCAATGATCCGATAACATCCCGGTAACATTCTGCTAATACAGGTTTTGTTACTTAAGAAGAAAACTTTTAGATGGAAATAAGAAAACCTGACCTGGTTGTCATATCTGATGTGCATCTTGGATCCTATGGATGCCACGCAAACGAGCTGATCGCTTACCTGAAAAGCATGCAACCCGGTGTGCTCATTCTCAACGGTGATCTGGTGGATATCTGGCAATTCCGGAAATCCTATTGGCCGGATTCACACATGAAGGTGCTCAAGTGCCTGATGGGCATGCTCACTCACGGTACCAGGATTTATTATCTCACCGGCAATCACGACGAAATGCTGCGCAAGTATTCGCCTTTCCGGCTTGGAAACTTTCATCTGGTCGACAAGCTGGTGCTGGAAATCGACGGTAAAAAAGCCTGGATTTTCCACGGCGATGTTTTTGATGTAACGATGAAGTATTCAAAATGGGTCGCCAAGCTTGGCGGAAAGGGATACAACTTGCTCATCCGGCTCAATAAGCTGATCAATTATGTTTCCATGCGGGCTGGACAAGGGCGTATTTCGATTTCGCGCCGAATCAAGAACAGCGTCAAGACAGCGGTCAAATACATCAGCAACTTTGAGCAGACAGCGACGGACCTGGCCATCGAAAACGGGTACTCCTATGTTATTTGCGGTCATATCCACCGTCCCAACATTGAGGAATTCCGGAATGAGCGCGGGTCGGTAATGTACCTGAACTCAGGTGACTGGGTGGAAAACCTGACGGCGCTCGAGTACTCCGGAAAGTGCTGGACTCTTTACCGTCACATTGCTGATGATGCCGAAAAGGAAGCGAATATCGATAGTTTAGCGCAAAATGTTAACGGGACATCCAAAATGCGTCAATCTGATACAGAAGATCATTCTAATCCCAAAAATGGATTTCGCGATTTTGAATTGTTGCTGAAGCATGCCGGTATCATCCATGAGATAATGGAAGAGAAAGAAGAGCAAAAAGAGCAAGAGTTGCGACGGTGAAATGAAAATACTCTATGGCATACAGGGTACGGGAAACGGGCATATCAGCCGGGCGCGGACGTTTATACCGATGCTGAAGAAATTTGCAGAGGTGGATGTGCTCCTTAGCGGTACTTCCTCAGAGGTATCCCTGGGCAGTCCGGTAAGATACCGGGTGCACGGACTAGGTTACACGTTCGGGAAAAAAGGCGGCATCGATTTTATTGACAGTGCCAGAAAGCTGAGGCCGGTGCAGTTGATTCGTGACATTGCTTCGCTGCCTGTCCGCGACTATGATCTTGTCATCAGCGATTTTGAACCGGTATCTGCAAGAGCGGCCATGCGGGCCGGCAAAATGTGCATCGGCCTGAGCCATCAGGCGGCATTTTTGTCCAACCGCAGTCCGCGTCCGTCTCATAAGAGCATCATTGGAGAATATATATTCCGGCATTACGCACCTTGCAGCCATTACATTGGATTTCACTATCAGCGATATGACAGGAATATCTTTACGCCTGTCATTGGCAGCGAGATCCGGCAGCTTGAAAAAGAGCAGCTTGTGCCTTCCGATTCGCAACAGTGTCTGCTGGCAAAGACGCCGGGTGCCTGTCTGGAGTCGGCTGTGAAAGGGAACGGGAACGGTTCCGGATCGGCCTGGAAACCGGCTCCGCTGACTCGCAGACATGCGGCTGTCTATCTTCCCTCCTATGATGACAAGCGGCTGGTTCCAATATTTGATCAGATAACCCATATCGACTGGCATATTTTCTCCAAAACGGCTGAGCGTCCGTATCGGCGTGGACATGTACAGGTGCATCCCGTAGATTTTTCTGCGTATATAAAAAGTCTGGCAACCTGCAGCTGGCTTGTTTGCGGGGCCGGTTTTGAAACGCCGTCGGAAGCCCTTCACCTGGGAAAGCCGATTATGGCCATTCCCATGGCATGGCAGTACGAGCAGCAGTGCAACGCAGCGGCATTAAAACAGATGGGCGTAACAGTGCAAACGGCTGTTGACCGGCGGTTTATGGATGTGATCAGTAATTGGATGGAACGGGCAGAAACCGTAAAAATCGATTATCCTGATCAGACGGAAGCTGTTGTTGCGCGCATTCTGAACATGTACGAACTGGAAAAAACAGGTACCAGGTTTGCCGTGTGATGCGTACTTTTGTGCATGTTCGGATCCAAAGAAACCACACGCGAGTGTCCATCCTGTGCCCTGGAATCATCCACGGAGGAAGAAGTATGTCCCTATTGCGGTTATGAATTTCCGCCAGAGCACAAAGGGCGCATGGTCATGGCCTGGATTTTCGTGATTCTGCTGATTGTGTGGCTGATAACCCGCTGGTAGATGAGTTATTCGTCAGATGCGAGGAGTTCATACCGTCAGGAGTATACCAGGTTGTCATGAGGATTCCAGGCTGCCATGAGAATTTCAGACCGTCAGGAGTACTCCAGGCTGTCATGAGAATTTCAGGCTGTCATGAGGATTTCAGGTTGTCAGAAATCGCCGTCCGTTGATGTGAGTCCGGACCGGATTACTTTTTATCCGTTGACTCCTTTTCGACGGATTCTTCCTCTTCCGTTGTATCCTTACCGGAATCCTTGCCGGAAGCTTTTCTGCCATCGGACGATTTCTTTTTGGTGCCGGAAGCTTTTCTGCCATCGGACGACTTCACTCTGACGCCGGACGATTTCCTGCCATCCTTGCGTTCACGGCCGTCCGTTGCATCAGCTGAGGGATCGTCAGAGGATTTTTCAGTCGACTTTTTGGAGTCTTTGCCGGTTTTTTTATCCGGTTCTTTTCCGTCGCTGCCCTTTTTCCCGGACGCGGAATCTTCCTGATCGGCTTTTTTCTGGTTGTTACGCGATCCGTTTTGTCCGCCAATGCTGCCGGCCTCGGTCGTCTTTTTCGGTTGACGCGGCTTTTTGCCTACCAGTTCCAGGATCTCGTTCCCCATTACCTCCTCTTTTTCAAGCAGCAGTTCCGCAAGCCGGTCGAACGCTTTCCGGTGTTTCTTCAGCACCTCCTCTGCCCTGCCGTATGCTTCCTCAAGGATTTCATCCACAGCGCGGTCGGCTTCCCGTGCCGTCTCATCACTGTATTCCCGCTGTGAGGCCATTTGTTCTCCCAGGAATACTTCATCACGCTGTCCGCCCAGAGCGGTGTAGCGGAAGGTCTCGCTCATTCCCCAGTCCAGGACCATCTTTCGGGCAAGTTTGGTGACCTGTTTGAGGTCATTTTCGGCACCGCTTGTGGCCGTGTTGAAAATTAAGCGCTCGGCGGCCCTTCCACCCATGATCACAGCCAGACGGTCGAGCAGGTGTTCCTTGCGGTACAGATACTGGTCTCGTTCCGGGAGCTGCTGCGTGACCCCCATGGCTTGTCCGCGCGGGATGATGGTGACTTTGTGGACAGGGTCCGTGTTGTCAAGAGCTGCGGCAACAATGGCGTGTCCGGCCTCATGATACGCAAGCAGGCGCCGTTCTTCATCGTCGAGGATGACACCGCGGCGTTCCAGGCCCATGATGATCTTGTCGCGGGCCATATCGATATCCCGCTGAGTGATTTTATCACGGTCATGGCGGGCGGTGAACATGGCGGCTTCGTTCAGCAGGTTTTCCAGGTCGGCGCCACTGAAACCGGGAGTTCCCCGCGAGACGCTTTCAAAGTCGACATCGTCGGCCAGGGGTTTGTTGCGGGCGTGGACCTGCAGGATCTTGACGCGGTCATCCTGCGAGGGAAGGCCGACTTCCACCCTTCGATTAAAGCGGCCCGGGCGCAGCAGTGCCTTGTCGAGGATATCGGGACGGTTGGTGGCTGCCATTACGATAACGCTTTCATTGGCTTCAAAACCATCCATCTCAGAGAGCAGCTGGTTCAGGGTCTGCTCCCGCTCATCGTGTCCGCCTCCGAGTCCGGCTCCGCGACGCCGGCCGATAGAGTCCAGCTCATCGATAAAGATGATGGCGGGAGCGGCTTCTTTGGCGTTCTTGAACATTTCGCGGACGCGTTTTGCACCGACACCGACGAGCATTTCCATGAAGTCGGATCCGGTGATGCTGTAGAACGGCACACCGGCTTCACCGGCAACGGCACGTGCCATCAGGGTTTTTCCGGTACCCGGGGCACCGTAGAGGAGTATACCTTTGGGGACTTTGACTCCGAGTTTTTCAAATTTGGAGGGTTCTTTCAGGTAGGATACGATTTCCTGCAGCTCGCGTTTGGCCTCGTCAGCCCCGGCGACATCATCAAATGTGGTTCGTTTTCCTTCTCCGGGCCGGTGCAGTTTGGCCTGGCTTTTTCCGATCGAGAACATACCCTGGCCCTGGGTGTTCATCCGTCGATACCAGGCGATAGCAATGATAAGGATGAGCAAAAACGGAAGTGTCATGAACAGGAAATAGATCCAGGTGCTGTCCCGCTCGGGTATGGTCGTTACGTTCGCATTGCTTCCTTCCAGCAGGGCCATAAGTTCATCATCACCGAAAGAGGGCAGATAGGTGACGAACTCTGTGAAGGAGACGGAGTCCCCTTCTGCCGTACGGCGCTTGGATGCTGATTTCAGTTCGCCCTCAATACGTTCTCCCTGGACAACCACTTCCTTGACGTTGTTATCCTTCAGCTCTGTCCGGAATGTGCTGTAATGAATCTGGTCAGGAGACAATTGTGCGCCGTAGTAGGAGTACAGTATCCAGACCCCGAGTATGGCGGCAATCAGGAAATAAAACACCATGATCCTTGATGGACCCGGAGCCTGTTGCGGCGGGTGTTGTCCCTGCGGGCTGCTTTTTTTCTCGCTTTTATTGTTTTTTTCTGGCACGTATCGTGAGTTGAATATATATAGAAGTCAAACATACAAGATAGTGACAAACAGGGTAAATTGTTTGATTTCTTGTACTTTGGTACGTGTTGTGAATCCTCTGGTCAAATACCGGTACCGACTCAATAACACCTATTGTAAACGATAGGTTTCCGGGTAATATTGAGGCCAGCAGAAAATGTGTATTTTGTTTGGGCAGCGGAATTTGTAATTTCAGGTTTATGCCAGAGTGGCGGAACTGGTAGACGCGCACGACTCAAACTCGTGTGGCCCCGGCCGTGTGGGTTCGAGTCCCACCTCTGGTACCCCACGCCCTGCAAGTCATTGATTTGCAGGGCTTTTTTCTTTAGATGGCTTCTTTTCAGGCAGCCTCTTTTGTTTGCGAATAGCCGTATTCCAACAGTGCGCTTATCTTCCTTCGCGAAATGTTCCGGAGCAGGTTTTGCATTGCATCCAGTCGCTGAAACTTTTGGTAAGGACACGCATGCTGATGCCATCGTCTTTTCTTTGCACATGGAGCTTCATGGACGGCTGCAACTGGAGTTCGTCCACCAGGTCTTCGGGAATCAGGGCCCCGAGCCCGCTTTCGATATTGCTGACGGGCGCAAGGACGTATTTTTTTTCTGAAAATTCGAGATAGACGGTTTCCCCTTGTTTGATGTCGAATTCATCAACGCTTTTTGCGGGAAAAACGACACCACTTCCTTCCGTTGTTTCGGATACCCTGGCTATAAAGGACATAAATTGTTCCGGGTTAGATCAATAACATGGTGTTGTGAAAAGTTCAGCTGAAATTACGTATTTTTTCAGATCAGATTTTTTGGTATATCAAAAGTATGGTTTGCAGGTATTCCAAACATTAACCTAAATACCAGATTATGGAAGCCATCCTTGGGATTATTGCACTGATCTGTGCCATATGGGTCATTTATGATGTATGGGCTGTTCAAAAGACCATGAGTGCCGGAAAAAAGGTCGTGTGGACCATCTTCGCACTCATTTTCAGCATACTAACGGCTATTGTGTATTATCTCTTGCAGAAAAAGTAGGGTCGCGGATGCGTTCTTCTGAGTTCAGCTAACTACTGCCGCGTTTTGCTGTTCGATGATGAAAGCAGATTATGGTCTTCTTTTACAGGCACCGCTGCTATCGTTCTGGCTTTAATCGAAACTGAAACTGAAGCTGCAGCTCCACCCGCAGTTGCAGCTTCGGTGGCTATGCTGTTTCGATTCCGGCATCCTCGTGCAGGTTGTAGGCCTCTATGCCCTGTTCACGGAGTTTGTACTTCTGAATCTTGCCGCTGGCCGTAGTTGGATACGATGATACAAAGCGCACGTATTTGGGCACTTTGTGGCGGGCCATGTTGGCCTTGACGAATTCCTGCAGCTCCTCTTCGGTCAGCTTTTTACCTTCCCGCAGGATGATGAAGGCGGCGATCTCCTCCCCATACTCTTTACTGGGCAGTCCCACCACCTGCACGTCCAGTACATGCGGATGCGTATAGAGGAACTCCTCAATCTCTTTTGGATAGATGTTCTCGCCTCCCCGGATGATCATGTCCTTGATGCGTCCGACGATTTTATAGTAACCGTCCCCATCCACTGTGGCCAGATCGCCCGTATGCAGCCATCCATCGTCATCTATGGCCTCTTCTGTGGCCTCGGGCATCTTGTAGTATCCTTTCATGATGTTGTAGCCCCGGGCGCAGAATTCGCCGGTTTGGCCGTGACCCAGTTTTTCTCCTGTGGACGGATCCACGATTTTGGCTTCGATACCGGGCAGTACGCGTCCGACGGTCTCCACACGCTGGCGG
>RECX01000269.1 GCA_007693825.1 Balneolaceae bacterium
GAATTAGTCCGATCAAATTTGTCCACCGAAATGACTCAGGCCGAATTAGTCCTCCCAAAGTGGTATCTTGCCGTTTTGCCGAGCTTTGTCCCTTGCGGCAGGCATCCCCTTTACACTGATCCTATTCCCACAACACTGATCCGATAACAAATCCAACCATTTTTTATGCTCTCTGCAGATGACATTGCATACAATCCGGCTGATGGCCTGGTGCCGGCCGTAATCCAGGATGCACGCACCAAACAGGTGCTGATGCTGGGTTATATGAACCGGGAAGCTGTACAGGCCACCGTTGACAGCGGAAAAGTCACGTTTTTCAGCCGGTCGAAGCAGCGGTTGTGGATGAAGGGGGAGTCGTCGGGCAATGTGCTGAAGGTGGTCCGCATCCAGAAAGATTGCGATGACGATGCGCTGCTTATCGAAGCGGATCCGGCCGGACCCACTTGTCACACCGGCGAGACATCCTGCTTCCACGAACACCCTTTCGAGTCGGGCGATGGGATTTCGTTCCTTAACGACCTTCAGGAGTTGCTCTACGAGCGGAAGGAAACGTTGCCGGAGGGTTCCTACACCAGCAAGATGTTCCGGGCCGGACGCGATAAGCTTGCCCAGAAAGTGGGCGAGGAAGCGGTGGAGACGGTGATTGCTGCGAAAAATTCACGTGAGGAGCTCACCTACGAGGCCTCCGATCTGCTGTTCCACCTGATGATGCTGCTCACCGGAGAGAACATGAAACTGCAGGATCTGGTCGAGGAGCTGCAGAAGCGGCACAAACCGTCCTGAAACCGATGGCACGACTGCTGGCGGAAATAAAACTGTCGTTTTTCACCGTTCTGGCTATTTGCAGCCTTGCATTACCCGTTGCCCACGCAAATGCCGTTGCGGATGCTCATGCCACGGACACTGCCACTGCCTCGGGCGCGGATTCCGAAACTGCCTCGGACACGGATCCCGATGCAGCATCGGGTGCCGATCCTGATACTGCCTTTCTGGTCGTCATCAACGAGTTCCAATCATCCAACAATGCAACCATTGCGGATGAGGACGGGGACTACGAGGACTGGATCGAATTATACAACACCAGCAACACCGACACGGCGCGCCTTGACCATGTCGGACTTTCCGACGACGCTGACCGTCCATTCCGCTGGGTGCTGCCGCCCGGCACGTACATCCCGCCGAACGGCCATCTGCTGGTCTGGGCATCGGGCAAGGACCGCCGCGATCCACAGGCCCCGCTCCATGCCGGTTTCAGCATCGCCTCCGACGGCGAACCGTTACTGCTCACGCACCCTACCCTTCCCGCGGGCGAGAACCGCATCGACCAGGTGCCTCCCGTGCCGCTTCCCTCGGATGTATCCTACGGCAGGCAGACCGACGGTGCCGACATTTGGACCTATTTCGACCGGCCCACACCCGGCAAGCCCAATGCGTCCTCGCCAGGGTATGGCGTCATCCTCCCGATGCCCGAACCGTCACACCAGGGCGGTTTCCACCCCGAACCCTTTACGTTGTCACTTGCCAGTCCCGGTTCCGGCGTCGAGATCCGGTATACGCTGGACGGTTCAACGCCCGACGAAGAATCAGAACGCTACACCGGGCCCATTCCCATCACCGACCGTTCCACCGAGCCGAACGATCTCTCCGAAATCCCGGAGATCACACACCGGTATGCCCCGGCCGGCACGCCCTTCGAAACGGTTTTCAAGGGCACAGTGGTCCGCGCGCGGGCGTTCCGCGACGGCGACCTGCCCGGACCCGTGATGACCGAGACCTACTTCATCCACCCGGACGGCCACGCCCGGTACACCTTTCCTGTGGTGACCGTCAACACCGACCGGGAACACTTTTTCGACCATGATACCGGCATCTATGTGCTGGGCAGGGTCCATGAGGAGTGGCTGGATGCGGGCGGAACCAATTTCAACGGCGGTGCCCCGGCCAACTACAACCGGCGGGGTGAAGAGTGGGAGCGTCCGGCCCATTTTGCGCTCTACGAGACCGACGGCACCAGGTCCGTGAGCCAGGACATCGGGGTGCGGATCCATGGCGGATGGTCGCGCGCATTTCCCCACAAAAGCCTCCGGCTCTACTCCCGCAGCGATTACGGCGAGAGCCGCTTCCGTTACCGCTTCTTTGAGGACCTGGAACTCGACAACTTCAACCGACTGATCCTGCGCGGATCGGGACAGGATCAGACGGCCACCATGTTCCGCGATGTCTACACTCAGGAAAGTGTGCGGCACATGAATTTCGATATCCAGCATTTCCGCCCGGTGGTCACCTTTCTGAACGGGGAATACTGGGGGATTTACAATATCCGTCAGCGCTACGACCGGTTCTATTTCGAGACGCACTACGATGTCTGGGAAGAGGAGCTCGACCTGCTCACCAATTCCGCAGAGCATCCAAAACACGGAAGCGGCGCTGATTTCATCGCAATGCGCGACTTCATCCGCGAAGAAGATCTCAGTGACGATGCGCTGTACGCGCAGGTCGCCCGGCAGATGGACATTGAAAATTTTATCGACTACTACATCGCCAACATCTTTGCCGACAACACGGACTGGCCGCACAACAACATCGATTTCTGGCGAAAAAACCACGGCGAATACCGTCCCGATGCGGCCATTCCGGAGCATGACGGACGTTGGCGCTGGGTACTTGTGGATACCGATTTCGGTTTTGGATGGCTTTCGGCGCCCCAGAATGCAACCATGAGCCGTGTCACCGGTTTTGGACGGCAGCCCTGGTCCAACACGCTGTTAAACGGGCTTCTGGAGAACCGCGGCTTTCGCGATGCGTTTTTCAACCGGTTCGCGGACATGCTCAACACTACATTCCTGCCGGAGCGCATGACTTCGCTGCTCGACTCGCTCAAGGCCATCTACGCTCCCGAGATCCTCGAACACATCAACAGGCGCGGTGACGCGGGGAACTGGCGATATCCGCGTGATTACGAGGAGTGGGTGGACAAAGTCGATGTGATACGCCGGTTTGCCGAACGCCGTCCGGGCTACATGTGGGATCAGCTGGCCGGTTTTGATGAGCAGGACACATTCCGGCTCATGCTGGATGTCGCGGCGCCAGTACAGGGATACCCGGCGGGCGCCGGTACCCATGCGGGAACGGCAACGGCATCGGCATCGGGAACGGCATCGGGAACGGCATCAGGAAAGGGAACGGGAAAGGGAAAGGGAAAGGCAACGGCATCGGACCAGCGTGCAGCTGCCGGAACGGAAACCGACCTGCCTGCTGATGACATGGCTGGACACGGTTTTGGCACGATCACCGTCAACAGCATAACCATCGATCCGTCCACAGAGGGCATCGAAGACAGCCCCTGGCCCTGGAACGGTCATTACTTCTCCGGCATTCCCGTGAGGCTGTCCGCCGAGCCGGAACCGGGATTTGTATTTGTGCGATGGAGGGAGGTGCCGGATGGCTTAGCGGATAAGACATTCACCTTCAGCACCGAGCCCGTGATTGATATCACAGGCGCAGAACCCATCCACCTGATCGCAGAATTCCGGGGCACAGAGACGGCGGTCCCGGACGAGGATACCCCTGCCGTCTTCGTTCTGTATCCCAACTACCCCAATCCGTTCAATCCGTCAACCACTATCCGCTTTGCACTGCCTGAACCGGCAAAGGTCCGGGTGGATGTCTTTGACATAACGGGACGGCACGTGGTTCAGCTTCTGGATGAATACCGCAGTGAGGGACACCACCGGGTTGCTTTTGACAGTTCCGTTTTGCCTGGTCTGGCCAGCGGAGTGTACCTGTACAAGCTGCAGGCCGGTCCGCACCGCGCCACCGGCAAGATGCTGCTCCTCAAATAAGAAAAACTTTCTCTATATTACCCACTCCATAATTACAGGGCATACATACAGAAATCCGGTACGGCAGGGCAATTTATATTAATCGCCTTCACCCGAATATTTTACCCGCGATTACGTTTTTGATTCAGGCCGGCATATTCCCTGCGTCTGCCCTGGCCAATTTTGAATATGAGCATTTTTCCTCCATGATTTTTTCTGCATTTCGTTTCTTCGGGTCCCGAACCCGGCCGTTCGCATCGTTGCTGATCTTCCTTTTCCTCCTGTTCTTCCTTCCTGTCACCGGGATTTCCCAGGTGGTGATCAACGAGATCCAGTCATCCAACCAGACCACCCTTGCCGACGAGGACGGCGACTTCGAGGATTGGATCGAACTGTTCAATGCCGGTCCGGATTCCGCAGACATCAGCTATTTCGGGCTCTCGGATGACCCTGAACGGCCATTCCGGTGGATCTTCCCCGGCGGCACAATTCTCGAACCCGGTGGATTCCTTCTCGTTTGGGCTTCCGGCAAGGACCGCAACACGCCCGGCGAGCCGCTTCACACCAATTTCAGCATTGCGCAGGCCGGTGAGGAGATTCTGCTCACCGATTTCCAGACCGGTTTTCGGGTGGATGCGATCCCGCCCACCGAAATCCCGTCCGACAAATCGCTGGGACGCTTTCCCGACGGCGCCGACAGCCTGGTCATTTTCCGCGAGCCCTCGCCCGGACGGTCCAACAGCGAAGGCAGCCCCTCCCCGTTTCCCCAAGGCGTGTCTTTTTCGGTCCTGGGCGGATTTCACAGCGGCCCGGTCGACCTGGAGCTTTCGGTCGGGCGCGACGATGCCGAGATCCGCTTCACGCTTGACGGTTCCGAGCCGACGGCCCAATCCACCCTGTACAACGGCCCGATCCGCATCGACGACCGCACTTCCGAGCCCAACGACCTTTCCACCATCCTGGAAATCTCCCACAACTACGCCAACGCCGCACCTCCGGCCGACGATGTGTTCAAGGGTACGGTGGTGCGTGCCGCCGCTTTTGCCCGCGGCGAGCGAAGCGATGTGGCAACGCGCACCTTCTTTGTCCATCCCGAAGGCGACCAGCGCTTCACGCTGCCGGTGATTTCGCTAACGGCCCACCGCGACAGCATCTTCGGCTACGAACGCGGCATTTACGCTCTGGGAAAGGTCTGGGATGATGGCGGCCAAAGCAACGCCCTCGGCGCGGCGGCCAACTACAACCGGCGAGGGCACGACTGGGAGCGGCCGGTCCACATGGAGATGTACGAGTCCGACGGCAGCATGGCCGTCTCGCAGGATATCGGCCTGCGCCTGCACGGCGGGGCATCGCGCGCCTTCCCGCAGAAAAGCTTCCGCCTCTACTCGCGCAGCGACTACGGCACCAGCCGCTTCCGACACCGGTTCTTCCCGGAGATGGATCTGGACGATTTCAACCGGCTCATCCTGCGGCAGTCGGGCCAGGACGTGGTCATGACCCTGTTCCGCGACGCCTACATCCAGGAGACCATGAAGCACCTGCGGTTTCCGACCATGGCCACGCGCGCGGTCATCGTGTTCCTCAACGGGGAATACTGGGGCATCTACAACATCCGCGAGCGCTACGACATCCACTTTATCGAGACCCATTACGGCATCGACCGCGAGCAGGCGGATCTGATGACCCTTAATGCATCCCTCAAGGACGGCGAGCGCGAACACTACGACGCGCTGCGCAGCTACATCAACGCCAACGATCCGGCCAACGACGCCCATTTCGCGCACATCCAGACCATGATGGACACCGGCAACTTCATGGACTACTACATCGCCAACATCTACTCCCGCAACACCGACTGGCCGCACAACAACGTCGACTATTTCCGGCACCGCACCGCTTTCAATCCCGACGCCACTATCCCCGAGCAGGACGGCCGCTGGCGCTGGATGATGTTCGACATGGATTTTTCGTTCGGATGGCAGCCGGGTCCGGGCGGATGGGCGCCGTACCGTCCGAACGACTGGAACCGTCCCGGCCACTACGATCGCAAATCCTACCTGCAGAACATGTTCCAGCACCTGGACGGGTACCCGGGCACCGATCGCGACTGGGCCGCCCGCTTCTACCACCGGCTCATGCGCAACGACACCTACCGCCGGGACTTCTTCACCCGGTTCGCCGACCTGCTCAACACCACCTTCCGCCCTGAGCGCATGACGGCCATCCTCGATTCCATGCAGGCCATTTACGCCCCGGAAATCGAGGAGCACATCGTTCGCTGGAACGAAACCGAGCCGGATAACTGGGATTTCTACTGGCGCCCGTTTATCACCTTCGAAGAGTGGGAGCTTGAGGTCGGCGTCATGCGGCGTTACGTCGAGCAGCGCCACCAGCACCAGTGGGACCACCTCGCGCTGCATGCCGGACGCGGATTGCGGGAAATCACCATCGACGTCTCCAATCCCGCCCACGGCCACGTGCAGATCAACTCCATCGACATCCACCCGGACACCGAGGGGGTGGATGCGGACCCCTGGCCCTGGACCGGCCGCTACCTTATCACCTCCGAATCCATCCTCACCCCCAAACCCGAGCCCGGCTACGTGTTCCGGCGCTGGCTCACGGTCGACGGCGCCGACACGCTGGTCTATTCGACCGACGAGGAGCTCACCTACGTGCATTCCCGGTCCGACATCCACCTGGTGGCCGAATTCCGTGATGTTTCGGTGGATGCGGACGGCGGCCTGGACGACCGGCCCGACGTCCCGCTGACGTTCCGGGTGGAGCAGAACTACCCGAACCCGTTCAACAACCAGACCGCGATTCCCTATCAGCTCCCCGAGGATGCGCGTGTGGTTCTGGAGGTGTACGGGGTGGATGGACGGCTTGTGCGCCGGACGGATGCCGGTCATCGTCAGGCCGGCTCGCATGTGCTGCGGTTTGACGCAACCGGGCTGGCCAGCGGCGTGTATATCGGCCGTATCCGGGCGGTAGGCGGTCAGGGACACACGGTGGGCAGCGCATCGGTGCGGATGGTGCTTGTCCGCTAAAAAAACGGTATTTTGCGGACAGAAACCAATACCCCCGGAATCTTGCTCGCCAGAAAATCACCGATTCAGACAGTTTGTCGTGCCGCCATTGCAGCAGGCACCCGTACCGCAGATCACCGCACCGTCAATACCGCGGGCATCCGGTTCTGTGCGGCCTTGCCACCGCCTGCCCTGCCGACTGCTCAGTCGTCTGCTCAGTCGTCTGCTCAGTCAGCTCAGTCGTTTGTCTCGCCGTATGCTTCGCCGTTGTTCACAGTGCTGATGCTGGTTTCGATACTGACCCTGTTTACGGCGACGGCCTCCGC
>RECX01000144.1 GCA_007693825.1 Balneolaceae bacterium
CGCGCATAGTGGTGGAAAAAGTGATTGTAGGCGTTGTTGAGCTCCTCAATATAGGGGCGTGACATCTCCTTTTCATACGGCCGCCCGCGCTCGCGGATATTCTGCATGAGCCGGTCGACCGACGACTGGATGAACACCACCATGTCCGCCTTGGCGGCAATACTGTTCATGATGCCGTAAATGCTGTCGTACAACGCCATTTCATCGCCGGACAGGTTCAGCCGTGCAAAAATCCGGTCTTTGTCGAACAGATAGTCCGAGATCACCATTTCCTGGAACAGGTCGCGGCTGCGCAGCTTCTCCTGCTGCTGGAACCGGCTGGCCAGAAAAGCCAGCTGCGTCTGGAAAGCGTAGCGCTCCCGGTCCTCGTAAAAACGCGGCAGAAACGGGTTTTCCTCAAACTGCTCCAGCACCAGCCGTGCGTTGTGGCGCTCGGACAGCATCCGGGCCAGCGAGGTCTTCCCCGCGCCGATGACCCCTTCTATGGCGATAAAATCGAACTGGTTCATGGATGGAAAACTACCACTTTAGACTCGTTTTCGAAACTTCAATTTTGGGTGATGAGGCAATGAGCGCATCCACCGGCTCTCCCGACCGCACATCCCGCCACCCGGGAAGGATTTCCTGCAGCGGAATCAGCACGAACAGGCGCTTTTCATACTCGGGATGCGGCACATGCAGCCGCTGCCGCGCAATGACCTGACGGCCGTAGTCGATGATGTCCAGGTCAATGGTGCGGTTGGACCATCGCGGGGCCGCCGGATCCCGCCCGTATTCCTGTTCGTAATCCTTGAGCGACTCCAGCAGCGACATGGCATCCAGCCCGGTCTCGATAGCACAGACCGCATTGTAATACCGGTGCGTCGACGCCTCGCCCACCGGTTCGGTCTCGTAGATGGACGAGGCCATGAGCGGCACAATACTCAGCTTGGACAGGAACCTGCGGGCATGCGCCATGTGCGCCAGCCGGTCCCCCAGATTGGATCCCAGTGCTATTACCGCTTTGGCCATTGGCTCCGGACCTCGGTGTATTCACAGGATGGCGACATGGGTGGATTCATCTTGCGGACCGCCACCTCGATCCTGGAAGCATTCGGCCAGGCCCGCATCAGCGACTCGCCAATCGCATAGAGCAGCGTCTCGATCAGCTTCACCGACTGACCCTCCATCACCTCGCCCACCAGCGCCGCTACCCGGCTGTAGTCGACCGTCCGGTCCAGCTCGTCGCCCCGGGCCGCCCCCGCAAGCGGAGCGCGGATCACCACATCCACCTCAAAATCATTCCCCCGCTCCCGCTCTTCGGGATAGAATCCGTGCAGGCTGCGGAACCGGAGGTTTTTCACGGTGATACGATCCATAACAGCTCTTACATGCTCGCAAGCTCAATGCGCTGCTGGATATCCTTGACGATCTGCGAAAACTTCGGGCTGGTCTCCTGCCGGTCCTCCACAGTGTGGATGGCATGGATGACCGTGGAATGGTCGCGCCCGCCAAAATGGAGTCCGATCGTCTTCAGACTGGACTTGGTCATGGTCTTCGAAAGGTACATGGCAATCTGCCGCGCCTCCACAATCTCCTGTTTCCGCGTTTTTTCCCGCACCTTGTTGGGAGCGATGCCGAAATAATCGCACACCAGGCGCTGGATGTCCTCAATGGAGACATGCTTCTTGGTCTCCTTGATGAGATCCTTGAGGATGCGCTTGGCCATCGGCAGGTCGATATTGTCGATCTTCTGCAGGGAGGCGGTGGCCAGAAGCTTGATGATGGCACCCTGCAGGTCGCGCACACTGGATTTGAAGTTGTGGGCGATGAACTCGAAGATCTCCGGGTCGAATTCGATGCCGTTTTCTATGGCCTTCTTCTCCAGGATCGCATACCGCGTCTCATAGTCAGGCATCTGCAGATCGGCGCTGAGCCCCCAGTTGAAGCGGGAGATCAGCCGCTCTTCAATATCCTGGATGTCCTTGGGCGCGCGATCGCTGGTCATGATGATCTGCTTGCCATCCTGGTGCAGCGCGTTGAAGATGTGGAAAAACTCCTCCTGCGTTTTCTCCTTTCCGCTGAAGAACTGGATGTCATCCACAATGAGCACGTCGATGTTCCGGTAGAACATGGAGAATTCACGGGCACGGTTGTTCCGGATGGCATGGACAAACTCGTTGGTGAACTGGTCGGAGGAAATGTAAAGGATGGAGAATTCGTCGCCAAAATCCTGACGGATCTTGTTGCCGATGCTCTGGACCAGGTGTGTCTTGCCAAGCCCGACCCCTCCGTAGATAAAAAACGGATTGAAAGAGTTCTTGCCCGGATTCTCGGATATGGCAATGGCCGCCGAACGCGCCAGCCGGTTGCAGTCACCTTCGATGAACTGGCTGAAAATGTAATTTTCGTTCAGGTTCGGATCGATCTTGCTCTTGCGTATCCCTGGAATGACAAACGGATTCTGGATGGATTCCGTGGAATAGGAGGGATGATACCCGTTTTGGCCGTAAGAAGCGCCGGGTTCGGGCGTCATGGGCGGAGAAGACCGCTGCGGCAACCGCACGGCCCGGTCATCGTGCTCCTGTTCCGCTTTTTCCAATACAATGGAATACTCAAATCGCGCATCCTCCCCAAGCACCTTGGTAATGGTAGACCTCATGATATTGTAATAATGCTCCTCCAGCCACTCATACCAGAACTGCGACGGGACCTGGATGGTCAGTGTTTTATTTTCAAGCGCAAGCGGCTTGATGGGATGGAACCAGGACTTGTACTTCTGATAGTTAATATTGTCTTTTATGATCTCAAGACACTGAGCCCAGGCCGAACCCGCCGTTACCTTATCCTCCGATTCTTTGTTTCCTGTCTTTTTTTCTGTATCAACCATGAAAAAAACCAATATTTCTGCTTGACTTTTATAATTTACCGCTCAGTTATCCACATTAAGGTTCCTCTAACCCCTGTATGTAGAAAAGAAGATGCCAATAATTGCAATACTTGTCAAAAAAAATAACAAGGACGCGGCCGGATTTATCCACATTCGAATAATGGAGCTAAGCAAATGGCGTGCATTTATTTATGCCTATTTATGTTAGAACTGTATGCGACCTGTAAAGTGACTGGAAATTGTTAGTGGAGGCCGTCCGGTGCACTTTCTGAAACAAGTATGCACCCGCAGAAAAGTTTTCAACAAGTTATCAACAGCTCGTGTTATTATTTTGTTTCCTCTTGTTACGATAGTGTTAAATCAAGATCATGCAACATGTTATCCGCTCATTCCTCCAATTTTCCTACGATGAACCGGTCCTTGCCGGAATAGTCCTTCAGGAGCCGGCACGACATGGGGGTTTTGTCACATAATAACAATAACATGGAGCCATGGCTTTCATTGATCTCAAAATAGAAGTATCCGCCTGGCAGCAGGTGATTTTCACAGATACGCAGCAGGCAGCGGTAGACGTGCGGCACATCGGGTGCAACGAGTGCTGCGGAGGGCTCGAAGCCGGCCACTTCCCCGGGTAGTTCCGTTGCCTCGTCCTCGGGTATATACGGCGGATTGGAGACGATGATGTGCTGTTTTTCCGGGGGTGAGTAACCGGACAGGTCGCCCGGCGCGAACGTGATCTCAAGATTGTTGTCCCGCGCATTCTCACGGGCAATGCGCAACGCTTCGGCACTGGTGTCGATAGCCGTAACCTGCCATGCCGGACGCTCCTTTTTGGCGGCAAGCGCTATGCATCCGGAACCGGTGCCGATATCCAGAAGGCGCCGCACCTCGCCGCCGGGATGGTCGCGCAGCATCAGCTCCACAAGCTGTTCGGTCTCCGGACGGGGGATGAGCACCTCCGGTGTGACTCGCAGCGTGAGATTGTAGAAATCGGTGGATCCGGTCAGGTACTGAAGCGGCTCATGGCGCCCGCGGCGGCGTACCAGCGGCCGCAGCGCATCAAGCTCATCCATGGTCAGGGGACGGTCAAACTGCAGGTACAGATCCAGCCGCTTGACCTGGAGGACGTGTGAGAGCAGCCATTCGATGCTCAGGCGGGGCGATGGCACATCCAGGGAACGGAAATGATCCGTCGCCCACTCAAGCATCCGTACTACGGTCCATTCTGCCTCTTGTTCCGGTTTGCCGCTCACTCCTCTTCTTTTTCCTCAAGTTCCGGTGTACGTTCCTGCACCGTCAATCCGTACTGCTTGCTGTAATCCAGGATGAAATCCAGGATCTGCTCGTAGACCGGTTGTTCATCCGGCTCCTGTGATCCGCGAAAACCGCTCTGCTTTCCGACATCCGCAATTTCAAGACGGATTACGGAAGGATCTTCTGACAGGATGCAGGTGACGCACCGCGAACAATGCACCGCCGTGTTGCGGTCTTCATAGATAAATACCCGGACACACTTGCCCTCTGATATATCGCGTTTGAAATAATGTGTGTGCGGAGTCTCTTCAAACATGACTTCTCCGATGCGTTTCAGTGTGGAAACGGGACCAAAAATCTCCAGTCTGTTAATGTTAGCCATTTTGTTAGTAGTGTTTTCAGGATTGATACCATCCAAACCGGAAATACGTTATCAACGCGGAAACGATTCGGATGTAAAAGGCATTATGAAAATACAATTGTATGGAACATTAGCAAGTGCGTATTACAGATAAATTACCCTGACTTATCTCTGCAATCAGCGTACCTTATCCCCAAAATCCCGCTTTTCCCCAAAATCCCGCTTATCCAAAAACCGACATGAATCAGACGTTTGCCATTATAACCGCTCTGTGCCTGTTTTTCATGGCACAGCTCGTGCCCGCGCCATCCACGGCCCAGGAGCGGACAGAACCCGAACTGGCAGAAATGACACGCCCGCTCTCACCGAAAGACTTCGACATACGCAACGGGATGGGCTTCCGCCTGCACCTCAATAACTTCGGCTTCGGCATCGGCGGGGAATACCGGCGCGTATTTTCCCGATATACAAAGGGTATTTTCGAATTCCAGATCAATAATGTGCGGGATGAATCCGAGCAGAGTTTTCAGGGATACTGGGGATACACCGTGATCCCGAACAAACACAATCGTGTCCTGTCCTTTCCCGCCATGTTAGGTTTGAGCCGCCGGATTTTCCCGGAAAACCTGTCGGACAATTTCCGGCTGTTCGTCCAGGCCTCGGGTGGACCGGTAGCCGCGTTCGTCTATCCCTACTACGACCATGACCTGTTCAACATGGGATTCCGTCCGCAGTTTCAGGGCCTCTCACAGCAGCAATACGACGTATTCCAGGGCTGGGGGGATGGATACTTCACCCTTGGTGCGGCCGGACAGCTTTCTATTGGCGCCAATATCGGTGGCGATTTCGGTAACATCCAGACCATCCGCATCGGGTACTACTTCAACTATTTTCCGGATGGCATCCAGGTAATGGAACCGTATCGTCCCGGTGAGAACATCGTCAACTTCAATTTCGATCTTCCTCCGGAACAGCAGGCGCCCGGAGTGCTGGAGCCGTCAGCCGGCAGACAGAGTTTCTTCGGCACCCCGCACATCACATTTGTCTTCGGTGGCATGTGGTAGCGGTAGCAGCGGCACAGGGCAGAAGCAAGCGGCAGAGGCCTGTGGCAGCGGAACAAGGCAGCGGCCTGTGACAGCAGCATGTGGTAGCGGCCTGTGGCAACAGCTTATGGCAGCGGCACAATGTAGCGGGAACGGCAAGTGACCGAGGCATATGGTAACGGCATGCGGCAAGCACAGGTCTCAGGCACGTGATGCAACGTACCGCTCGTTCCATTCCGGAAACTCCTCAAGCGAGTGCAGTACGGTGTCGGCGCCGCAGTCGCTGAGCTCTTCGTACGAATAAGAACCGGTTGCCACCGCCACGGCAACCGAACCAAATGACCGCGCGCACGCAACATCCCGTGGCGTGTCCCCGATGATAATCAGGTCGGAGGGCCGGAACTGCTCGCCGGAATGGCGGACAAGCTCTTCGAAAGCGCTGGGAGGGAGATCGTTGCGATCATGATGGTCATCACCGAACGCCCCGAACCGGAACCGGTCCAGCAACCCGGTAACCGCCAGTTTGATCCTGGCGGCCCGCGCAAAATTACCCGTCAGCAATCCGGTCCATGCCGCCCTTTCCCGCAGATAATCCAGGCTGTCGTGCACCCCGTTGTATACATGGATATCACTAACGGACAGGCTGCGCTCCAGCTCCTGCAGATAAACCTGTTTTACCTGGTGGAACATATCCTCGTCGGGCTGTTTCAAAAGATCGGAAAAAATGTCACGGTCCGTCTTGCCGGCAAAATCAAGGCCGGCCACGTCGATGTGGTTGAACCCGAAGCGCTCCAGAATCCGCTGGATGAGGGTCCGGTTGACCTTGTGCCTGACTTTGAGCAACGTTCCGTCTATATCAAACAAGTAAGCTGGCTGCATGAAAAATCACATGGTAAATGGATAATTCCTGTCGCTATGGCACCGCCGCCGCGATCACATGACAAGGTCACCGCGCGAAGCATGTTTCGCGACCCTTTTCTTCCAAATTAGTAAAAAAAACCATACCTTATGGCAGATTTCACAACGAAACCAACAAACTAATCACTCCATCAATATGGCTATTATTGAAGACATTATTGCACGTCAGATTTTTGATTCCAGAGGCAACCCGACCGTCGAAGTGGACGTCATCCTCGAAAACGGAACCATGGGACGCGCCGCTGTTCCCTCCGGAGCATCCACCGGGGAGCATGAAGCAGTGGAACTGCGCGACGGCGGCGATGCCTACATGGGCAAGGGCGTACTGAAGGCTGTAGAAAACGTCAACGAAACCATCGCTGATGAACTGGTTGGATATAACGTGTTCAACCAGGTCGACATCGACCAGCTTCTTATCGAACTGGACGGAACCGAAAACAAATCAAAACTTGGCGCCAACGCCATGCTGGGCGTATCCCTGGCCGTGGCCGATGCCGCATCCAACGAACTGGAGATGCCGTTCTGGCGCTACGTCGGCGGAGTGAACGCCAAAGTGCTCCCCGTCCCGATGATGAACATCATCAACGGCGGCTCGCATGCCGACAACAACGTGGACCTGC
>RECX01000180.1 GCA_007693825.1 Balneolaceae bacterium
GCAGCCAACTCCCCGTTTCTTTTTGGCAAGCAGCTGCTTCACGAAACCCGTATTGCCGTTTTTCAGCAGTCCATCGACAACCGCAGGGCACAGGATTTTGTGCACGAGCGCAAACCCCGTGTCCAGTTCGGCTCGCGATGGGTGGAAGAGTCCGTGATGGAGATCTTCCAGGAGGATATCACCCGATTCCGGATGCTTTTTGCCATCGAGGATATCGAAGACCCGTTCGAGGCGCTTGATAAAGGCCGCATCCCCAAGCTGAATGCCCTGCAGCTGTTCAACGGAACCATCTACCGCTGGAACCGTCCCTGCTACGGCATCACCGGCGGCAAACCCCACCTTCGCATTGAAAACCGGGTATTGCCCTCGGGACCATCCGTGGTAGATGAAGTGGCCAATGCCGCTTTCTGGTTTGGACTCATGGCCGGTGTCTCCTCCCAGTACGGCGACATCACCAGGCTCATCCCCTTCAAGGAGGTCGAGAGCAACTTCCAGAGTACGGCCCGGCGCGGGCTCCATTCGCAGATAACCTGGCTGGACGGCAACACCTGGCCCGTGCAGGACCTGATCATGAACGAACTGGTTCCCCTGGCGAAAGAGGGACTCTCACAGCACAACCTTGCACAGGAAGATATCGACCACTACCTCGACATCATCCATGAACGAACCAAAAAAAGGCAGAATGGCGCCATATGGCAACTGGATTCTTTTCACCACCTTGAGGATATCTGGAGCCGTTACGAGAAAATGACGGTACTGGCCGATGCCACGCTCAAGCATCAGAAATCGGGCAAACCGGTCCACCTCTGGCCCAAAGCAACCGTCCTTCGCAAAAACCGCTGGGAGAAGGCCTTTGCTTCCGTCGGTCAGTTCATGACCACGGATCTGTTCACCTTGAAAGAGGACGATATCATTGACCTTGCTGCCAACATGATGGAGTGGCAAAGCGTCAAGCATATCCCTGTGGAAAACGATGAACACCAGCTCGTTGGCTTGGTCACCTACCGCTCCATGATAAGCACGCTGAACAAGATCATTGCAAAAAACCTGGACCATACCAATGTCTCGGTCAGCGATATCATGGATCATGAAGTGATTACGGTAACCCCGGATACCACTTCCGTGGATGCCATCGAAATGATGCATCATAACGATATCTCAAGCCTGCCGGTGGTCGAGAACGGCAAGCTGGTCGGCATTGTCACCGAATACGATTTTACCCGCATTGCCCGCGAGCTGCTCAAGGACCGGCTCAAAAAACGGTAACCGCCATTAAGCACCATTAACCGCCATTCATTTTTCCGGTGACATCCGTTTCCGTATCTTTGAAGACAACATAACAGAGATACTATGGAGATATACAAAGAATTTCAGTTTGAATCGGCACATTACCTGCCCAACCTGCCGGAGGATCACAAATGCCGGCGGATGCACGGACACTCCTACCGTGTGCGCCTGTATATCAGCGGAGCCGTGGACCCGCATATCGGATGGATCAAGGATTTCGCGGACATCAAAAAGGCCTTTTCGCCGGTATATTTGCAGCTGGATCATTACGTGCTCAACGACATCGAAGGACTCGAGAACCCCACCAGCGAAAACCTGGCCCGGTGGATCTGGGAGAAGACCAAGCCGCTGCTGCCGGAACTCAGCCGTATCGAAGTGATGGAAACGTGTACCACCGGATGCGTCTACTCCGGGGAATGATTCCCCAACAACCCGCTCAGGGCGCCAGCCGCCGGAACTGCCACCCGCCCTCCGGTTCCCGGGTATAGCAGATGCGGTCGTGGAGCCGGTTGACCCGCCCCTGCCAGAACTCGATCAGCCCCGGGCGGACCAGGTATCCGCCCCAGTGTGCCGGACGCGGAATATCATCCAGTTCACGGTATTGTTTCTCCAGTTCCCGCGTACGTTCCTCCAGTTCCTGACGCGAAGCCACCTCCCGGCTCTGCGGCGAAGCCACCGCACTGATCCGGCTGCCGGCCGGACGGCTGTGGAAATAGGCGTCGGATTGTTCCTCCGTTGTCTTTTCAGCCACACCCTCGATGCGTACCTGCCGCATCAGCTCCGGCCAGTCGAATGTGAGCGCTACATGCGGGTTCTGCCCGATCTCCTTGCCCTTCCGGCTCTCATAATTGGTATAGAAGATGAACCCATCTTCACTGAACCCCTTCAGAAGCACCGTACGTCCCGATGGCCGCCCTTTCTCATCCACCGTGGAAAGGATCATCGCATTCGGGTCGTCACGGATCACACGGGTGGCCTCCTCAAACCAGGCTTCAAACTGCTGGATGGGATCCGGGTCGACATGCGCCTCCTCCAACGGCATACCCTGGTACTCCCGGCGCAGCATGGCCACCGACTGCCGCGCAAAACGTGCCGGACTGCGGACTTCGTCGCGCCCGGGAAGCCAGCGTTTGATAAAACGGAGCACGGATCGGTACATCGGTTATTCAGATGATTGAAAGGATATGTTCACCAGGATCGTCTCCTTGCAACAACCCCGGATGACACGGCACTCAGAAGCCAGAACACACAGCGCGTCCGCCGGAAGCCACATGCTACAGGTTCCATTGCATGTGCCGTTTGTACTGATGCAGGAACTCGCGGATGATCTGTTCTTTGGTGTAATTTGTCACATCATGGTAAAGCGGACCATCCTTAAGGTACACTTCCGCCCTGTAATATTCACCCTTGTCATCCCGGAGCGGAAGCACCGGCCAGGAAAACTCCTTTTTCTTGTATGGACGGGAACGGATGGAGAAGTAGAACTCCTCGTGCCCCTCATAGTATACACGAATGGTGGCCGCCAGTTTTTCTATCTCCACATCGATATCACGGTCGTACTCCTTCAGTTCTTCGGCGATCTCTTCAAATGCCGGTTCCACGACCTCGGAGACGAAGCGCTTGATCCGCAGCTTCCCCTCCGATTCGACTTTCCTTCGCATTTTGTTTTGGAAGTCCTCGTCAAACAACTCTTTCAGTTCCTTCTTCCAGTCACTCATACAATATCCTCATTATATTCAGATTGAATACGACACAATCGGGTCACGCATCCGTTCCCGGATCGGTCTTGTCAATGGTGCTCTGCTTTGACTTCTTGGTAAACGTCTTTCTGCGGACCAGCCGCTCGGTACCTTCCATACTCAGGCCTTTGTAAAGGCTTAAACACATCAGCAGAAGCACTATGGTGAACGGCAATCCGGTAGTGATAGCTGCGGTTTGCAGCGCTCCAAGTCCGCCGGCAAGCAGCAGTACCGCGGCAACGGCACCTTCGGAAACCGCCCAGAAGACCCGCTGTCCCACAGGGGGGTTCGGGTTCCCGCCGGAAGCGAGCATGTCAATGACCAGGGATCCGGAATCAGATGAAGTCACAAAAAAGGTGATGATCACAAGAGTAGCGGCAATGGAACTGATCTGCGCCAGGGGAAGGCCGTCCAGCATCGCAAAAAGCATCTGTTCGGTACCAAGTCCGGATATGCCGGCATCGTCGAAGATCTCCATGCTCAGGCCCGTATTGCCAAAAACGGTCAGCCAGACGAACGTAAATGCCGTGGGCACAAGAAGAACCCCTGCGATAAACTCCTGTATGGTGCGACCTTTTGAAATTCGCGCGATAAACGTCCCGACAAACGGGGACCATGCAATCCACCAGCCCCAGTAAAAGAGGGTCCATCCACCCAGCCAGTCTTCCATGCCATCACCGTCGAAGGTACCCATCCAGAATGTCGACTGAATCAGGTTCTGCAGGTAGTAGCCCGTGTTTTCCACTGTGGCATTGAGCAGATAGATGGTGGGGCCGGCGATGAAGACAAATAGGATGAGCCCTATGGCTACCGTCATGTTGAAATTACTCAGGACGCGGATCCCCTTGTCCAAACCGAGAGCTACGGAAATGGTCGCTATGGCCGTGATTCCTGCAATCAGGAGAATTTGAATATTGGTGGATATATCAATTCCGAACAGGTATTCCAGGCCGGCATTGACCTGCATCACGCCGAGGCCGAGTGATGTGGCCACGCCGAACATGGTCCCGAAGATGGCCAGGATATCGATGGTGTTCCCCATCCATCCATAAATACGTTCGCCAATAAGCGGATAAAAAGCGGAGCGGATGGAAAGTGGCAGGCCCTTGCGGAAGGAGAAGTAGGCCAGGGACATTGCTACGATGATGTACATTGCCCATGGATGAAATCCCCAGTGGAAAAAGGTCAGCCGCATGGCTTCCCGTGCCGCTTCCAGTGTCTCACCTTCCATGGTCGGCGGTGCAAGATAGTGGAACATGGGCTCGGCCACACTGAAAAAGACCAGGCCAATGCCCATACCGGCACTGAACAGCATGGCGAACCAGGATGCGTAACTGTAGTCGGGCTCGGAGTCATCCGGCCCGAGTCTGATCTTCCCGAATCGGCTGAAGAACAGATAAATCACGAAGACCAGGAATATCGCAAAAGACAGTACATAGAGCCACCCCATCTGCCCAACGATGAATGCCTGTACAAAATCAAATACCCTGGCGGTTCCTTCTGTAAAAAAAACACCAAAAAACAGGAAAATGAGAATGGTTATGATGGAAATAAAAAAGATGTATGGATTGACATCCAGATTCAGCTTTTTATGCAACGACATTAAACCTCCTTTGGTTGGTTTCAAGGACATTGGACTTCGGAACGAATCAGAATCCGGGACACCTTGGGATTGCCCACGTTCCCCTTCAATACAGCACCCCGGGTGGCTGTGTCCTCTTTTTACGACTCAGAGAACATAGTAAATATCTCATCCAGCATCAAATCTGCAGTGCATCTGTTCCTCAGGATGTGGAATCCTGTTGACCGAATCCGGCTGTGATGCGATCCAGTATGATAGCCAATATGACTACTACCAGACCGGCCTCAAAACCCTGGCCGACCTGCAGGCGCTGGATACCGCGCAGGACATCCTCGCCGAGTCCGCCGGCGCCAATCATGGCGGCAATGACCACCATGGAAAGTCCGAGCATGATGGACTGGTTGACACCGGCCATAATGGTGGGCATGGCGACCGGGATCTGCACCTTGAACAGCTTCTGGGAACTCGTGGCACCGAACGCATCAGCGGCTTCCACAAGTTCTTTGGGCACCTGCCGAATCCCGAGATTGGTCAGTCTTATCAGCGGCGGCAGTGCAAAGACAAAGGTTGCGACTACTCCGGGTACCAGTCCCAGCCCGAAAAACATGACCGCCGGGATGAGATAGACAAATGCCGGCATGGTCTGCATGAAATCAAGAACGGGCCGGGCAACAGAGTGAAAACCGTCCTTTCGGGCAGCCAGGACCCCGAGCGGCAAGCCGACCACCATGACCAGCAGCTCGGCTGTAAGCACCAGGGCAAGGGTCTCCACAAAAGCACCCCACAAGCCGATGTTTTCTGACAGCAGCAGTCCCAGCACAGCAAACAGGGCCACCCGCCAGCCAGCCATTTTGAGGGTTATGGCTGCAATTACGATGATGAGCGCCAGGGGATGAAGGGCCAGCATCCCGTCTTTCAGGTTGTCGACAAGAAAGTAGACCAGAGCACTGAAAGCGTCAAATACGGCGCCATATTCACTGACCAGATAATCGACGGCATCGGATACCCAGTCTCTGATGGGAATTCGGAATGGAAACATGAGTTCAGTAGCAGTGAGTAATGGTAACTCGTGAAGGGGTTATTTTTCTTCTTCCTTTTGGGTCTCAGGATTGTCTTTCGGCCCGGGATCATCTTTCGGCTCGGGATCATCTTTCGGCCCGGGATCATCTTTCGGCCCGGGATCATTATTCGGCTCGATTTCATATCCTTCCGAAAGAGCCGCGATGATAGCACCCCGGACGATCACTCCATCCAGTCGCTGATCGGAGTCGACTACCGCAATGGGACCGTAATCAGCTTCCTGGTATACGTTGATCACTTCGTTCAGAGGCATGTCCCGGTCCACATAGGCGGGCTCCCTTATGAGCGAAGGATCCATCTTCAGGTCTTCTTTTTTCTTGTTCTGCTCTATGTATTCAGCGAGCTCTTTGGCGAGGATATACCCTTTCAGATGCCTCTTGGAATCCGTCATGAGTATGCCCGAAAGGCCATATCTTCTGATTTTTCGGAGAATGGTACGCGGGCCGTCCCCGGTGAAAGCGCGCTCCTTGACCGGGAGCATGATCGTCCTGGCGGTAAGCACGGCGGACCGGTCCATATCCTCCACAAAGGTCCTGACATACTCGTCGGCCGGCTTGGAGATAATCTCTTCGGCGGTGCCGATCTGGACAATGAGTCCGTCTTTCATGATGGCGATACGGTCACCCAGGCGGAAAGCTTCGTCCAGGTCATGGGTGACGAACAGGATGGTTTTCTTCATCCGTGCCTGCAGCTCCAGCAGTTCGTCCTGCATCTGGCGCCGGATCAGGGGGTCCAGGGCACTGAAGGCCTCATCCATGAGCAGGATATCGGCATCCACGGCCAGTCCGCGCGCCAGACCGACACGCTGCTGCATACCACCCGAAAGCTGTGATGGGTAGTTGTCTTCGTTGCCCTCCAGCCCTACCAGTTTAATGATCTTTCTGGCTTTTTCCTGACGCACTTCTTTTTCAACGCCCTGCAGCTCAAGCCCGAACTCCACATTGCCAAGCACATTGCGGTGAGGCAGGATCGCGAAATTCTGAAAGACCATGCCGCAGAATTCTTTACGCCGGAATTCGCGCAGATCGTTCTGGTTCAGCTTGACGATATCCGTTCCGTTGATCACGATTTCACCGCTGGTGGGCTCGTGCAAGCGGTTGATCAGACGCTGCAGCGTCGATTTGCCGCTCCCTGACAGCCCCATCAATACAAAAATTTCTCCCTCACGGACTGAGAAGTTGATGTCCTGGACCCCCACGATCTGCTTGTATTCCCGGAGGATCTCATCCTTTGATTTGCCCTCTTTCAGGGCCTGAATGGCTTTTTTCGGATTGTCTCCAAAAATTTTGTACAGATTTCGGACTGTAATGATTTCACTCATACCGTACTGTTTGATTGCGTGTTGTCATGCC
>RECX01000321.1 GCA_007693825.1 Balneolaceae bacterium
CCGCAACCCCGCCGCTTGCGGTCGCCGTTTGTGGCGGCTGCGTGGCGGTCATTCCGGCCGGTTTGAGGCTCCAGTCGATCACGTTGCGCCGGTTGAGGACGTTGATCAGGTCAAGGTGCACATCCACCCGAAGGGAACCGAGGGACGGACGGTAGCGCAGTGAAAGGTCGAGCTGGTGGAAGGCGGGGAGCCGGTCGTTCTCCGGCGTGCCGAAATCGAATTGCCCGCCGATGGTGCGGGTGCCCTTGACCCAGAGGTAGTCGTAGTAGGCCTGGCGGAAGCCCCACGCCCGGCCGTAGACCGATTTCCAGTTGGCGATCACCGAAAAAGGTCCGTAAACATCAATGATGCCCCGGGCCTGGATGCGGTGCGGCTCGTTCCACGGGACGGGGACGGTGCGGCCGAATTGCGACATCCGGTATTCAGCGCGGCTGTAATCGTAACCCAGCATCAGCTTGAGGCGCGGGTCGGGCAGGAGCTGATGCAGGCGCGCCGAGAATCCGCTGGAGCGCAGGCGGGTGGATTCGGAAAAAGCCCCGGCGGAGCTGCGGTCGAAGCCGATGTCGGTGGCCAGGCTGCGGGGCGAGCTGATGTATCGCGTCGGTTCCCACTTGTAGTAGGCCTCCAGTCGAAGGGTGGTAAGGGAGGATGGCTGAAGCAGCCAGGAGCCGCTGAGGTGGTACGCTTTCGGCGGTTCGTCGGCCGAGGCGTGGGACCAGACAGTGAAGGACGGCACCAGGGAGGTCGGGCCGACGTTGGTGATGTCGTACTGGTGGATGAACTGGCGGTAGACGCCGCCGGACAGGCGGGCGGACCAGTACCCGATGCCCGAGTTGACGCGATCGTATTGCACCGACAGGCGCGGTTCAACGAACAGGCGCGCTTGCGAATCGAGCCGGGTGAACCGCGAGCCGGCCGTTATCTTCCAGTTCCGGCCGGGATGGTAGTGCATATTGGAATAGGCGGTTCCAAAAAACGTGGTTTCATCGGAGGAGGTGGGCAGGAAGAAGAAGGCGCTGAAGTCGACCTGTGACGAGACCAGGTTCAGTTCGAGGCCGCTTTCCAGCCGGAGCCGTGGGGAGAAATGGTACTGCAGCCCGGAGCTGAGGAGGCCATGGTCGATGCGGTTGAAGCCGTCGTGACGCGGTTCGACGGGTGCGGCGCTCGACATGGCCCTGATCATGGTTTCCGGCGAGAGGAAGGTGTCGAAATCGAAGCCGATGTCGGCGGTGCTCCGGGTGAACATATGGTAGTCGTGGTCCATCCGTCCGGAGCTGAAGCCGGCGCGGGTGGTGATGGTGGTGCGCGGACCGGGGCTCGCATCCCACCGTACCTGTCCGATCACATTCCGCCACCTGTAGTCATCGCGCGTGTAGAGGTAGTTGTTCTGCATTTCGCCTTCGTAGCGCCGGTTGAGAGCGGACATGCGAATCCGGTTCTGGCCGTGCCAGACCGAAGCGCTGATGGTGTGAAAGCGGTTGGGTTCAAACCGGATGGCGGTGTGCAGGTCGAGGTAGCGAAGATCGGTGACCTGCTTGAGCGACTCGTATTCACTGTGGATGGTGCCCGTGCCCTGGAGCAGGTTTTCGGCGAGGATCTGGTCGACGTACCCCCAGTTTTCCAGCGTGCGTTGCAGGTTCGGTTCCTGGTACACATCCCAGAAATTGCTCCGGAAGCTTGCTGTCGCCGAGAGGGTGGGGTAGCTCCCGCCTGGTGAGCCGGATGTGCCCGGTGTGACAGATGTGCTCGATGCGCCCGGTGTACCCGATGCGTCCGATGTGCTCCCGGTGCGGGACGGCGGCGCATCTTCCCGGGAATATTTCCGGGAGCTCTCCGATACGGGGTGGCGTGGATAGGAGATATCGGCACGGATGTTGGCGTTGACCGGGTCTCCGAGCACGGTGATTCCGCGTGAGCCGGGGGACGGGATGTCGTGCTCAAAATCGATGATGCCCGAGAGCATGCTTCCCTCGTCGGCTCCGTAGCCGGCTTTGTGAAGGCGTACGTCGCTGATGGCAAGCGGGCTGAAACTGCTGTAGAAATGGCCGAAGTGGTAGGGGTTGTAGACGGGGATACCGTCGAGTCGGATGCGGTGTTCCCCCTGGCGTCCGCCCTGCAGGTGGATGTCCTGAAGAGGCAGCCCATACTGAAGCCCGGCAAACAGGCCAAGGCTGCGGATGGGGTCGCGCAGGCCGCCTGCGACATCCCAGTTGGAGAGTGACTGGACGGAGGCGCGGTTGTCGATGCCGGCCAGATCGGGGTGTTGGGCTTCAACGACCATGGGGGTGAAGGTGAAGGGACGCGGCTCGAGGGCCACTTCCGTCCGCACCATCTCATCCGGACGTATTTCCACTACGGTTTCGACGGGATGGTAGCCCACATAGCTTATGATGATGCGGTGTGAGCCGCTGATCATCCGGTTCAGCCGGAAGACGCCGTTGCTGTTGGTTGCGGTGCCGCCGGTGGCATCGGCCAGAAGGATGGTGGCACCCTGCAGCGGCTTGCCGGTGCGGCTGTCGCTCACCTGACCGGTAAACGATCCGAATGCGGGCTCGTCGGTCACTTTCCGCACGATCACAAGGGTGCCGGACGACAGCATGATATAGTCGAATGGCGTGTCGGCCAGGATATCGGACAGCAGCCGCGGCATGGGCTGTTCGCGGATCCGCCGGAAGATGACCACATCCTCGATCATGACCGGATCATAGATCATGTCGTTTTCGGTCACGCGGGCAACGGTCTCCAGCACCTGCTGCAACGGCTCACCGCGAAATTCAAACGACCAGAGGCGCTCCGGCTGGTGAGCCCATCCACCCGAATCTGAAACCGTACCCGAAACCGAACCTGTAGCCGAATCCAAAACCGAACCCGAACCTGAACCTGAAACCGAGCCTGAATCCAAACCCGAATCAGGGGAAGCCGTTGCGTGAGCTGCCGTACCCGTCCACCCGGTTCCGAAACCGAACGGAAGTACAAGTACCAGCAGGGTCAGCAGAGCCGGTATCAGGAACGGCAGTGGTAGCCGCCGGCGGATGCGCGGACGGATGCAAAAACGGATGTGCTGTGGGATGCAAAAACGGATGCGCGGACGAATGCGCGGACAAATCCCCGTTCCGAAAGGATGTCGGCCTTCAGAGGGCTGGCCCCGGGAGCATCGGGTATGGTGTCCGTTTTGGTTCATACGTGAAACATCGGATGGATTGCCGGTTATGGCGTATTGTTGCCGGTCACCGGTCATCGGTCACCGGTAGATCCGGAACCCGTTGGCGGTCCTGGCGTAACGCAATCCTTTAACGTGGCAGATGTCCTCTATGATGCGTTCGGCATCGCCGGGATCGGTGTAATGTGCGGTCAGGACTTCGGATGCGGCCTGGTCGGCTTCCAGCTGGATGCGGATGTCGAACCGCCGCTCGACCTCACGGAAGATCATGCCCAGGGTTTCGTTGCGGAAGTGGAACCGGTTCTCACGCCATTCACCGATGTGTTCCGGGGCGGCCGGTTCGGTGGTTCGCGGCGTCTCCATGGTGATGCTCCAGCGGCTCCAGTCGCCGGCGCTGAGTGTGACGCTGCGGTCGGATTGTCCGGCGGGATACAGTGCCACGCTACCGCTGGCGACATGAACGCGGGTTTCGAAGCCGGGGTCGTCACTGCGGGAGCGCACGTTGAAGGCGGTGCCGGTAACTTCCACTACGGCGCGGTTGGCAGATACGATGAAGGGCTTGTCGCCCGGTGCCACGGAGAAGAACGCTTCACCGTCGAGCCGGATTTCGCGGTTGCGGATGCCGAAGAGCCGGTTGTATTGGATGGTGGTGCCGCTGTTCAGCTCGAGCGTGGAGCCGTCGGGCAGTACGGCTGCGGCGCGCTGTCCGTATGGAGCGGTGACGGATTGGGGATACAGCAGAAAGCCCAGGCCGAAGGCCAGCAGGGCCACGGCGGCCGCGGCGATGTACACGGGGAGCCGGTGCAGGAAGCGTGGTTTTGCCGCATCGCCTTCCGAAAAGCCAAGGCGTTGGTGCACCGATTCAAGGGCGTCGCCGGTCTGTTGCGCATCGGGGTGTTCATGGCGGAATGCCGTATCTGCGCTGGCTTCCCAAATTCGTTCCATGTCACTGCGCTCCGACTCTTTGAGGTCACCGGGAAGCGGCTCCCGTGCGTGGGAATGGGAATTGGAAAGCGTCCGTTTCTTTTCTTTTTTTCTGTAACGGTCTGTCATTTTCGATTCTCTGAAGCGTTGCGGTACGATTCGTAGCAGGACCTCAGGTGCCTGAGGGCTGCGGTAAGGTGGTTGTTGACGGTCTTGACCGAGACCTGCATCACACCGGCAATCTCATGGTGGAAGAGCCCTTCGTAGCGGCTCAGCTCAAAGGCTTCCCGCTGGCGTTCGGGCAGTTCCTGTATCCATTCCAGGATCTTTTTTTGCAGTTGCGTTTCCTGTCCGTTTTCCGATACCTCGATATCGTCGGACCAGCTGTGGCCGTAGGGTGCGTCGGGATTCCGGGCGTCATCCGTCAGCGCCTCGACCACTTCGGGATCGGCGATCTCGCGGCGGTCGCGCTGGTAGTTGTATGCGCGGTTGCGCACCGACCGGAAGAGCCAGGCCCTTATTGAACGATCGGGATCAATGGTATTTCGCTGCTGCCACAACATGACAAAAACATCCTGGGTGATATCGCAGGAAGTATTCCAATCCTGCGTGATTTTGAACGCAAATCGCACGAGCCGGGGGTACATGGCCCGGAACAGCTCGTCAAAGGCATGTCGGTCAGAATCCCTGATCCCTTCCGCCAGCCGCCGTTGCATGGTATCCTCGGTCTCTTTCATTGCGTTCTATGCGCCTTACACCCGGTCCAGTCAGTACACCTATTCCCGTTGATTCATTCTCGTGGATGTATATGGGAATATAAAGATTGGCGCGTCTCCGTCAAGAATCCCGATGATTACTTTTCTTTTCTGTACTGATGGATACGCTCCGTGCTGAACTCCCTTATACCGGCAATTGGCGGTGCGCCGGCATGGTCGAAGTTCTCCATGACATAGGTGAACAGATCATCCACCAGGTTGAACCAGTTGTTGTGCGTATCGTGGGCGTGGATGGCGATGGACAGGTCCGAGGCGGGGACGTACATCAGGATGCTGCGGTAGTTCATGAGGGTGCCGGTGTGGCCATGATGGCGGATGCCTCCGGCGGTCCAGATGCGGGTGCCCAGTCCGTAATTTTGTCCGCCAAAACGTGCGCCGATGTTGACGCTCAGTTCATCGGTGAGACTGCCGGAAAGAAAGCGTCCGCCGTAGAGCTGCCAGCCAAAGGAGGCAACATCGGAAGGGGAGGCGGTCATGGCGCCGGCTGCGCCTGCCGCCGAGAGATGGTATTCGTAGGTCCGGTGGTTGCGGGCCAGTCCGGCAATGGTGTTGGATGCGGTGCTGAAGTTGTCATACAGGATATGCTCAAGCTCCATCGGCTCAAACAGCATCTGCTCGTAGGCCTCGGAGAGTGACAGGCCGGTCACCTCTTCCACCACGGCCCCGAGCACGCAAAACGCGGTGTTGGAGTAGCCGTATCCGGTTCCAGGCGAGAATCGGGGTCCGTTTTGGACGGCAATATGCACGAGTTCGGTCACCGACCAGACTTTCGTGGGTGTGAACGCGGGATGTCCCCAGAACGCGCTGGAGTTGAGATGGTCGAACACTCCCGCGGTATGGCTGAGCATCTGCCGGATGGTCATGCTTCCGGCATTGGTCAGCGAGGTGGGGTAGTGGTCGAGCAGGATATCATCCAGGTCGATCAGCCCGTCATCCACCAGTTTTAATATCAATGCGGCGGTCATGGGCTTGGTCACACTGGCGATCCGGAACATGCTCTCCCTGTCGAGCAGCAGGTGGCTCTGGCCCGGACCCATATCCCCGACAAAAGCGGTGTACAGGGAACCGCTGTGGTCGATTACGGCCATCGATGCGCCGCGCATTCCGGGCGTGATGGTTTCGAGTGACTGTGCAAGATGTGTTTGCAGCTCGAATTCACGGAAATCCGATTCGGTGGCATACACGGTAAGGGTGACAAGCCGCCTGACGGTACGGGTTCCATTATCGGCGGTGATGATAATGTCGAAAGACCCGAGGTCCTGCTCGCCGGGCGTACCCTGCAGCAGGTACAGTCCGGGCAAATACTCGAGCCATGCCGGCAGTCCCAAAAAAGACAGGTCCACATCCAGGCCTTGTGGATCACTTACCTGAAGCGGTTGGGTGAACTCCCTGTCCACAATGGCACCCATGTGCGCCGGGGCGGAAAGATCGGGTGCATATATCCGTGGGCTGATACTGTCTTTGCAGGCGACCCAGAGGAATGAAATCAGGAGGAGGAGCAGGACGGCTTTGTTGCGCGGCATGGCAGAAAAAGATGATTATGTAATTGGCGACTGCAAAAATAAACTGATTTTCGGGATAAAAAACCTGCAAAAATGCGGTAATCCCGATTTTATACCGGGAGAACTGCTATGTTTATTGCGGGAGAGCAGCCTGATCTGAAAGAGATCGAAAGTATCACACCGTAATCAATGACCAGAGGTTTGTCAGCACAGACCGGTACTTTCGGTTTTCTGGTTTTATTTCAGGATAAACAATGAAAACGCCTATTTTGCCAATAGATTAAGCACCTTGAATTACCCGATAATTTTTTTTGGGCATATGGATATCATTCAAAGTAGATTGTTCTTCAAAGTTTACCTGTTTATGACCGTAAGTCCGATATGAATTAAGACAGACAAAGTGCGCGATCACTGATCATGTTATTCGCCGAAGTCATATTGCTTCTTTTGGCCTTTGCCGGTGAGGATGATTCCCTCGACGGAAAGGAACTTTCGGTGGAAATCCGCAATGGAAACCACCGGGCATTTCGTGCTTTTTACGACAAGCATTATCCCGGCTTGTACCGGTTCATGGTGAGCCGCGGAATGAGCCATGATGAAGCAGCCGACCTGGTCCAGAATGCTTTTATAATGATCTGGGAAAAGCGCTCGGATATCGATGACGATAAGTCA
>RECX01000181.1 GCA_007693825.1 Balneolaceae bacterium
GTGGTTTGCTGCCCGTCTTCATTGCACTAATCTAATCATAACGAACATGGACGACAGTAGTCATTTATGTAGTCATTCAAACCGGCGCCCTGACCGGTGGGTGTCGTTCCGTGTTAAAACGGTATCTCACATCAGCCCATTTGCCTGATGTAAGATAACGGTTTCACCCGGGGCGCTTCCCGGCCTGTCTTTGCGCCCCAACTTACAGAGGTGAAACCATGACCAAAGAGCAAAAACTGCATCTCGAAATCGAGGAGCGCCTGCTCCACGGCGTTACGGACGAACGAACCGTATATCTGCTTCACAAGGCGCACCCGGCTGCAGCCGCTGAAAGACTGGCCGCGCATTGCAGCGCAGAAACGGCATCGGAGCTGATGTCAAGGCTCGATTCGCATTATGCCGCGGAAATTCTGACCCAAATGGATCCGGAGTACCGTTCCGGGGTGCTCAACCAGATGGATCGCGTGAAACTGGCAAAAGTTTTCGCGGACATGTCCCACGATGACAGGGTCGACATCCTGCAGTTTCTCCAGCCTGACAAGGCAGAGCACATCATCCGTGCACTGCCCGCCGCGGAGCAAACGGATATCCGCAAACTTGAGAAATATCCCGAGGGCACGGCCGGGGCCATCATGACGACCGACTTCCTGGAGCTCAAGGGGAACATGACCGCCACCGTGGCCCTGGAGAAGGCAAAGACCGTGGCTGCCGATCGCGAAACGATCTACATCGGCTATGTGACCGATGAGGCAGGCAAGCTGACGGGCACGGTATCCCTGAAGGATCTTTTCCTGGCGGACCCGAAGGCACGCCTGTCGGAAATCATGCGCACGGATGTGATCTCCGTCGAGGTCACGGAAAAACGGGAGGATGTGGCCCGCACCCTTTCCCGATACGACCTGCTGGCCATCCCGGTCACCGAAAACAGCGGACGGCTTGCCGGTATTGTCACCTTTGACGATGCCATCGACGTCATTGAACAGGAAGAGACGGCAGATGCCTACAGCCGGGCCGGTATCACCGGTTTCAGCAAGGACCACGATCATGAGCGGGACATCTCGTTCAGCAAGCGCATGATCGAGGGGTCCTACATGTATCCGATTAAACTCCGTATGGCCTTTCTGATGGTAACGCTGGCCGGCGGTTTCCTGGTAGGTGGTGTCATCGACTTTTTCGAGGATGTCCTGGGAGCCGTTCTGGTGGCAGCTATCTTTATTCCGGTTATCATGGACATGGGCGGAAATGTGGGCACGCAATCGACCACCATCTTTGCCCGGGGCCTTGCCCTGGGGCATATTAATGTCTCCCGCATGTACCACCATATCCGGCGCGAAGTGACCATTGGTTTGATGATGGGGCTTCTGCTCGGAATTATCGGAGGTTTCGCAGCGTATTTGTGGCAGGGAGCGCCAAACGACATACCCCAAATCGGGCTTGCCGTAGGCATCTCACTGGCTGTAGTTGTGCCATTTGCAACATTCCTGGGTTTCTTTCTGCCCTGGTTGCTGCTGAAAATGGGTTGGGACCATGCTCCCGGAGCGGATCCGTTCATTACGACCATCAAGGATTTCACCGGACTGGCACTCTATTTCTTCCTGGTCGGTACGCTTATCGGTGTCTGACCGGATTTTCCGCAAATTGTGTTACTGTAATTAAAAGAGAAATTTTTCAAACCTGCGAGGTTCGTCATGTACAAAAGAATCGAAGAAAAAACCACCTCAATGGCATATAACCTGCTGTTTTATGTCTCGCTCGCAAGCTATCTGCTCCTGATGCTTGTTTTCATGCTTCTGACGGGCGGAGCCCTTTCCACGGCCAACGGCCAGCAGATGGTTGTCGATGACGCCGGGATCGTCGATTACCGGGCCTTTCATCTGGAGACCTGGATCGGGACCGAAGAGTCCTGGATACTTCCCGCGTTCAGCCCTGTTAGGAGACTGGAACTGGCTGCCGGCGCCGTGATCACGGACGATGAGACGTTCGCCGTAACAGAAGCCAAGTACATGTTCCGGGAACCCGCCAACAACCGCGCCGGGTTTGGTGTTGTCGCCGGTACCATGTTCGCTCCTTTCGGGGAGTTCTATTCCTACGTGCCGGTCACGCTTCCGCTCATGGATGAGCGGGTAGTCCTGCATGGCAATCTGGGCTACATGTTAGAGCGCCATGAGGAAGATCATGGCGACCATACCCACACCCATGAAGACCATTTCTTCACCTGGGGGGCGCGGGCCGATGTGGCACTGGCCGGACCGGTGACGCTGCTCAGTGGATTGTTCGGGCTGAACGACGAGACACCGGATTTTCAGGTTGGTTTCAGGCTGGAAATACTGCCGGGTCTTCTTGAAATGGATTTCACATACGGCAACAATTTCAGCCGGCAAAGCAGCGGGCTGGGTTTCACGGCCGGGCTTGCCTGGACCCCGCCGCCCTTGCGATGACGCCGCCCTTGCGATGGCCTGCCGCCCTTGCGATGGCCTGCCGCCCTTGCGATGGCCTGCCGTGCACCAGGCCGGTCCGGGGCAAGCAATGGCCATCCGGCGGGCATCAGAAATCACGGACCGGTTTCCTGAGTGAATGCGAAAAAATGCCGAATCCGTACCGTTAACGGATTCGGCATTTTCATATCCGGAAATGGACCGGTAAGAGTGCAGTTCATGCAGGCCGGGGGTTGGTCATTGTCCCAGGGGGAACATGTTGGGCATGCGCGGGTAAGGACGGATGTCGGGCTCGAACTTGCCGTCGCGCAGGAATCGACGGATATCCTCCTGCATGAGCGTGTATTGGGAAACGGCAGCGGCCTTTGATGCGGATGCTCTTGCCGAACCGGTTGCGGAACCCGATACGGTTTTCAGGATGGCGTCAATCCGGCGGGAAATCCGTCCAAGCTCCCAATTGGCCGCGGCGCGTGCTTCGGCCACGGTCCGGGTATCTCCTGCGGCCTCAATCAGCGCTTCCACGTACATCCGCTGCACGATGCGCCGGATGGCCGGACGGGTCTCCTCCCTCATCCAGCGGGAAAGTGCCGCGCCACCCTCCGGTCCGAATACGTCCCGGGTGACCGTATGCAGGACCTCTTCCAGCGTGGGAAGGTCAGGATCACGGTCGGCAAACGCAATCAGGCGTGCCATGCGGGGTGGTTCGAGCAATTCCGAAAAGATGCGTGCGGAAAGCGCTCTGACAAACTCCAGCTGGTCGGCCGCCGGGGTGGCGGGACTTGAAAACGAACGGTCGCTCTCCGAATAGCCCCAGGGAGGGGGTGCCATCAAACCAAGGATGCGTTCCGGCACGGTGAGCTCATCGGTGTGCAGGGCCGTCAGCAGCGTCTGCAGTGCTTCCCGCTGTTTTTCGGCCGGAATGATCTGTGTTGGCACCTGGCCATCGCCGCGAAGCGCATAACGGAACTCCATACCTCCGATGTATTTGGTGACGGAAGTGAGGAGGAAGCGGTGCATCACATAGATGGGGACAAAGCGCTCGCGCAGCAGGAAGAGCGGTTCCCCTTCGCGAATGGCGCGTTCGTCGAAGTGTTCCATCAGGAACCGGCGGACTTCCATGGTCTCTTTGAGTTCCGTGGTCGGATCTTCGGCCAGCGCCCATGCCTGCACCTGCGGGTGCGAGCCGAACGGACGGGTATGCGGAGCGCTGATGTGATAGAGACCTTTTTCCAACCCTTCCTGGATGATAGCTTCCAGTCCGGCCCCTTCCTCATCGGGATCAAACCGGGTATATCCCCAGCGGATGGACAGGGTGTCGAATGCACCCGGACCGGGGGCGTATGCCCGGCTCAGGTCCAGGCGGCCGTCGCGCAGGCGAACATGGGCACCGGGGTAGTCCATGACCGAAGCGCGTCCCATGCTTTCAGCGGCAAAGTTGTGTGCCAGGCCGAGCGTGTGTCCGAGTTCGTGGGCGGCGTGCTGGCGCCGGCGTGACATGACAAACTCCTCGGCATCGATGTAAGGGTCGAGCGTGGCCATCCACTCCAGAGTGCCTTTGGGATCGCCCGAACCCAGCGAGTGCAATGAACCAAAACCGTTGGCTGTTCCGGGAGACTCAAACGAACCGAAACCACCGGCTGCTCCCGGTGACTCAATCGAACCGGATCCGCTGCTCTCCAAAGCGCCGGCTTCCAGCGCTGGTATGAAACCGGCATACTGGTTGAAGTTGACCAGAGACCGGTGCGAATCCATCCGCACGGCCGCCTTGATGATCTCACCTGTGCGCGGATCGCGGAAGGTCGGACCGATGGAGGCGCCGGCTTCGGACCGGTGGACCCACATGACCACGTTGTAGCGTGCGTCCATCGGATCCATATCCTCCGGCATATCCTTCAGTACAAACGCATTGCGGAAACCGGCCGCCTCAAATACCCCGTTGAACCACTCCATGCCTTCGCGGAAGGCGGTGCGGTACGGTTCGGGGATGGCGGGATCCAGATAGTAGGTGATCGGTTTGACCGGTTCGGAAATTTCCGCGTCGGGGTCCTTCTTTTCGAGCCGGTGGCGCACGGCATAGCGTGTGATCAGATCCTCATCGAAGCCTTTGGAATAATCATAAAATGAGATGTTGAGGTAGCCGCCCCTGGGGTCGTATTTGCGCGGGCGGAACCCGTCGTCCGGCAGTTTGACCAGTGAATGGTGCTGCCGGATGGTGACTGAGCGTCCATCGGGAGCGTGCCGGCGGATCGTCCATGCCGGGCTGTCCGAAGTCAAGGTGACAGCGGCTTCGATTTCCGTGTTTTCCGGGAACGCCTTTGTGCGCGGCAGGTAGATATAGCTGCGTGCGGTTTCCACACGGTACGTACCCAGATTGCTGCTGCGGAAAAGCCGACGGATATCAAACGCGTCGGTCAGAAAGTAAGAAGTGGCGTCGATGAGGAATCGGCCGTCCTGCTCTGCGGCGATGTCAAACGAGCCAACTACGGAGACGGGGAAAGATTCCTCGACGGACCGGGCCAGGTGCGGTTTGTCCGGATCGGTGGACACAAAACGGTGATTGACCAGGATGAAATGGATTTTCGGGCCAACATGTTCGAAACGCGCGAGGTGTTCGTCGCCCACCTGTGCACGGTCGAGCCGGGGCCCGTTCATCCCTCCGCCCGTGCCGGTGCCGATAAGGTAAAGGAACTCCTGGCCGAGCCTTTCTTCCGGGATTTCGAGGAACAGCCGGCCACGCTGCTCATCCCAGTAGATGGGGAAAAACCCATCCTGTTTCTCGAAAGTACGGGTAAATGTTGCGATGTCAAGCCAATGGGACCGGGTCTCTGTCCGATCGGTGCGGTCTTCCGGGCTTGCAGCCGTTTGTTCTGCCGAGGTGTGCGCACAGGAAGCGAGCATGACTGCGCAGACGGCAGTGCAGAAAATCATACCTGCGACGCGTCGCAAGACGGGGCGGGAATAGATGCGCTTGCCGATTTTGGGAAGAAAAAGCATACTGGTTCCGGTAAAGTTGAACGGTATAAAGTTGGACGGTGAAAAAAAGGACAGTATCGAATTGGGTGGTAAAAAATGGACGGTGTGGAAACGGGCGGTGATGGTTGGGATTCCGGACGCGATAATCAGGGGTGGACGTGTACGGTCGCAACAGGATCCGCTTGCTGCAATAATTTACCATGTCCCGGTATTTCCTCGCCATGTCTGCTGCCAGCCCGGAATAGCCCGGACAGCGCGACCGTTAATCCGAACCAATGTATGACGTTATCCCACAATTTTCCATAACCAACAGCCTTTCAGGCGATTGGAAACATCTTTTTACAAATCGGCCCGGACTAAAACCGCGGCTGTTGGAAGTAATGTTATTCGGTAACGGAGATTACTACGGGAATTTCCACCGGCTTGCTTCCGGCAACCTGGTTATCCTTTGCCGTGAGCGTAAACTGATTTTCGCCTTGTTCCAGGGGCAGTCGTACATTGCGACCGGCTGCAATCTGCTCGCCATTCTGTTTCCATGTAATCAGCACCCTGTGTGCCTCGTCGCGGTTCAGTTCCGGAGCGGCGAGGGTTATGGCGGGGTTGACGGGATCCCATGCCACGGTATGTTCCACCGAAGAGCGGGCGAACCGCAGGTCTTCGATCACATCCACCGTAGCCTCAAACAGTTCGAGCACCATTCCGGCGGGTTTCCATCCATACGAAATAACATTTGTTCCGGTTGAATCCGGCGACCAGCTGGATATTTCGCGGGTTCCATCCAGCAGGACATAAGGTGCAGGCAGTCCAAGGGCCGAAGCCGAGAGGGAGTGGCTCGCAACCATGACATCCGGAATTTCCAGGGTGACAGCAGCCGGGAACCGCACATGCAGCGTTTTGTCCTTATGTTGGACAGAATTGGAAAGTCCGCGTCCGTCATCCTGGATGAGGGTGATCCGGTATTGCCGTTCGGTGGCTTCGAATACGGGCCGATCCGTTTCCTCGCCGTTGATCATCCAGGTTGACCGCAGCACATCGCCGTCGGCGTCACGGTTGGCTGCCGGTGACAGGGAAACGGTTTCGCCCCGGTACACCACGTCCGGCATTGAGAAATCCGGCTCGGGACCGGCATTCACAAAGATGGTGGTTTCCATTTCTGCGTGGTCATTGGAAACACCGGAGTTGTCGCGCAGTCGGAGTCTGAGGGTGTGTTCTCCGTGCTGATCGGTTGGGAGCAGGGTGGTTATTCCCTGGCCGATAACCTCATCATTGAGATACCAGGTATATTCTGATATGAAGCCCTCGCGATCGTAGCTGCCATCGGCCGATAACATGAAGGGCTCGTAGCGCGCCAGGGTATCGGGGGCATTCCAGGTTGCGACAGGGGGCGCATTTACCTGGAAGTACCGCTCCACTACCGAGCGGTCGCACTCAGACTGGCTTTCGGTAACGAAGGTCAGTTTCACCCGGTAGCGTCCCGGTGCATCGGGTTGCAGTGAAGCCTGCATGCCGGACAGTTCCTGCACCGGCACATCCTCTTCTCCGTCACGGAAAACTTCCCATGTCACCGAGCGCACATCATCGGTATATTCCGAATCGGAAGCATCAAGAGTGATCACGGACCCCGGGCTCACCACCTCCGGCACGTCAAAAACAGCGGTAGGACCTTGAACTACGTTAACTTTGGCCGTTACCTGGCTTAAGTTCGGGCAGTTTCCGGTGCCTGAACCCATGACAGTGAGAATCACTTCGTAGGTACCGGGTTCTTCGTAAAAGTGGGTCGTACGGGCACCAATTCCGTTGCTGGCATCGCCAAATTCCCAGTTATAGGATGCGATTTGTCCCAGTGGGTCGGTACTGGCTGAGCCGTCGAAAAAGACCGGTGTATTTGCGCAGACCGTTATTTCTTCAAAATTCATCCGTGCCTGGGGAGAACCTTCCACGATCACCGGGATGACGGCGGAAGAAGACTCGGGGGAGAAACCGTCGTCCAGGGTCAGCCGCACCTGATAGATCCCGGGCTCCGTGTAGGCGTGATGCGGATTGCTTTGCCGGGATGAATTGCCATCATCGAAATCCCAGTGCGTCACGAACATGTCATCATCCGGATCATACGAAAGAGCGCTGGAGAAGATGATAGACTGTCCCGTGCAGGCCATTATGAGAGAGTCGACCACGGCAACGGGCGGTTGATTTATGGTAACCCGTACCGGCATGGAAATCCGGGAGTTATCCAGTTCCAGTCCGTCATCCACAATCAGGCTAACCCAATGCATTCCGGTTTCGGGTGCCGTCCAGGTGAAAGATGCCTCGTTCCTGACCGAGCCGTCGGGTAGTTCCCAGGTAAAGGAGAGCGGATTGTTTTGCGGGTCGTAGCTTTCGGACGCATCCAGCGGGACCTGTTTGCTGTTGGACCGGATTTCGCTTTCCATTACGATAATCGGTTCGTGATTGACCAGGATCTTGTCCTCTTTTTCGAAAACAGAGTTGGATAGTCCTTCACCGTCATCTACACGAAGCGTAAATCTGTGGGTGCCGGGGTTTTTGAAATTTCTTTCGACGGAATTGCCTTCCAGCACGACGTCATCTTCGAATGTCCAGGTGAACTGCAGGTTTTCATTGTCGGGATCATAGCTCTCTTCTGCTGAAAAACGTGTTGTGCGTCCGGGCTCGGTAACTTCCGGCTCACTGGTCCATCGGGCAACGGGTCTGTGGTTCACCCGTACCGTGGTTGTGGCGATGTCATAGGCGTTTTCGAAACCGGAGTCGTCTTTTACCCTCAATCCGATCTTGTGCAATCCGGGCTGTTCCAGTGTTGTCTCCAGCAGGGATCCGCTGCCTGCCGGGCGGTCATTGATAAACCAGTCAAAAGCGATGATCTGTCCGTCGTCATCAAAACTTTCGGAACCGTCCAGTGTGAAGGGCTGTCCGGGCGCGACCAGTTCGGGTGCGCTGATCAGGGCCACCGGGCTGGCGTTTATCCTCAGCTCATGCTCTGTGGTGGTGATGCTGTTGGCAAGGCCGGTACCGTCATCCACTGTCAGGGTGATCTGGTAGGTGCCTGGTGCTGCAAACTGGTGCGATATTTCTTCACCGCTGCCACTGTTGCCGTCACCAAAATCCCACTGATAATCCTGGATGCCCTGATCAATGTCAAAACTTTCGGCGGCGGAAAAGGTGACCTGTCCCCGGTTCAGATGGTCCGGAGCGGTTATCACAGCGACCGGCGGATGGTTGACGTGCAGGTTGCGGGCCAGGGTCTGGACCGAATTTTCTACGCCCTCGCCATCGTCCACGCGCAATGTTACGGTATAATCTCCGGGTTCGCTGAAGTCGATATCGTTGACGGGGCCACTGAGCTGCCGGCCGTCCGATATTTCCCATCGGAATGACAGCGGGTCGCCATCCGGATCGGACGACCCTTTGCCATCAAGCTGGACGGGTTCGCCGGTTGCCACTATTTCCGGGAGTTCAAACCGCGGTTCGGGCCCGGCATTCACTTTGTAGGATACGGTTGTCGAATAGCGTGCATTGTCTGTTCCTGTCTGGTCGTCCACGGTAAGGGTTGCCTCATACATGCCTGCTTCCGTGTGGCGTATACGCACGGCGCGTCCTTCCGCCTCGCCAATGATGCCATCATCCTCCCAGAAAAAGAGAAGCTGGTCGCCATCGGCATCCTGTGCATTAACAGCCAGAAGCCGCGCTTCCACGTCCCTGGCTACAACAGGTTCATGAGATATTTCCGCATAGGGCTGCGAGTTTACACGAACCGGTACTGTCTCTTCAGAGAGGGCGCATTCCGGATTGGGACCGTCACTGGTGACATTCAAGGTCACATCATAGTTTCCGGGTGTCTGGCTTGAGAAGGTGAACCGTTCTCCGGTACCTCTCAGTTCATTATTCACGAACCACTCAAAACGGATGTCGTATCCTTCCGGGTCAAATGTCCCGGAAGCATCAAGGGGCATTGCTTCGCCGGGAGCCAGGTAATCCACGCCGCCGGTTACCTGTATCTGCGGCGGACGGTGGACGGGGATCTCTCCGCTTTCAAGCAGATATCTCGGGAAAAACCGGCCGGTAACCGGGATGGCCACCTCGTATGGGAAATAGCCATAGGAAGAAAAGGCGTGGGTAAAGCGGTGTCCGGTGTAGGACTGGTTTTCAACGAACCATATGGCATTTTGGATGTCAAGGCCCACTCCGCTGAAACTGAGCGACAGGCCTCCCTCTTCGCACGAAGTCCCCGGGAAAGCCGAAATCCGGGGCTCGGGAACGTCTGCTGAGCTCAGCAGCTGGAAATCATAAATAAAGGGGAGCATTTCTCCGCTGCCTTTGATGACCATGTTGTTGTAATATTGATTGGCTCCCGTGGTCATGAACCCCCATGCGTTGGGTATGCCTCGATAGGAGGATTTCCAATCCGTCCACGCACGTGTTGCGTCAGAAGTATTTCCGAAAGCATCGATATAGTAGACCTCGGTTTCTTCTTCTCCAAGGATTTGCACTTCAATGGGTTCCGCAGTGTCAAAAAGCGGCTGAAGAAAAACCCGGTTGCTGAAAGCGGAACCGACCAGCGAAAAGGAAATGTCAAAAGCGACGATCTGCCAGTTCCCGGCATCCTCTCCCGCCATCCGAAGTTTGAATGTGTTGACATCGTCGCCTTCACTGGTCCGGACGCGCAGAATGTAGCCTTCCTCCTCGAAGTCAGTCTGTCCTTTCTGTCCGAGATGGAAGAGGCTGACCCACCGGTTCAGAAAGCGTGATTCGTCGTGCACGGTTTCAGATTGCAACAGCCGGCTCTCTTCGCTGACGGGCACTATGCGCTGCTCCTCCTTTCGATAGAGGTTACGGAATGGAAGCAGCTCGTAGGTAGTGCGGGTGGTGTTGCCAAAAACCAGGTCACCATGTCCCCCCAGCGCAGCATCAAAAACTTCCAGGCGGATATCGGAATCCGCCGATACGACATCTATCGGCCGTATCCAGAATTCATACTGATGCAACAGGTCACCGGAATCCACGAAAGCGTCCTGACCGGATATGGAAAGATATACTTCCTGTCCAAAACTGTGCAGCGGCGAGAACAGCAGCATCATTGCTATTGCCGCAAGGCGAAAACGGAAACGATGAAAAGAGGTCATCTGGTAACTTTTATATTTGATTTTTATGGTACTATTTTCTTTCCGATGCGGGAATAAAACCGGGTTGATTATGCTGGTTGCCATTCTGCTGCCGGGATGGTTCCGGTTTATTCAATCCGGAAGGTTCGCTCCCCGATAACTTTCTTGCTGTTTCGGTACCGCAGTGCTATGGTCAGATCGGAGTTCCGTTCCGGGTTTATACTGAGTGCCCAGTTGCCGTTGATACCGCAAGGGACTACCTGCTCCACGTCACCCACTCTGGCAACGACTTCAAGCGGCGGATAGGCCCGGCCGGTTATGAGAATATCTTCTGCGAACCGGACACGTCCCTCTTCGGCAAAAGAAGACCAGCGGAGGTCAAACAGCTTTTTTTCGGAAATCCTCGTAATGGAACGTTCCTGACGGGTAGTGCTTCCCGAGGCATTGGCAACCAATAATTCGAGGGTGTTGCTTCCCTGGTCAAGGGGCAGGGTCACGGAGAAATCCCCGCGGGGTGTCAGATCTATGGTTTTGCCATTTACTTTCAGCGTACTCCCGGGCTCGGTGATTCCTGTCAGGGTGTATTCCGGATCGGATGTATATATCTCGGCCGGATCTCCACTTGTGAGGAAAAGGTAGGGCGGCAGTGTTCCGGTACTCCGGAGAAGACGATAAGTCGGGCTTTCGATCCCGCGCAGGTCATTATCGTCAAAGGCACGAATGCGTATGTGAGAGATACCGGTTGGGATGTCGCTGATCGTGCTCTCCGTGGTTTCAGAAGGAAAGCTGCGAACCCATCCATCAAAGGAGGGGGAGTCGGAGATATCCACTTCATATCTGGCAGCTCCCTGAATGGGGGTCCATGCCAGAGTTATCCGGTCACGTACGATCACGGAGTCCGTTGCTGCCCATCGCATCCGGGGAGCCGAAAGCAGATGTACGGGCTGCGTGGGTACACGGCCCCGCACTACAATGGTTCCCTGATTTCGTCCAAGGTCAATGACTTCATTTTCGGCAGTGACCGTGGTGGTACCGCTGTAGTTGGCCATCACTACCCGGTCTTCATCGGTTTTTTCGGCCCAGAAATTGGATGATTTCACGGTCATGGTTGCGCTTCCGGCACTGATCTGGTAGTTAGACCGCTCAATGCCATCGGCAGAAAGCCTGGTCAGAAGTCCGCCCTGGCTTATGTTGATCTCTACGTCAGAAGTGTTGGTGAGCCGGTCCAGCCGCGAACTTCTGATGATGGCGGTGGTATTCCTGGCAAGTTCCACGTCCGACCCGTCAACAAAGGTCACTGTTCCCGTAGATTCCGTGGATGTGCGGACGCCATCGGCTTCCCGGAAAAGGTTGCCTACACTGGCAGCGATCCATTGTCCGATGAGCCCCCTTCGGTATTCTACCGTACCCTGTTTTTCTGAGAGGCGCGCTTCCACATCCACCGTCCTGTTTACTTCAAGAGCCAGCGCCATATCATCGATCGACCGGCTGTAGTCTGATATGAGCTGAACAGAGGCGTCGATGTCGCCTTTCTCGACCATGTTGCGGAATGCCTGGTGCAGGGAGTCGGTGCGGGCAACTTCCGTGGCGGCAAAAACGCCGGCACCATTCCGGATCAGTCCTGAATAGCGGTTTCGGCTTTCCTGCATCTGCTGCCAGTTAGCAAGGAATCTGGCCAAGGCTTCCTGAGAAGCAATGCCCAGTGAGAAAGTGTTTTCACGGCTTTGGTATTCCGCAGCCTGAAAAACAAGGGGCCAGTTGCTCTCCGACCCGACGAGTTCCTGTGCAACCCGGGAGAGTTCCGGTGGCTTGAAAAAAACCGGTTCCGCCTCAGCTGGCCGGCTCCCGGAATGCAGCGCGATAAGAATAATAAGCAGATTGGTAATCATGTTTCAACCGTAATGTTATCACCTGTTTCCGGCAGCGAAATTCGGAATCGGGTGCCAATTTCAGGATTGGATTCCACGGAGATAGTACCATTATGCCTGGTGACAATCTCTTTGACATGCGAAAGCCCCAGGCCGTTCCCATTTATGGTCCGATGTGCTTTCGCTCTGTAAAACTTGCGGAAAATCTTGTCACGTTCTCCTTCCGGAATCCCGTAGCCGTGATCCGTAATCCCTAAAATACTATAACCATCGGAAGATTTCAGTTCAATTTCAATAGTCCTGTTTTCATCTCCGTATTTGATGGCGTTGGAGATCAGGTTCCGGATCATATCCTCCATCAAATCCTCGGCGGCATGGATGATCGGGGTGTCGTCTACCTGAAAATCGAGTGTGATGTTCTTCTCTTCGCACATCCGCTTGAATGATTTGGCCACTTTGGCGATGATCGGGTAGAGATGAATGGGCTCTTTCTCAAGCACAAGGGAGCCGGATTCCAGCCGGGTGATGTCAAGGAAGCGGGAAATGAGGCCGGAAAGCGTATTCAAACTTTCACTCATCACCTCGTAATATTCCTTGCGCTGGGTCTCCGGCAGTTCGTCGTCCACCATAAGCAGCTCGGTGAGGCCCAGGCATCCAAACACGGGGTTTTGAAGTTCATGGATGATGGTATGGATCATTTCTGTGCGCAACTGCTCCATTTCACGATCCTTGGTGACATCGTTCATGAGCATCATGCCACCGATAAACCGGCTGTCCACCCCCTGCAGATTCATGAGATGGGCATTGATAAAAAACCGGTGTCCGTCACCTGTTTTTATCTCCAGCTCTCTGTACCGGGTATCAATGATATATCCACTGATCTTTTCGGTGGAGTTGGACTCCAGGTTGATCGAAACCCCTTTCAGTGTGAAAAAATCTCCGATGGTCAGTGGTTGTCCACCCGGAAGAAGGTGGTCGAAGAGGCTCGTGAGACTCTTGTTGACAAAAGTGAAACGGTCATTTTCATCATAGATCGCCACCATTTCCACGACATAGGTCATCAGCAGGCGGTTTCGCTGCTCCTGCAGGATGATCTTGTCGACATTGATCCGCTGATAGTGAGCCAGCTTTTTACGGATATCTTCCATTTTATCGGTGATGCCGGCAAGCTCGGGAAGCGGTGAGTCGCGGAAAAACCGGCTGAAATCGTAATTGGCAAACGGCTCCACATCCTCGATGAATTGCTGCACCGGTTGTCTGACACGGTTGGCAAGAAGAACACCGCCAAGTGCGAGCAGGAAGAAGGCAGCGGCAAGCAGCCCGAGGTTCTGGATGAAAATCTGATTGACAGGATGCCTGACAAGATCCAGGTCGGCGTAGGTAGCATGCACAATGGGTATGGAGCGGACCGGGCTCGCGACCAGCAAGTGTGGGATCTCATCAATTTTCAGTTCCCTTACGGATGTCATTTGCTGGAACAGTACATTTGGAAGATTTCGGTTGCCGGCTCCGAGAGCTGTTCCGTCCATGAACCAGATGGTGGAGAAGGAACCCTCTCCCAGGACGTTTTGCAACAGGATTTCTTCCAGGTTGATGGACTGAAACTGGGCAGTGATCAGGTAAGGTTCGCCTCCAATTTGAAACTCCGAAAGGAGAAGGAACTGGTGATTCCAAGGAAGCCAGGCAACCCGGATATCAGGGAGGTCAGGTACCGGAATGGCAATTTCCAGCAGCAGATCGGAAGGGGGTATGTCGTTGGCGTCGGCCGTTCTGATCTCAAAATATTCACCGGTCACCTTCTCAATTATGTGTATTGCTGTGAGGTCCGGGAACAGCCGGATATGGTTCTGGGCCATCGCTTCCACATTCTGCGGATTGTCCTGGATCTGATCACGCAATTCCTTCACGGATAACAGCCAGTATCCCGTAAAGCTCTCCGCTTCGCGGATGCGCTGCTGCTGGTACTCGGAAATGAGGGATATGCGCTCCTCAATAATAGCGTCTTCGTATACAGGCCGTATATACAGCCATATTATAGATGAGGCCCCAATGAGTACAACAACCAGGTAAAATAATAGTCGGCTTCGTATCGACAAGATATGCAGTGACTAATGGTGGATATGGCGTTGATTATTACAGCAAAAGAAAGTTTTTAAGTATAGACGGCAACTTACTAAAAAAACGGCTTATTTCCACCTGAACGTAATGACAGATGCATCTTTTTCTCTTCCGGTAATCCGGTGCCGCGTGACAATCTCATCTTCGTTTCCGGAAATGTCGGCTGTGGCCGTGACCGGCTCGCCGTAAGTGAGCTCTTTCCGGTAGTCTACCAGCACCCGGTTTACGCTGCGTTTTTCCGTAAAATCGACCGGAAGCGTGTCAAGAGCCCATTCCACAAAGCGGATGTTGTTGACGTGCCCATTGGTATCGATGTCGCCCGGACGGATCTGGAAACGCGCCTGCAGCTCATCCGATTCGGGCGCAGAGGGCGCTTCCATGGGGAGCGGCTTTTTCTGGTCCGGCGTCAGTCCGTAAGCGTGTATCAGTTCCCGGGTGACGGGAATCGGCTTCTTGCGCCGGGTGTCCACAAAAACCCAGAGCGTGTGGGCGCGGGCAAGCAGCTCACCCGCCTGGTCCCGGACTTCCAGCATCCGGAACCCGAAGAAGCTGCGGAATGAGGTCGGAACCGTGCTGATCGTGATCTGCCGGTTGAAGCCGGGATACGAAAAAATCTCGATATCCCATTTTGCCAGGACCCACGCCACGCCGTTTTCCTCATAATAGTCGAGTCCCACACCGCAAGCCTCGCTGTGACGGATGGCCATATCCTCCAGAAACTGCATGAGCGCCGTTATGCGAAGCTTCCTGTTTTTGTCGATGAGAAAATAGGGGATATCGTATGTGCGCGAGTAGGCCATTTTTTTGAGGCTGTCCATTTTTTCCGTGAAATATAGGGCCTGTAATGGAAAAATCCCATCCGGGCGGGGTGTTACGGCTCGGGTGGATGCCGGCCGGCTCGGGTGGATGCCGGCCCTGCCTGATCGTCCGTTTATCGGGATGGATTTATCGGCGACAGATGGGGGTCACCACTCAAAGATGATTCCGATGGTAGGCAGCACTTCGCCGGAGAAATTGTCGAGCAGATAGGTCTGGTAGTACTGCCGGTCCGGCCGGAATGCCGGGTTGTAATCGGGTCCGGCCGTGATGGGGCGGCCCTGGTCATCGCGGCGCACGTTGAGGAAGGGCTGCAGCTCCGCCTCGAAGGCGTAGACGTTCTGCACATCCAGGTATGCCGTGATATTGAAGCGGTCGAAGAAGAAGCGTTTGTCCACGCGCACGTCCAGCTGGTGGAACGTGCCCAGCCGGTCTTCGCCCAGGCGGCTGAAATCGAAAAGTCCCTGGCTTTCGACGTCCCATACCTCCTGCCTGGACGAGCGTTCGATGTCGTATGGCGTGAATGGTGTGCGACCGAGCAGCTGCCATCGGAAGCCGATATCCCATCCACCCGAAAACTGGCGGCCTGCCGTGGCGGAGATGAGGTGCCGGTTGTCCCATGCGGAGGGCACATACGTGCCGGTGATGTCGTGGAACTCGCTCCAGAACAGGGTGTAGGCGAGAATGCCGTAAAAATTGCGGTAAAGTTTTTGCTGGGCGAGGAATTCGATGCCGTAAGTGCGCCCTTGTGAGGTGGAGGTGGCGGGTTCATTGCCGATCACCCCGAAATCGCTCCCGAGATTAGCCAGTGAGATGCCTTTTTCGGTGAGGAAGGGGTAGTCGCGGTACTGTTTGACAAAGCCTTCAACCGAGTAGATCCGGCTTTCGCGTGCGAGGTACTCGAAACCGGCGACGTAATGGTTGGCCCGGATGTAGGATACGTTGTTGTCGCGGTTGACCAGCACGCCGTCATTGTTGCGGTAGCCAAGCAGGGTATAGGGCGGAAGCTGGTAGTAAATGCCCGTATTGGCGTTGAAGCTGAGGTTGCTGGTCAGATACCAGGCCAGGGCAAACCGTGGCGAGAACTGATCCAGCAGGTTGTTGGTGGCGGCGGAGAAATTGGCGGCATCCATCCGGAAACCGGCGGAGAGGGAGAGCCGGCGGCCGAAATAGCTGGAGCTGGCCTGGGCAAAGACACCCCACTGGTGGAGCCGGAGCTCGGATTCGAAATCGACTACCCGGATCTCATCGGTTCCGGGAAGGGAGGTGAGATTGAAGGAATCGCTGGTGTAGATGGCATATTCGTAACTGGCACCGATGTTAAGCCGGTAGGATCCCGCATCGAACCGGTTTTCGAGGCGCGCCTTGTTTTCGGTCTCGGTGGAAGTGTAGTCAAGGATCAGGTTATCGGGGGAGCTGTCGTCATTGTTTCTGTACTTGAAAGCCCGGTTACTGAGCATATTGCGGCTCAGGACAACGGTGGTGGTCCGGCCGTTGCCGATATTGCGGTAGCGAAGGCCTTGGGTGTAGTTCCACTGCTCGTTGACCGGCAGGAATCCCAGGATGTACTGCTGCTGTTCGGTTTTATTGGCACTGGTATTCAGGGTGAAGTCATCGATGGCGCCAAGGCCGATCAGGGTGAAATCATGACGGGCGGAGGGCCGGTAGCGGATGCGGAACTGGAGGTCGTTGTAGATGGGGAGGAAGGGCAGTTCCAGCAGTTCAAACAGGTATTGCAGGTAGGAGCGGCGGAAAGAGACGATGAAGTCGGCTTTGTCGCCGATGGGGCCCTGGGCGGTCAGGCCCAGGTCGCTGGCCCCGACGGTGGCGGTGAAACCGAATCTTTCGCTGCCGTTTATCTGCTGGAGTTCCATGACCGAACTGAGGGTATTTCCGCGGCTTGCCGGAAAGGCGCTGGAGTAGAAATCGACTTCACGGATGAAATCGACGTTGATGAGCCCGACCGGTCCGCCCGAAGCCCCCTGGGTGGTGAAGTGATTGATCGTCGGGACTTCGATATCGTCCAGGTAGAAGGTGTTCTCGGCAGGGGATCCGCCGCGTACCAGGATGTCGTTGCGGAATCCGCCTACACCGGTGGAGACGCCGGGCAGGGACTGGATGACGCGGGAGATGTCGCGGTTGCCTCCCGGGGCGCGCTCTATCTCGGAGCTGCTGATGGTGCGTTTCGAGACCGGGCTTTCCGGGGTTCGGTTGAATGGCGAGGGGCGCACGATAATCTCTCCGAGCTGGGTGGACTCCGGCTCAAGGGCGATGTTGATACGCAGGTCGCGGTTCCGGCTGAGCTGCACCTCATATACGGTGCGGGTAAAATAGCCGACAAAGCTGAAGCGCAGGTTATACCGGCCCGGCGGGACGTTCCTGAGTTCGTAGAATCCGTTTTCATCCGCGCTGGTGCCGAAATTGGTGCCTTCCACCAGGACGTTTGCAAATTCCAGCGGAGATCCGTCTTCGGCATCCCGGATAGTGCCACGGATCACACCGCGTCCGGATTCCGAAGTGGTGTCGACCATGACGGTGAATGAAGGCGCCGGGATTCCATAGGAAGCGTGAGCGTTTCGGAGGGGCAGCGCCATCCCGATAAAAATGAGCACAAAAAGCACCACTTTTCCATATCCCTTCATGGGTCTGCGAATGAAAAGGTGCGTTTCGGGTGATATCTGTATGGATTTAAGCACTGTCTGCCGGATGTATGGACGTTGTTTCCCGTCAATTGCGTTTTTTTAATCTGTTGAAGGAAGGACACTTGCACGCGCTTCCGATTACTACAGAAATGTATTTTTCCATAAATCGTTCCGGCATTTAATGAGATAGCGTGTAGTGAATGAACGGCTGTCCGTGCATGGCATGATTCCGGATCATTCAGGTCACTAAAATTACTGGATATGGACAAAAAAACGACATGGTTGAATTTTTCTACTTTTCATCTTGCATATCAATCGCTTATAGTTCATATTGGCAGGGTGTTATGGGCCACATTGAAAAAATATTTATGGATTGCAGGGACAATCCTACAAAAGTTCATTAACGCCCGTTTTAATTATTGAAAAAGCGCTTCCAATACCCGCTTGACACAGTTAATGCCAGGAAGCGTGATATCATCTAACGTTCGGCCAGAAAAGAACAAGTTGCCTGCACGTTATTGCCGCGGGATTGGTCCGCAATGGCCGGCAAAACGCAAAAATAAGGTTGAAAACATGAATTACAGAAGACTGCTGTTTGTATGTTTCTTCCTGGCGGCCATGCCATTGTCGGCACTGGCCCAGACAGGGGAAATCCGTGGAACGGTGACGGATGCAGCTACCGGTGATGGCCTGCCCGGCGCCAACGTGATCGTACGCGGCCTGAACATAGGCGCCGCGACCAATATCGACGGGGAATATTCCATTGAGAATGTCCCGGCGGGAACGCACACACTTGAAGTCCGTTACCTGGGTTTCCAGACCCGAAGTGTTGGCGTGGAAGTGACGGCAGGTGAGATTGTCACGGCCGCCATCCGGTTGACCGAATCCCAGCTGAGCATGGACGAAGTGATCATAACCGGTACGGCCGGTGACACACGCCGGCGTACGGTCGGTAACTCCATCAGCCGGGTCAACGCCGCTGAGGTGATGGACCGCGTGTCCAACAATACCGTGACCGAGCTGCTGCAATCGAAAGTACCGGGCCTGACACTGGTCCCGGGTTCCGGTACGGCCGGCACGGCTGCCAATATTCGTATCCGTGGTGCGGCTTCCATGTCTGCATCCAACCAGCCTATTTTCTATGTGGACGGGGTGCGGATCCAGACCGGCGGACAGGGCAACTTCACGGTCTACGGCCAGAACACCTCGGCTCTCGATGCCATCAACCCAAGTGATATTGCTTCCATAGAAGTGATCAAGGGTCCGGCCGCCGCCACCATCTATGGTGCCAATGCCGCCAGTGGTGTTATCAACATCACAACCAAGCAGGGCAGCATGGGCGAGCCGAACATCAACTGGAATGCACGCGTGGAGCGCGGTTACACCAGCTGGCCGGAATCATGGAGGCCGACCAACTACGCACTGGTCACCCAGGACCGGCTGGACAACCCGGATCTGTGGCCCGGCATGGTCGGGATGCAGGCGGGTGAGTTCTATGAGCATGTGCCATTGAGTGACAACCCTGATGCTCTCAGGAACGGTCTGATGAACAAATATTCGCTTTCGGTACGTGGCGGCGGACCGCAGTACTCCTTCTTTGTCTCCGGCTCCCGGGATGAGGAGGACGGTGTTTTCTACAACAACTACTCTAACCGCTCTTCCGTACGTGGTAACTTCCGGTTCTTCCCGTCAGAACAGCTGGATTTTTCGGTTAACGCGAGCTATGCGAACAACCATGTGCGCCTGCCGCTCAACGACAACATCGCCTATGGCCTGATCATCAGCTCTTGGCTGGCTATTCCGGGTCGTCAATACACCGGTGCCGGCGATGTCGGTTTCTTCACGGTGGCTCCGGAGTACGCCAACACCTACAACAACCAGACCCGTTCCGACCGGTTCAACATCAGTTCCACTGTCAACTACCGGCCGTTTGAATGGTTCCACAACCGTTTGCAGGTCGGAGTGGACAACAACGCCCGTCGGGCCCAGCTTTTCTATGCACCGGATCAGACCGGCGTGATGCCGTTTGGCGTGAACGTGGCAGACGGGTACATTGCCATAGCATCTCCCAAGACCAGCATCTACTCGGTCGACTACGGCGGATCGATGCAGTTTGACCTGAATGAACAGATCCGATCGGACTTCTCGTTCGGATTCCAGTTTGAAGCCGTTGACTACCAGAATGCTACGGCAACAGGTCAGGGTCTGGGTTCGGAAGCTGCCCGTCTTGTGGGCAATGCAGCCGTCACCAGCGGATCGGAAGCGTTTTCCGAGACCCGTTCGTTCGGTATGTATGTCCAGGAGCAGCTCGGCTGGGAAGACCGGCTGTTTGTGACAGGCGCGGTCCGAATGGACAACAACTCCGTCTTCGGAACCGAAATCAACCGCGTGTTCTATCCAAAGGCATCTGTCTCCTACGTGATTTCGGAAGCGCCCTTCTTTGAGCTCCCTCAGGTGGACGAGCTTAGGTTCCGCGCCGCATGGGGCCAGGCGGGTAATGCCCCGGGCGCTTATGCTGCCGTACGGACCTACACGACACTTGTCCGCACGATGGAAGACGGCTCTACCCAGCCGGCACTGCGTTATTCCTCATTCGGTAATCCGGACCTCGTTGCAGAGCGATCCTCCGAACTTGAAGTCGGATTCGACCTTTCCATGTTCAGAGACCGGTTGGGACTCGAGTTCACGTACTACAATAGCACCACCCGTGATGCAATCATGGGCGTGAGCGTGGCTCCGTCGACCGGTTTTGCAGGCAGCACGCTTGAAAACCTCGGCGAGATCAACAACAGGGGAATTGAGACGGTATTGAGCTTTGTTCCGGTGGCACTGAATTCTGTGAACTGGAGGAACACCTTTACGTTCTCGACCAACCGCAATGAACTGGTTTCCTTCGGCGACGACAGGGATCCAATCATCTTCGGCATCTATCATCCGGTGCAGCGCTACCAGGAAGGCAAACCGCTGGGCGCATTCTGGGCACAGCGCGCTTTCGTTGATGAAAATGGTGTAGTGCGCCTTGAGGAAGAGGATATTTACATGGGTCCCTCGCTGCCTACCCGCGAACTGAGGTACTCGGCCGAAGTGAACTTCCTTAACGGCTTCCGGTTCTTTGCCCTTCTGGACTATCAGGGCGGACACTATCAGTTCAATGTCAAGGATATGCGTCGCGACCGCGCACGGATAAGCTGGGAGACAGTCAATCCCGAAGCCAATCCGGACGAGGTGGCCGAACGTGTACGCTGGGCTCAGACCTACCATCACGTACAGCCGGCTGATTTCATCAAGCTGCGCGATGTCTCGCTGAGTTATACCCTGCCGGTAAATCTGGTCAACCAGATAGGCCTGAGCCGGGCTACCTTTACCCTGGCGGCAAACAACGTAGCCGTACTGTGGACCCGGTATGGCGGCCATGATCCCGAGATCAACTTCCATGGGGATGCCACCTTCAGCCGGGTAGACTCCTGGACGGCACCCAATTTCCGCCGTATCACGGGTTCCCTCAGCATCGATTTCTGAACCGTGACTTCGCACGAATCCTTATAACACTTTATTCAAATCATTATGTTATTGAAAAAACATTATCTCATGAATGGAATCCTGGCACTGCTGCTTTTCGGCGCAGTTGCCTGTGATGGTATTCTCGATGTCTCCAATCCCGGAGCCATCGAAGAGGGTGAGCTCACCGATCCCGCACTCGAGCAGACCATGATAAATGGTGTGATCGGCGAGTTCCAGTATACGCATTCCTATGCGTCTCAGTGGACCGGCACGGTTGCTGACGAACTGCTGCTGGACCATACGTTTGCTCAGACCATCCCTATGGTGCTGCGCACGGCGGACGAAAACAATGTCTATGTCAGCAACATCTACTCGTTCTGGCAGCGCAGCCGCGCTTCGGCAGACGATGCCGTTGCCCGGCTCCAGGTCACCTTCGGGGATGATGCCAGGTCCAGACTGACCATGCTCGAGGCGCTGGCCTACGGCGGCTACTCGTATGTCCTGATGGGGGAGACCTTCTGTGAGGCGCCCATCAACGTGAGTGCGCCCTACTCATCAGCAGAACTCTTCGAAATGGGCATTGAGCGTTTCGAGCAGGCTCTTGAGGTGGCTGATAATGCCCTGGCAGCCGGCGAACCCGGCGCACGGGTTGAGCAGCTCCGTAACATGGCTTACCTTGGAGCGGCACGCGCTTCACTGAACCTGGGCGAAATGGCCGATGCCGAGTCCTATGCATCACAGGTTGATGAGGACTTTGAGATGTGGATCCGCCATTCCGAAAATTCGGCACGGCAGTACAACCCGTTCCGTGACCCGACAACCGGTGAAAACAACCGCTATCTGAGTCCGGGACTGCCGTTCCAGAACCTGGACGACATACGGGTGCCGCACACCGCCGAAAGGCTCACCTCACTGGTGGAAGGGACCATGATGTACATACCCTATCAGCCTTTCAGCTTTAGTGACTGGACACCCGAAGACTCCCTGGAATTCCAGAGAAGCACTGATGTGCGTTTTGCCTCTGCCCTGGAAGCACGGTACATTATCGCCGAAGCACAGGGCGCTACGGGCAACACGCTTAACCTGGTCAATGAGCGCCGCCTGTTCGCGGGTCATGATGAAGTCAACCTTGCTGGTGACGATCTGATGGCCGAACTGCGCGAGCAGCGTGCCAGGGACTTCTATCTCACGGGCAAGCGCCTTGGCGATCTGCGCCGTTACATGAACCTTTACGGTATTGATCTGTTCCCGAGCGGCACGGATCCGTTTCAGGACCTTCCCTACGGTAATGTCACCTGTCTGCCGATTCCGCAAAGCGAGCGGAACAGCAATCCCAATCTCTGACGGGATCAGAAAGCTTAACCTTCACGGACTTGTTTGAACGACATGTTCGTTGCGGCCTGAAGCCCGGTGATATGACCTCAAACACCGGGCTCCAGGCCATTTTTTTGTGAAATATCCATATAAATCGAAATGATATAAACAGATGAACTGAAAGTCACGAAGTGAAATGGCCATGACGGCTCCCCGTCACACAGGAGCATGATCATAATCGTCATGGACATTCTATGTGACCTTATGAATCCAAAGATTTTAAACACATGAAAAATATCGGGTTGTTATTTTATTTTGCTGCCGGGGCGATTTTATTCGCCTCAGGCGCCGTCTCCTGCAGTCCGGACAGGGCACCTGTCGCCGACCAGCTTTACGTGACAGATTATGCGGACATCCCTGAAACCCAGCGCGAGCTTCGTGCGGTCTGGATTGCCACCGTATCCAACATTGACTGGCCTTCGGAACGCGGTATCCCGGTCCACGAGCAGAAAGCCGAACTGCGGGCCATGTTCGACCGGATCGCCATGCTTAACATGAACACCGTGATTTTCCAGGTGCGTCCGGCCACCGACGCGCTGTATGCATCGGAGCTGGAGCCGTGGTCGGAGTATCTGACCGGCGAGCAGGGCAAGGCACCGGAGCCGCCATACGATCCGCTCGCTTTTGCCATAGAGGAAGCGCACAAAAGGGGCCTTGAGCTGCATGCATGGATCAACCCGTTCCGTTCACGTCACCCGTCTGCCCGCGGGGAACTGGCCGGCAACCATCTGAGCAAGTTGCGCCCGGAACTGGTCGTGGAGTACGGACGGCATCTCTGGATGGATCCGGGCCACCCCGACTCCCACGAATGGTCGCTCAATGTGGTCCGTGATATCATCCGCCGTTACGATGTGGATGCCATCCATGTGGACGACTATTTCTATCCCTACCGCGAACGTGATGCCGATGGCAATCTCATCGACTTTCCCGACAGCGCTTCCTACACAGCTTATGTGGCGCAAAAAGGACCCATCGACCGCGGCGACTGGCGGCGCCGGAATGTCGACACGTTCATGGAGCGGCTGCACGAGGTGATCAGGGAGGAGGACCCCATGGTGCGTTTCGGCGTCAGTCCCATCGGCCTCTGGCGCCCCGACCATCAGGGCGATGAAATCCAGGGATTTGATGCCTATGAGCAGATCTATGCCGATGCCCGGAAGTGGTTCAGGAACGGATGGCTGGACTATTTCGCCCCGCAGCTCTACTGGCCGACGGAGCAGGAGGGACAGAAGTACCAGGTGCTGGTTGACTGGTGGCACGAACAGAACCACAATGACCGCCATTTCTGGCCGGGCAATTTCACCAACCGGGTTGGATATGGCTCCGAGACCTGGCCTGTTTCCGAGATCACGGGTCAGATCGAACTCACCCGTGCTTCTGAAGCCACGACCGGCAACATCCACTTCAGCATGCGCGTGCTGATGATGAATCCGGAGAGTCTTGTCGATTCCCTGATGCACCTGTACCGCGAACCGGCACTGGTGCCGGCAACGGAATGGCTGTCTGACAGAAAACCGCAAAGACCGGCCGCAGAAGTTGCAACCATCCTGAACGAACCGCATCTGGTTATTTCTCCCGCCGGCGAAGAAGCGTGGCTTTATGTGGTCAAAAAGCGCTATGGTGACCGTTGGCAGACGACAATCCTCCCGGGATGGCGTCAGCAGATGAGGCTGGATCTGGAGCATGAAGGCTCCACTCTCAACTCCGTTGCCGTTACTTCAGTGGATCGTCTGGGTATGGAAAGCGAAGCGGCGCTCATTACCACCGGAACCTGATCCCGGTTTTTGCAGATACCTGTCCGGCAGATAACCGCTTGGGGACACAAACTTCAACGGCTCTCTGTCGGATATGGACAAATTGTCATATCTTTGGGTAATCATGCCGCACGGACGGCACTCCGGACCTTGCGCCGGTTACAGTGCCGTGATCGGCTTTTTTTCCCCTCCGGGATCAGCCGGACTGTTTCGCAACACCACCCTTATGTGACATGTTTTCCCGAAAAAAAATCCGCGTTTTCTTTGCGATATTTGCACTGCTGCTTGCCGGCCTGGTGATAGCTGACTCCAACGGGGTATTTGACTCCAAACCATACCGCGAAGTGCCGCACGGAAACCACAGCCATTATGTGCCAAACGACCGGGACCCCAATGTGTCCATCAGTGATTTTCCGACAAGGCCCCCGCGTGAGGGCGAGCGGATCACACCGACCGGGGAGATCGTTCCGGATACATTGGGTGAATGGTGGTGACAGTCCCGTTGTTAGATTTCGCTGAGTACCAGAGTACTACCTGTACAGGTCCAACCCGTTTATCACATTTCACTTTTCGCATACGTAATAATCTGCTATGATCCAGACTACAAAAACTCTTGGAATAATCCTCGTATTGATCGGGCCAATCGGATATTTGGCAACCGGAATGGCCAGCCTTACCGCATTGATACCAGCGGTTTACGGTGTCGTATTTTTTGTCCTCGGAGTTGTTGGTGAAAAGGAAGAACGGCGAATGATCGCCATGCACCTGGCCCAATTGCTGGCGCTCCTCGCCATCATCGGAACCTTCACGGGTATCCTGGATGTGATCTCCTGGATGGGCGGAGATCACGAGGTCAACATCATGGTGGCCAGTGTGCGTGCACTGATGGCGCTGCTCAGCATCGGTTATCTGGTCCTGGGAATCAAATCTTTTATCGATGCCCGACGCGCTCCCAGGGAAGAATAACATGGCCTTCTGAGCCTGGGAACGGCATGGCCTTCTGAGCCTGGGAACGGCATGGCCATCTGAGTCAGGGAATGGCATGGATTTCAGGCTCAGGGAACAGCATGGCCATCTGAGTCACGGAACAGCATGGTCATTAGCGGCGCTGATACAGTTCGTTGAACCGGTCGGGATAGTCGGTGATCAGCCCGTCAACACCAAGTTCCACCAGCTTTTGCATATCCTCCTTCCGGTTCACCGTCCAGGGAATGATACGCATCCCCAGCTCATGGGCCCTGTGGACGTGTTCGGACGTGACCAGGCCATAGTTTGGGGAATATATCTCGGGTTCCAGGTCGAAAAAACGCAGGTGATCGTCTACCGAGCCTTCTGTGTAGGTCAGGATGACAATGGGTAAGGCGGGCGCAATCGCACGCAGGGCATGGAGGGGCCTGGGGTCAAAGGACTGTACCGATACCCGGTCGAGCAGGGGCGTGTCCAGCCTGTCTTCCAGGGCCAGCAGCTCCTCGTGCAGCAGCCGTGCAAATACCGCCGGCTCAGGGGTCAGACTGTTATCCCAGGCCGGATCGCTCTTTATCTCGATGTTGTACCCGATGGGAGGCAATCCCCGTGATCGGACGTATTCATCGACCGCTTCAATGGCCTCGGTCATCAGCGGTTTGACGGCAAACATGGTTTGCTGATCAGGGTGGGAAGGATGCTGCAAAGAGCCGCAATCAAACTGTTCAATGGTCTCATAGGGCATCTCGTACAGACGGAATGTGCGCTCCCGATTTTGGGGGATCGGCGATCCGTCCGGCTGCAGGCAGATATTGGCGCGGAACCAGGGCTCGTGCGAAATGACCAGTTTGTGCTCTTTTGAAACCGCCAGGTCAAATTCGATGGTCGTCACGTCCAGATCCACCGCCTTGTAAAAGCCTGGCAGCGTGTTTTCTGGTTTAAGCCCCATTGCGCCGCGATGGCCCTGGATGTCAAATCCCTCCGGGAGCGGCTCCCGCTCCGGCTGGCATCCCATCGCCATCAGAATCCCGAGAAGGAACAGAAGAGGCAGTTTCCAGGGCATAAGCACCTCCGAATTTGGATTTGGGTGGATGGGGGACGCTGCCGCCGCAACGCGTCCGATGCCAACTGCATGCCTGTAAGTGCCGGCGGCTCTGCCAGGAGTGCCGGTCGCTGCCGCCGGAATCGTCTGTTTTATCAGCGGAATACTTCCACCTGCTGAATCACGACGTGTTCGACCGGCTGGTCGCGGAACTGCGGGCTGGTTTGGACGTTGGCAATGGCATCGACCACATCCATCCCGGAAGTAACGCGTCCAAAGGCCGTGTATTCGTTGTCCAGGCCGGGTGAACGCCCGTGCATGATGAAGAACTGCGATCCCGCCCCGGCCCTTTTGTCGGCCGTGCGAGCCATGGAGAGCACTCCGGGTTCGTGCGGCGTGCGGTTGAATTCATGGGGGATGGGCACGATGGGTCCGCCCTGGCCGTAAAGGTGGCGATCGTCTCCGCGGGAGTTGGGATCCCCTCCCTGGATCATGAATCCGGGAATGACGCGGTGGAATTTCGTCCCGTCGTAGAAGCCGCTTTCGGCACGCGTGATGAAATTGAAGGCGTGGATGGGGGCAAGGTCGGGCAGGAATTCGATCTCGACTTCACCGTGGTTGGTGATGATCCGGGCCTTTACGTCCTGCATCTGTGATGCCAGGAAGTTCAACTGTTCTTCTTTCTCTTTCAATGTGGTTACCTGTTGTTGAAGTTGACGGTTCTGGCTGCGCAAGTCGGCGTTGACGCGCTGCAGCCGTTCCAGTTCCTCGCTGTTCCCGCAGGATACGATGGTGCCAAGACCCACAGCGATCACAAAAAATAACAGTAAGGGTTTTACGATGTTCTTCATCTTTGCACCTCAGGTAGTGGATAGTGTGTTAGCGTGACAAGATACGGAATCCGCTCTGGCAGCGCATGATACCGGTCCGACAATTTCAGACGCCGGACCGGAACGGCAATCTGATAGCACCGTTCCGGTACGGCAAGCAGATGGCAACGGTCCATATCAACAGCAATTCACGCTCAGGGGAACGTGTAGGATGCCTGAAGCCCGAGCGGTATTCCGATAAACCAGTAGAGCAGCAGGAAGATGGTCCAGGTCACCAGGAATATGAAGAAGTACGGAAGCATCATGGACACCAGGGTCCCGATACCGGTATTTTTCACATAGCGCTGACAGAAGACCACCACCAGCGGGAAGTACGGCAGCAGCGGGGTGATGATGTTGGATACGGAGTCACCCACACGGTATGCGGCCTGGGTCAGGTCCGGCGAGATGCCGATACCCATGAGCATCGGGACGAAGATCGGGCTGATAAGCGCCCACTTGGCCGACGCCGATCCGACCAGCAGGTTCACTACGGCCGTCAGCAGGATGATTCCCACGATGGTCAGCGCCCCGGGCATGGCCAGGCTCTGCAGGAAGTTGGCCCCCTTGAGCGCAATCAGGATCCCGATATTTGAGTTGCCGAAAGCGTCTATGAACAGGGCGCAGAAAAAGGCCATGACGATGTAGTAGGACATGCTGCTCATCGCCTTGCTCATGCTTCCGATCGCATCCTGCGAGCTTTTGAACGTCCCGGAGAGGAATCCGTAGATGACCCCGGGAATGACAAACAGCAGGAATATGAGCGGGACAATGGACATCATGATCGGCGCGTCAAACGCGGTCACTTCGCCGTCCGGGGAACGCATGGGTGAGCCCGAGGGGATGGTCCAGGCAATAAGGGCTACGATTCCGACAAGCATCACGATCGTTGCCACCCAGAAGGCCCTGATCTCTTTCTTTTCGAGTTTTTCCATCTGGGGCAGCTCATCCTGGTCGCCGTCCACTACCGTTTTGGCCAGGCGCGGCTCCACGATCTTGTCGGTGATCCACCATCCAACAGAAATAATCAGGATGCTGGAGATGGCCGTGAAAAAGTAGTTGTTGAGCGGGTTGATGAGCATGTCGGGCTGCATGA
>RECX01000198.1 GCA_007693825.1 Balneolaceae bacterium
CTCAGGTCAGGATGTGCGTTCCAGCTAATGGTCGTTGGCAGCCCCGAATCGCCGGGATTGCGCCAGTAAATGTGCCACCCCTCCTTGATCTTCATATCCACCCCAAGCCAGAACACGCCGCTTTCCTCCATGGCCTCCGCCATGCCGGGGACTCCGGAGATGAAAGATACTGCAACGCGGTTACCGTCAGACTGAAGCGACGGCGCCATCAAAGCGAAAAGCACGGGTATGATGAGCACCTTCCGCGCAATGCCCGGAGCGGGAAATCGGCGGGTGCCTGCATTGTTGATCGCAGCGTGTTTTGACGGGCAGGCGCGCATAATAAAACCATTAGGTTCCGTTTATTTTACAATACTCATATTGGTGGTAAGCATCAATGCGTTCCATGTAAAAAATTGCAAACCGCAAAATCTTTTTGACAAACCGGACACGGAATGGGTACCATAGGTGATGATGTCACGAAACGCACATAAAACACACGGACTCCGCAGAAACCGGCTGCTTCTTTTTGCAGGTGCGGCGGGACTCGGATGCGTCCTGCTGCTGTTTCCGCTCGTCCGTTCGCTCCATCTGGATTCGGCGCTGGTTGCCGGGACGATCGGCGCGTTTGCCGGAGCGTGGATGGCCGCACGTCCGGGCGCCCGGGACCGCGATGTGCTGCTGCTCACCGCGTTCGTCTATGCCGTCTCCATCCCCCTAATCATCAGGGATGGCCTGACGGGATGCCTGAGCACCGATGGCGCGGCATTCTGGCTCTTTATCCCGCTATTCAGTGTTTTTTTCGGGTTTTCGGCCGGACGGGCAATGCGGTATCTCGGCCTCCCCCTGCCACGGCTTGCCGCAGTCCTCTTCATCGTTGCAGTTGCGGCCGGCGGCGTGCTGCTTTCGATGTATTTCCTGCCGCAGCTTTTCTTTTTCAACCATGTGTTTGGATACTGGCCGGGAGCCATCTACGACCAGAGTGTGCATTTTCCCGGCCGGATGATCCTCTACCGCTTCATCACCCTGGGATGGATTGCCGCTTTCTGGCTCATTCCCCATCTTCGTGGCCCGGATGGGCTCCTGAAGGGTATTTTCGCCCTGATCCTGCTATCGATTTCCCTCAACTACCTGCTTGCCGCACAACATGGCATCATTTCGCCGGAGTCACGGATACGCGCAGGACTCGGCGGCAGCCATCAAACCGAACATTTCGAGCTTTACTATTCAAAAAGCGACTTTCATCCGCATGAAATTGCGTTTCTCGGACGCCTTCACGAGTTTCATTTTCAGGAACTGACCGATACCCTCGGGATCCGGTGGCCGGAGGGGAAGCGCATCCGAAGCTATCTCTATGGCGACGAATGGCAGATGCAGCAGCTTACCGGCGCCAAAGGCGTCAGCTATGTGCCGGTCTGGAACCGCCATCCCCAGATGCACATGCGGAAATCGGCCCTGGACGGGACGCTGAGGCACGAAATGGTACATGTGATCGCGCGCCAGTTCGGAAACCGCCTGCTGAATGCCTCGTGGAGCATCGGACTGGTGGAGGGCCTTGCCGTGGCACTGGCACCGGCCTCATCCACCCGGCTCACTTTTGACCAGATGGTGGTCTCCAACGACGCGTTTTATTCCCGGGAAGAGCTGGAGCGGCTGTTTTCGCTCACGGGTTTCTATCGCGAAACAGGTCCAGCCGCCTATGCCGTCTCGGGCTCTTTTGTCGCCACCCTGCTGCAGGAATACCCGGTGGAGCATTTCAAAGAGGCGTATCGTCGATCTTCGCTGCATGCAGGATATGGTGACCGGCTTGTGGATGCGGTTACGGTGTGGCACCACAAGGTTGCCGGGGTGACCGTCACGGAAGAGGAAACGGTGCTCGCCCAGGCCCTGTTCACTACGCCATCGCTGTTCGACGAACGCTGTCCGCGCACCTGGACCCCCGCGCAGCGAAAGCGCGATGCCTCCCGGTTTGCACTGGCGCGCGGCGACTCGGTCCGCGCCGTGGCGCTGCTGGAGGATGTGCTGGATGCCCAACCCCGATGGGAAGCCGGATGGATGCAGTGGATGCAGCTCCGGCTGGAAATGGGCTATCCGGAGAAGGCCGCAGAGGAATTCACGGATGCGGCCGGGGAGCATCCGGGATTGATGGAGCACCCGTTGCTGCGCGTCAGGCTGGCCGATGCGCATATGGCAGCGGGTCAGCGGGAAAGGGCCTGGGAGCTGCGGGAAAGGGCATGGGAGCCGCAGGATAATGCGTTACGCGTGCCGGAAAGGCGCACCGGGCAGGAGGGGCAATCGGCCGGAACAGGCAGCCGGACGGTCACAGGCGGACCGTCAAGCGTTGCCGAAAAACAGGCGTACCAGGCCTGGCAGCGGCGCTCGGATCCGGAAAAGTGGCGGGATATGGTCCGCATACTGTACAGCCCCGGCCTTTCATTGGAGCATCCGCCGGAATTTGTTGCCGGATCCGGTGACCCGCTTATCGTCCGTGTGTTTTTTGCCGAGTGGTTCCGGAGGAATCCGGTGCCCGCTGCGGAACGGATTCCCGTTGAGCTCGTGAAAAAAGCGCTGGAGCAGCCAATCGACCCGTTCTTTTTTGAAACCTACCGCAATCTGATCTACCTCGCGTCGCCCGAAGTGCCGGCTGGTTTTTTCAGGGAACGGCTGAGCGGGTGGATGCGCTCGGCCGCGGAGCGCTCGGCCGTTGAACGTTCGGACGGGGAGCTGCCTGTCGGGGATTTGCAGGAGCCGGACCGGCAGGGCGGTGTGACGTGGCGGCCGATCCGTCAGGCTCGGCTGGAAGAGGCGCTTCGTTTCGCCGGATCGTAGGCCAGGTTGGGACCCAGCCACTTTTCCATCACCTCGGGCGGCATCCCTTTGCGTTGCGCATAATCGGCGACCTGGTCCTCCAGAATGCGTCCAACAGAGAAATAGGACGACTCGGGATGCGCGAAATAGAGCCCGCAGACCGACGCCGCCGGCGACATGGCGAAATTTTCGGTCAGGGTGATGCCGGTGCGCTCCGTGGCGTCGATCAGGTCGAACAGGAGCGGTTTTTCGGTGTGGTCGGGATTGGCGGGGTAACCGGGGGCGGGACGGATACCGCGGTACGCCTCCCGGATCAGCGCCTTGTTGCCGAGATCCTCGTCAGGTGCGTAGCCCCAGATCTCTCGCCGCACTTTTTTGTGCAGCCACTCGGCCGCCGCCTCCGCCAGCCGGTCGGCCAGCGCCTTGAGCATGATGGCCGAATAGTCGTCATGGTCCGCCTCGAAACGCGCCAGCGGGGTGTCGATACCATGTCCCGATGTGACGGCAAACGCGCCGATATGGTCCGGCAGGCCGGTCTCTTTCGGGGCGATGTAGTCGGACAGGCACCGGTTGGGCTGCCCTTCCCGTTTCCGGCTCTGCTGGCGCAGCATCCGCAGGACGGCGCGCACCTCCCCGCGCGTATCATCCGCGTAGATCTCAATGTCATCGCCGGTGCTGTTGGCCGGAAAGATGCCGCAGCACATGCGCACATCCAGCCACTCTTCCGCGATGATGCGGTCCAGCATCGCAAACGCATCGTTTTGCAACTTGCGGGCCTGCTCGCCGAATCTGTCATCGTCCAGAATGGCCGGATATTTGCCTGGCATTTGCCAGGTGATGAAAAAGGGCGTCCAGTCGATATAGGAAGCAAGCTCTTTCAGCGAGGGTTGGTCCGGGTGGATGCGGCCGGTGTGGCGCGGCGGGCTGATATCATCCGGCCGCCACGAGATCGGAGTACGGTTCTGGCGGGCCGTTTCCAGCGGAATGAAGCTTTTGGCATGGGTGCGCTGCTCATGGCGCTCCCGGACGTCCGTGTACTCCTCCCGGATCTCCTGAATGAGCGGCTCGCGCTGCGTATCGGAAAGCAGCCGGCTGACCACAGGCACGCTTTTTGAAGCATCCAGCACGTGGATTACCGGCCCGCTGTACGCCGGATCGATCTTCACGGCGGTGTGGACCCGCGACGTGGTGGCCCCGCCGATCAGCAGCGGATGGGTCATGCCCCGCGCCTCCATTTCGCGCGCCAGATCCACCATCTCATCCAGCGACGGGGTGATGAGCCCGCTCACCCCGATGACATCCACTTTGTGCTCCACGGCCGCATCCAGGATTTTCTGCGCCGGAACCATCACGCCCAGGTCGATCACATCGTAGTTGTTGCAGCCCAGCACCACCCCGACGATATTCTTCCCGATGTCGTGGACATCGCCTTTGACCGTCGCCATCAGCACTTTTCCCTTTGGACGGTCATCCTTGAGCAGTTTTTTCTCCTCCTCGATGTACGGGATGAGCCAGGCCACCGCTTTTTTCATCACCCGGGCGCTTTTTACCACCTGCGGGAGGAACATCTTTCCCTGTCCGAACAGGTCGCCGACCACGTTCATGCCATCCATGAGCGGACCCTCGATCACCTCCAGCGCCTGGTCGAACTGCTGCCGCGCCTCCTCGGTGTCCTCGTCGATGTGGTCGATGATGCCTTTCATAAGCGCGTATTCAAGCCGTTTTCCGACCGGACGGCTGCGCCATTCGTCGGTTTTGGCCGGATCTCTGCCGCCTTTCTGCCGGATGGTCTCGGCGAAGTCCACCAGACGCTCGGTGGCATCGGGACGCCTGTTGAAAAGCACATCTTCGACCCGCTCCAGCAGGTCCTTCGGGATCTCCTCATAGACCTCAAGCTGTCCGGCGTTGACGATCCCCATATCCAGCCCGGCGCGGATGGCGTGATACAGAAACACGGCGTGCATGGCTTCGCGGACCGGGTTGTTGCCGCGGAAGGAGAACGAGATGTTGCTGACGCCGCCGCTCACCTTGGCCATGGGCAGGTTCTCCTTGATCCAGCGGGTTGCCTGGATGAAATCGACCGCGTAATTGTTGTGCTCCTCGATTCCGGTGGCTACGGTCAGGATGTTGGGATCGAAAATAATGTCCTGCGGCGGGAATCCGATATGATCCACCAGCAGGCGGTAGGCGCGCTCGCAGATGGCGATGCGCCGCTCGAAGGTGTCGGCCTGCCCCTCCTCATCGAAGGCCATCACGATGACCGCGGCACCATAGTCGCGCACTTTCCTGGCCTGTTCGAGGAACGCATGCTCGCCCTCCTTGAGACTCAGTGAATTGACAACGGCTTTGCCCTGCAGGCACTTCAGCCCCGCCTCCAGCACCGACCATTTCGATGAGTCGACCATCACCGGGACCCGCGCAATGTCAGGTTCGGCCATGATCAGGTTTAGGAAGGTCGTCATCACTTTCTCGGAATCGAGCAGCCCCTCGTCCATGTTCACATCAATGATCTGGGCGCCGTTTTCAATCTGCTCCCGGGCCACCGACAAGGCCTCCTCGAACCTGTCCTCACGGACAAGGCGTGCGAATTTGCGGGAGCCGGAGACGTTGGTCCGCTCACCGACATTGACAAAATTCGTCTCGGGCCTGACTACCAGCGGTTCGAGTCCGCTAAGGCGCAGCCAGGGCTCGCAATCGGGGATGGTCCGCGGCTGGTGCCGGGCCGCCACTTCCGCAAATTGCGCGATATGCTCCGGTGTGGTGCCGCAGCAACCGCCCACCATGTTGAGCCAGCCCTCGGAAGCGTAGGCCCCGAGCTGCTGCGCCATGAAATCCGGCGATTCATCGTATTGGCCAAACTCGTTGGGCAGGCCGGCGTTGGGATAGAGCGTCACCGGAGCGGTTGCAATGCGCGAAATCTCACGGATGAACGGGCGCATCTGCTGTGAGCCGAGCGCACAGTTCAGCCCCACGCTCAGCAGGTTCGGCATGTGCGAGATCGAGATCCAGAACGCCTCGCTCGTCTGGCCGGAAAGCGTGCGGCCGCTCTGGTCCACGATCGTTCCGGAAATCATGACCGGCACGTTATTCCTGGTCTCCCTGCGGTAATTCTGGATGGCAAAAAGGGCCGCTTTACAGTTAAGAGTATCAAAAACCGTCTCCACAAGAAGCACATCGGCCCCGCCATCCATCAGTCCGGGGATCTGTGCGGCGTAACAGTCCACCATCTCGTCAAAAGTCACGGCGCGGTAGCCGGGATCGTTCACGTCCGGCGACAGCGAGAGCGTGCGGTTGGTGGGACCCATTGCGCCGGCCACAAACCGGGGTTTTTCCGGATGCTGCTTTGTAAATTTGTCCGCCGCCTCACGCGCAATGCGGGCCGAGGCAAGGTTTATCTCGTAAACATGCTCTTCCAGCCCATAGTCCAGCTGCGAAACCGGATTGGAGCTGAAGGTGTTGGTCTCGACGATGTCGGCCCCCGCTTCCAGAAAGGCCTCATGAATGGAGCGGATGAGTTCGGGCTGCGTGACACTGAGCAGGTCGTTGTTGCCCTTGAGCTCGTGATCGTGTCCGGCAAAACGGTCTCCGCGGAAATCCTCTTCTGAAAGGGTGTGCTTCTGGATCATCGTGCCCATGGCACCGTCTATCACCAGGATGCGTTGTTCCAGGGCTTTTTGTATGGGGTGTGTCAAAACAGGCGGTTTATAGAATAAAGCGAGAGCAAGGTTTTGTGGATAGATGGTGGACAAATATACAAAAAAGGAGGCTCAGTCGGCATACCGGAGGGAAACCCGCCGGAAATCCCTGCCGGACTTCTGCGTGATTTGTCTGTCTTTAAGCTGAAAATCACGTATTTTGATCGTATATCCAGTTTTTTGCATCAACGTCATGAATCAACCTGCATTACCTCTTATTTTGGCGGCCTTACTGCTCGTTTTGTGCATAACCGACGCCGGAGCGCAGTCCGCGCTTGTTATCAATGAGTTCATGGCGTCCAATAATGAAACCATTTCGGACGAGGATGGCGACTTTGAGGACTGGATCGAAATCCTCAATACGGGCAGCACGCCCCTCCGCCTTGCAGGATACGGCCTGACCGACCGCGAAGGCGATTTTTTCCGCTGGGTGTTCCCTGACACCACCATCCAGCCCGGCCAATTCATGCTCGTCTGGGCGTCCGGCAAAGACCGGAGAAAACCGGGGTCGCCGCTTCACACCAGTTTCAGCATTGCCTCCGGGGGCGAGCCCCTGCGCCTGACCGATTTCAACGGAAACCGGCTGGATACGGTTCCACCCGTACTCCTGCCCACCGACTACTCCTACGGCCGCAGGCCCGACGGCTCGGACCAGTGGGTCTTTTTCAGGGAACCCACACCCGGTTTTTCCAACGTTGCGGACGGCGTATCCCGGCTGCTCGATCCGCCCGCCTTTTCACACGAGGGCGGATTCCACCCGCAGGGGTTCTACCTCACGCTCACACTGCCCGGGCATCAGCAGGACGCCCGCATCTACTACACCCTGGACGGCAGCACGCCGGGACCGGATAACGGCCGGCGGCTTTCCGAAGGGCAAACGATCCGGATAGAGGACCGGACGGATGAGCCGAACGACCTGTCCATGATCCGGACCAACAATATAGGAGAGAACGATCCGCTCAATGACGGCTGGAAACCGCCGATCGGCCAGGTGTTCAAGGGCACGGTGGTGCGCGCTGTCGCATGGGCGCCGGACTCCGAACCGGTCCGGGTGGCCACACGCACATTTTTTGTCGGCGCCGACCTGCACGAACGGTACCGGCTGCCGGTAGTCTCCCTGGCAACAGACCGCGACCATTTCTTTTCGGAGTCATCCGGCATCTACGTGCCCCCGAATTTCCAGGAGCGCGGCGAGGGCTCGGAGCGCCCGGTCCATTTCGAGTTTTATGAAAGCGGCGGCGATCCCGTGCTGGCCCATGATGCCGGCGTGCGCATCCACGGGGGCACATCCCGTGCCCGGCCCATAAAATCCCTGCGCATGTATGCCCGCCGATCCTATGGCGAATCCTGGTTCGAATATCCGCTGATCCCGGATGCCCCGGTGGACCGCTACAAGCGGTTCCTGTTGCGCAATTCCGGCAATGACTGGGACATGGCCTATTTCCGCGATGCCCTGATGCAGCGGCTGGTCGAGCATACACCCGTCGAAACGCAGTATTACCGTCCCGTCGTGGTGTTCCTCAACGGGGAGTACTGGGGCATCCACAACATCCGCAAACGATACGACCATCGCTATTTTGAGTCAATGTACGGCCTGGATCGCAACGATCTGGTGCTTATGGAAAGAAATGCCGCCGTCAAGGAAGGCACTTCCCGCGACCAGCGCGACTATGAGCAGCTCAGGGAGATGCTGGATACGGACCAGGTCAACCATCCGCAGATCTGGCAGAGGGTCAAAGACCGGGTGGATCTGGACAACCTCCGCGATTACAACATCGCCAATATCTACTTCCGGAACACCGACTGGCCCGGCAACAACATTGATTTCTGGCGGAAGCGCACGGATGGTCCGCAGGATGACGCCCCGCCCGGTCATGACGGCCGCTGGCGCTGGCTGATGTTTGACACCGATTTCGGGTTCAATCTTGACTACCACTATGTTCAGGGACACAATGTCCGCGAGCAGCACAATACCCTCAGTTTTGCCATTAATGGCGCCAATGTATCCTGGCCCAACCCGGACTGGTCGGTTCAGATGCTGCGCGGCGCCCTGCGCAATGTCTCTTTCCGGCAAAGCTTCATCAACCGGTTTGCCGATCTGCTTAACACCGCCTTTTCCCCGGAGCGCGTGGAGGCGGAGATAGACGCCATCTACAACCAGCTCAAGCCGCACATGCCGGAACATGTCAACCGCTGGCGGGGACCTGAAACCATGCAGGAGTGGGAGGATGAGGTTGCCTCCATGCGTGACTTTGCCCGGAAGCGGCCCGCTGCACAGCGGGAACACATCCTTTCTCATTTCGGCCTCCGCGGTACCGTGGATCTTGCCCTCGATGTCAATGATCTCGAAGGCGGACACATCCGCATCAACACCATCGATATCCAACCCGGACAGGTCGGGATTCCGGATCAGCCCTGGCCATGGTCCGGCGTCTATTTTCATGATGTCCCGTTCACCATCACGGCTGTTCCGGCCTGGGGATATGAATTTGCCGGCTGGGAAGGGCGTGATCACGCCGGAGAGACCGTCACCATCCGCACTTTTGAGCAGGAACTGTCGCTGAAAGCCCTGTTTGAGGCAACGGAAGTATCCGCCGGGCTGTCAGAACCCGAACCGGACCGTCCCCGGGACTTCCGTCTGCATCCACCCAGGCCCAACCCGTTCAATAACCGGGCAATGGTAACTGTGGCCGTCCCTGATGCGGGTCATCTGAGGGTGTCCGTGTATTCCGTTGATGGAAGAAGAGTGGCCGTTCCTGTGGATGGGGTTGTCCGCAGCGGCTTCCATGAGGTGGCCCTGGACGCATCCGCATGGGCAAGCGGAGTCTATATCATAACGGCCGAAACCGGAAGCCGGCGGATGTCGGTCCCCGTCACGCTCGTCAAATAGCCGGCTTTCATGACAAATAGCCGGGTTTCATGCAAAGGTTTTTTATAACAGAGTGCTATAAAAAATCAAAGCCAGTCCGGTCAGGGACTGGCTTTTGAGGGGAGGGTATGGTATGGGTTATAACAACTAACAACTTCACATTTTATTGTGCAGGGTTGTTACCAACTTTGTATTTCGTGTGATTTTTCAGAAAATCGTCACATCGGAAGAATTTCTTAAATCACTGTTCTGTCGGCCCTGCACTAATATAACGCAACAACCAGTCATGAAATTCCCCGAACCAGTGAATTGAGTTCTGAGGGGTCAGTATCCAGTGGTTTTCATCGGGATAGTAGACCAGCCGGGCGTCGAGTCCCTTGCCTTTATAGACGCCATAGACCTCCAGGCCGTGTGTCACGGGCACGCGGTAATCCAGCTCGCCATGGAGGATAAGCATGGGCGTCTCGAAGTTTTCGGAAAGCATGGCGGGATTCCAGCGCTGCAGATCCTCCAGGCCGTCCCAGGGGGCGCCGCTGTAGGCCGCCTCGCGGTGGTAGGTCACATCAGAGGCAAACTGCGACATGATATTGTACACACCGGCATGGTTGATGAGCGCCTGGTACCGGTCCGTCTTGCCGGCAATCCAGCTGACCATGTATCCCCCGTAACTTCCGCCGGCCGCAGCGGTGCGGTTGCCGTCGATGTAGGGCTTGTCCACCATGTAATCGGTTGCCTTCATGATGTCGCGGTAGGGCAGTTCGGAGTGGGCGCCATGAATGGATTCGGCAAATTCCTGGCCGAAACTGGTGGATCCGTGGAAGTTGGGCAGCGCCACGACATATCCCGGAGCGGCAAAGAGCTGGGCGTTCCAGCGGAAGTGGAAATCATCGCCGAAAATGCCGTGCGGACCGCCGTGGATCTGTACCAGCAGCGGCCACTCTTCGTTTTCGTCGAAATCTGGCGGATAGACGACGAACATCTGCACATCCACCCCGTTGGCTCCCTCGTAGGTCACATTTTCGACACGGCCCATATGCAAGCCGGACATGATGTCATCGTTGAAACCGGTGATTTTTGACAGGTTGCGGCCGTTGGCGCGGATCCGGAACAGCTCCGGGGCCCGGGTGAAGGAGCGATGCAGGAAGACCAGATGGTCACCGGCCAGGACGATGCCCGAATTGGTGCCTCCGCGATGGATTTCACGGAGCCGGTCGCGCCGTACATCATAGGCAAAAACGGATGTTTTGCCCCGGTCCTGGGCGGTAAAGTAGATTTCGCGGCTGTTGTCCGCCCACACGCCACTTCCGGGCGAAAGGTCGATGTCGCCGTGCATCACCTTGTCGATGACGGTCCGGTCACCGCTCTGCCGGTCGTAAAAGACCAGTCGCGCCCGGTCGGCATAGAAATCGGTGCGGGTCTGTTTCCGGTAGAGGAGCGTGCCGCCATCAGGGCTGTAGGCCGGACTCATGTCGTTGGCCGGGTTGTGTTCGGTGATATTGACCAGTTCGCCGCTGCCGTCCGCCGGCACCAGGAAAATATCGTAGTCGAGATATTCGTAGGGAGGGGGATTGCTGTTGGCGGAGACGGCTATCTCATTGCCGTCAGGGGAAATATCGTACTCGGCAGAACCCATCATCGCAAAATGGCGCTGCGATCCCGGCATCAGGTCGGTGATCTCCTTCGTTTCCACATCCATCCGGAAAATGCGTGGATAACGGCCGTCGGTGAGCCAGCGGTCCCAGTGCCTGTAGATGCGGTTTTCGGTCACCCTGGCGCTGACCTTGCTGTCCTCCTGCTCGCGGATCATTTCCTTCAGGCGGTCAAAATCGCCGTCGTATCCCGGCAGGACATTGGCCACGAACGCGATATGCTTTCCGTCAGGGAACCATTTCGGCGCCGAGACGGCTACGGGCATGTCCGTCAGGCGCTCGGCTTCGCCGCCATCGGCGGGGATCAGGTAGAGCTGGGCCGGCGACCCGTCGCGTCCCGATACAAAAGCAATACGGTTTCCATCCGGGCTCCATGCGGGCTGGCGGTCGGAGTCCTGCGATGTGAATTTCCGGATATTTTCGCCATCCAGGCTGGACCGGTACAGGTTCGTGTAAGACCGGTCTTTGTCAATATCGTAGCGTGTGACCGGGAAAACGAGATGTTTCCCGTCCGGCGAAGCATCCCCCGTTCCGGCACGCTTCATATTCCAGAGATCTTCAGGGGTTATCGTTCTCTTCTCATCGGCCTGCACTTCCGATAGGGCGCCGGCTGCCATGAGAACAAGCAGGCAGAAGGCCGTCAGCCGGAGCGAGCGGGCAAACCGGGAAAACGGCTGCATGCGGAAAGAGGAATGGTCATGCCTTGAACGGTTGCCGTGCTTTGAGCAGTTGTCAGGCTGTGACTTGTGGATGCGCTCCGGGTCGTGGATGTTCATTGAGCTGTGGATAAGCACTGAGTCGCTGAGGTTCATTGACTTGTGGATAAGCACCGAGTCGCTGAGGTTCATTGACTTGTGGATGCGCTCTGAGTCATGAATGCGCACTGAGCGGTTTATATGCTTGGAGTTGGTCATGGGAGTAGAGCTTTTTGTTGTAAAGTAGTTGTTCAAACAGAGCTGATGCAGTTTGCAAAGATCAGCCGAACCGGTCCGCCAGCCGGTTGATCATGTAGCTGCTTTCGGACAGGGCCTGTTCTGCAAAATCGCCAAAAAATTCATTAATTTTGCGGAATTCGAGAACAAATCCATCACGGTCGTTATCCGTAACGAGCCGGGCGAGTTTCTTGTGATGTTCCAGGAACTCCAGGAGCAGTGTGCGCCGCTCAAAGGTGGAGAACACGATATCGGCGTAGAGTTCGGCGTCCTGTGCAAAGATACGGCCGGTCATCATGAGCTCGGCGCGGTATATCGGGCTGGAGTAGTCGGCCATATCCTCCGGCTTGAGGTCATATTCCCTCATGAACGACCCGTGCAGCAGGGCCACGAAGTGCCGCAGGCCCTGGATCAGGTTCATAGCACGGTCATGCTGCTCGGGATCCACGAACTTGATGCGCATTCCCCACAAGCGGAACTGCTCCAGAATCCACTCATACGCGTCTTCTTCGCGCCCGTGGCACACCATCATCAGCTGCCGGGAGACGTTGGAGACATCCGGGCCATGCATCGGGTGAAGGGCCACGACGGGACCCTTGTGGGCGTTCATCATGGCATCGAGGATGTGGGACTTGTTGCTGGTGAAATCGGCCAGAATGGTGTCCGGATCCAGATGCGGCCCGATACGCTCGATGGTTTCCTCTGTCACGTTGATGGGTACCGTGATGATGACCAGATGCTGCCCGCGCACCAGCTCATCCACCCGGTCCCAGTCGTCACGGTCCAGTATGGTGACGCGGTGCCCGGAAAGTTCGGCGATGCGCGTGTAGAGCGAACCCATGCCGCCGCGCCCGCCGACCATCAGGATGTTCTTGCTGCCGGCGCTGGCCTGCGGAAACGTTTTGCCGGACTGGTAGGCGCGGGACGAACTCATGATCATGCGCAGAAAATCCTCCGCCCAGTCCGTATCCAGATTGTGCTCCTTGGCCTTCCTGCGGAAATCGGCAATTTTTTCATCCTCCCGGTCGGGCACAAAAATGGGCAGTTTATTTTGTATTTTTGTGGATATGACCTGTTTTACAGTGTCGTTTCTTTCACGAAGAAGACGCAGGATCTCATCGTCGATGTTGTCAATGCGCTCCCGGAACGTATTCAGGCTGTTCTGGTTCTCGTTCATGTATGTGTCGTGATTATAATGGACCTGTTTCGGCGAAATTTTCCGGCATGTCCTGTAATGAAAAAGCAGTTCGCGTGTCTATCTGATACGGTATTCGCAGTGGCAGAACGGATACCGGATCCAAGGCTGTAAAATGTAACGATTTATTGAATAGAAAGAGAAACGATGTCCGATTTCAAACTTGTTTCCCCGTACAAACCGGCCGGCGACCAGCCCAAAGCCATCACGGAACTGCTGGATGGAATCCGTAAGGGAGACCGTTACCAGACGCTCCTGGGTATCACCGGATCAGGGAAAACACGCACCATGGCATCGGTCGTCGAGAAAATCGGAAAGCCGACCCTGGTGATGAGCCACAATAAAACACTGGCGGCTCAGCTCTACCGTGAGTTCAGCGACTTTTTCCCGGAAAACTGCGTCGAGTTTTTCATCTCCTATTACGATTACTACCAGCCCGAAGCGTACCTCGTATCGCAGGACAAATACATCGAAAAGGACCTCTCCATCAACGACGAGATCCAGCGCCTCCGTCTGCGGGCCACCAGTTCGCTGCTGTCCGGACGCAGTGATGTCATCATCGTCTCTTCCGTCAGCTGCATCTACGGCATTGGCTCACCCAGCGAATACGAACAGCTCATCATCCGCCTCAAAACAGGCGAGGAAATCCCGAGGAACAAGCTGCTCTATGACCTGGTGGACCTGCACTACAGCCGCAACGACCACCAGTTCGAACGGGCCAAATTCCGCGTCCGGGGCGACGTGGTGGATATTTATCCCGCCTATTCCGAACACGCCCTGCGAATTTCCTTCTGGGGGGATGAGATCGAGACGCTTACATTGTTCGATCCCGAAACAGGCGAGCTTCTCGAAGAAACAGACCAGTTCTTCATCTATCCCGCCTCCCATTATGTGACCACCAAGGGGCGGCTCAAGACCGCCATCGAACAGATCCGCGATGAGCTCGATCTGCGCCTCGACGTGCTTCGCTCAGAGGAAAAATACCTGGAGGCCCAGCGGCTGGAACAGCGGACCATGTTCGACATCGAAATGATGCAGGAGATCGGCTTTTGTCCGGGCATCGAGAATTACTCCCGGTATCTGGCCGGACGCAAGCCCGGGGAGCGTCCCTATTGCCTGTTCGACTACTTTCCGAAGGATTTTCTGCTGATCGTGGATGAGTCCCACCAGACCGTTCCCCAGATCGGCGCCATGTACGGCGGGGACCGGTCGCGGAAGGTGAGCCTGGTGGAGCACGGCTTCCGGCTGCCATCCGCTCTCGATAACCGTCCGCTGACTTTCGGGGAGTGGGAGTCGATGATCAACCAGTGCGTTTTTGTGAGCGCCACTCCCGCCGACTACGAGCTGGAAAAGAGCGAAGGGGCGTTTGTTGAGCAGATTATCCGTCCAACCGGACTCATGGAGCCCAAAGTGGAAGTGCGCCCCCTGGCCTATCAGATTGACGATATCGTCGGGGAAGTCCAGAAGGCGGTCGCCAAAAAACAGCGGGTGCTTTGCCTGACCCTGACCAAGCGGATGAGCGAGGAACTGTCACAATACCTCAAGGATCTCGGGATCAAGGCGGCATACATGCACAGTGAGCTGGATGCGCTGGAGCGGGTGGAGGTGCTCTACCGGTACCGCCGGGGCGATTATGACGTGCTGGTCGGTATCAACCTGCTCCGGGAAGGTATCGACATACCCGAATTGGGCCTGGTTGCCATTCTGGATGCCGACAAGGAGGGTTTCCTGCGGTCGGAAACTTCACTTTTTCAGATATCGGGACGTGCGGCGCGGAACGTGGACGGACGCGTGATCATGTACGCCGACAAAATCACGGAGAGCATGCGGCGCGTTATCGATGAGACGGACCGGCGAAGGAAAATCCAGCAGGAATACAACAAGCGTCACAATATCACTCCTGCCACGATTGCCAAGGAGCTCAAACCGCTTGTGGATCCGAATCTGATCGGCGCAAAATCATTTGAGATTCAGACAGGCGAGGATGCGCCCGACGCCCTGGAGCATATCAAGGTCGCCGATGACGGTATCCGCTACAAGGCCTCTCCGGCAATGAAAGAAGTTGTCTTTGAGGACAAAAGTGAGTTCCTGGCGTATTTGAAAGAGGCGATGCGGACCGCGGCCAAAAACATGGAATTTGAGGAAGCTGCCCGCATCCGGGATCAGATCGCCCAGGTCGAGAAAGAGTTGAAATAACACCGGCATGCATGGGAGAGCATCTTCATGTACAGGGGAGCCTCTTCGTGCGTGGTATAACACCGGCATGCATGGGAGGGAAAGATTTCTTATCCTTCGTTATGATCTGTATAATGAGTCTGTATATTGCAGATTTCGTGCACAACGGCATATACTATAGAAGAACAGGATGGGAACACTCTCCTATATAAAGAATTTTATCAAAGACAGGCAGGTTGCCTCCATTACACCGACATCGCGGTACACCATTGAACGGGTCTGCCGGCATATCAACTTCGAAAAAGATCTGCGCATCATCGAATTTGGTCCGGCCGACGGCGTTTTTACAAAGGTCATCCTTGAAAAGCTGACTCCCGAATCCGAAATCATTGCCATAGAAACCAATACGGACTTTGCGAGGTCGCTCCGCCAGCATCATGACAAACGGCTGACGGTGGTCAACCGGAGTGCCGAGGATGTCATGGAGATAGCATCCGGCAGAAGCTGGGGAAGTGCGGACTATATCCTGTCTGGAATCCCGTTTTCATTCCTGAAGAAAGACGTCAAGCATAAGATCCTGCAGGATTCGGCAGAATTGCTGGGCGACCGTGGTTTTTTTCTCGGCTACCAGACCTCATCTCACCTCAAGCCGCATTTAAGCGCCTATTTCCCGAACGTGCAGACGGAGATGGAATACCTGAATATCCCGCCCATGTGCATATACAAGGCGGGAAAATAGGGATTCGTAGCAGGCAGGCTGCAACGCAGCGGAATGAAAGCCAGCGGCAGGCAACCCGTCAGCTCTTGAAAACCAGCTTTCCATACTTGCGCTTCCCCACTTTCAGGATAAAGGCGCCCTCCGTACCGGTTTCAAAACGGAATCTCGGGTCCGTTATCTTTTCGCCGTCCAGCGTCACACCTCCCTGCGTCACCAGGCGGCGCGCTTCACTGCTGCTGGGGACAAAACCGGTTTCACGGATCACATCCAGAAGACCGTGACCGGAATCCGGTGAAAAAGTGAATTCGGGCATCTCGTCCGGCACATCTTTCTGCACCACGGTTTTTTCGAAATGTGCACGGGCGGCATCCGCCTTCCCGGAACCGTGATACATCCGCGTGATGGTCCACGCCAGATCATGCTTCGCATTCCGGGGATCGTTTTCCACCCGCTCCCTGATTTCGGGAAGACGGGCGTGATCCATGTCCGTCACCAGTTCAAAATACGGGTAAATCAGCTGGTCGGGGATGGAGAGGGCCTTGCCATACATGTCCTCCGGCTTTTCGTCGATGCCGATGTAATTGTCATAGGACTTGGACATTTTCTGTGTGCCGTCGGTGCCGACAAGCAGCGGCATCATCAGGCAAATCTGCTGCGATTGTCCGAATTCGCGCTGGAGATGCCTTCCTACCAGCAAATTGAACTTCTGGTCAATGCCGCCGAGCTCGATGTCCGATTTCAGGTGGACGGAATCCTGACCCTGGGCAAGCGGATAGAGAAACTCGTGCAGGGAGATGGTGTCGTTGTTCTGGTACCGTTTCGTGAAGTCGTCCCGTTCGATCATGCGGGCCACGGTGTAGTGGGATGCGAGCCGTATCACATCCTCAAAAGTCATTGGCGCAAGCCACTCTGAATTATAAACGATCTCGGTTTTATCAGGATCAAGGATTTTGGAGGCCTGCTCGAAGTAGGACCGGCCGTTTTCCAATATCTCCTCGCGGGAGAGGGCCGGACGGGTTTTGTTTGCTCCGGAAGGGTCACCGATCATGGCGGTAAAATCGCCGATGATGAGGATCGTATGGTGCCCCAGGTCCTGGAACTGTCTCATTTTCCGGAGGATGACGGAATGTCCCAGATGAAGATCCGGGCGTGTGGGATCGCATCCCAGTTTGACGCGAAGAGGGGTTTGCGTTTTTTGGGATTCTTCAAGTTTGCGGACCAGCTCCTCGCGGGGGACAATTTCAACCGTTCCCCTTTCAATAATTTCGAGTTGTTCTTTTACGGGGGGGATAGACATGTTATTTATTACTTGCTTCGGGTACGGAGAGGTAGCGTTCTACAGAGTCCCGGTACGGTTTTACGCCGGGAAGCACCCTTGCCACGATGTCATAGGAGGCGGGGGCAACTTTAAGCATGGGCTTGTAGAACAGGGACTCTTTTTGGATGTCGCTGCCGGAAAAACCGAATCCGGCTGCAAAAATGAGCATGATACTTACTATCAGGCTGCTTTTAAGCACACCGAAAAGGGACCCGAAAAGTCGGTTTGGTATGCTCAGCAGCAGCAGTTGAATGAGCTTGTCAAGAAAAACGATGGAGACGTGCACGGCAATCTGCGCTGCTATGAAAAGCAGCGCAAAACCAATGTAGGGCAGATAGAAATCCTGGATATTGAACAATGCGCCAATGATGGATCCGGCAAAATTGGCATATTGAAACGCGACAAACACAGCAAGAACAAGACCGACGATGCGGAACACTTCCTTGACAAGCCCATTTCGGAATCCTTTCCAGGCAAAAATTGCAATAAAAAGGATAATGACGGCGTCAAGAAGGTTCATTTGGATTCCAGAAGTTCGCGAACCACCCGGTTTACCAGCGCCCCGTCTGCCTTGCCTTTTACTTTCGGCATGAGGGCCCCCATAACCTTGCCCATATCCGACGGAGAAGAAGCCCCGGTCTTGCCGATCACTTCTGATGCAAGCGAACGGATCTCATCCTCAGACATCATTTCAGGCAGATAGGATTCAATCACCTTGAGTTCATATTCTTCTGTTTCCAGCAAATCGGTCCTTCCGGCGTCCCGATATTGGGAAATGGAGTCCTTGCGTTGCTTGGCTGCTTTCATAAGCACCTCCTGCACCTGGCTTTCACTGAGGGTTGCATCGCTGCCTTTCCTCTCACTGATTTCCCTTTCGAGAATCTTTGCTTTAAGTGAACGAAGCACCTGAAGGCGGGGAGCGTCTTTTGACCGCATGGCTTCCTTGAGATCGTGCAATATTTTTTCGTATGTGCTGCTCATAGCTTTGCGATGTTCGGTTGAAAATCAAATAATGCACAGCAACGGCATTGTAACGGCCGCGCTGGCCTTATTTCCTGCCCCTGCAAATTAGCCAGTTTCCCTAAACAAAAAAAGGTTATACAACAGATGCATAACCTTTTTGAAAAAAAGAAAAGGGATAAAATCAGGACTTCTGGCGGGAAATGAAATCTTTCACCTTATCCTGCTCCATTGTGGATTCAAGAAAGGCCACCTTGCCTTTCTCTGACTTTTTCGAGAAAATGACTTTGGCCATTTTTCTCTGAGTAGCCTTTGCTGCGAGGACCTGTTCCCCGAATACCTGTTTCTTGGCCATAACGCTGTTCCTTATTTAATCTCTTTATGGAGGGTATGCTTGCGCAGCTTGGCATTGAATTTCTTCAATTCCAGCCGGTTTGTGGTAGTTCTTCTGTTTTTGGTAGTTACATAGCGGGATGTACCCGGTGCTTCAGTGCACTCAAGAATCACCTGTATGCGGTTTCCTTTTGCCTTCGCCATAACCGATATTAAATATTTTTGTTAAGGGTGCCTTTTTCACGGGCCTCTTTCAGAACCGCACTGATCCCCTTGCGGTTAATGGTACGCACCGTTTTAGCGGTTACCCGCAATGTGACCCAACGGTCTTCCTCCGGAATGTAAAACCGCCTCTTCTGAAGATTCAGCTTGAAGAGATGCTTGGTTTTGTTGTTCGCCTTGGAGGAGCGGTATCCGTTCAGGGCCTTTGTTCCGAAAATATCGTCTCGCAATGACATGATTTGCTTTCAATCAAGTGGATTATTTACAGACAGACACCAAATATAGCCTAAAAAATTTCAAAAAACAAACTTCGTTATCCATAAACAGACGGATACAACACGGACAATCCGGTTGCGGGAGAGTTTGTGCATATTCCGAATTTCCCGCAGGAGCCATTTTGTGACCAAGGGCGATATTTATCATAAGTTGTTTTGAAATGACGTGATTAAGGGCTATTTTTCGGAATTAAATTGGAAGAAAATAGTGGTAGTCCTTACCGGCCGGAGCGCCACTCAGACAGCTAACCCTAACCATTCGAAATGAGTACTCAAAAATCACCCGAATACAGAGCGTCAAATATTCAGGTATTGGAAGGATTGGAGGCGGTAAGAAAACGCCCTTCCATGTATATCGGGGACACCGGACAGCGCGGATTGCACCACCTGATCAATGAAGTGGTCGATAACTCCATCGATGAAGCCCTTGTCGGCTATTGCAACTACATCGGTCTTAAAATCAACCAGGACAACTCGATAACCATTGAGGACAACGGCCGTGGCATCCCGGTGGATGTGCACAAGAAATTCGGCATACCGGCCGTCGAGCTTGTACTTACAAAACTTCACGCAGGCGGCAAGTTTGACAAAGAATCCTACAAGGTGTCCGGCGGACTGCATGGTGTTGGTGTCAGTTGCGTAAACGCGCTCTCAAAAGTTTTCGATGTAGAAATTCACCGGGACGGTGAAGTCCATGTCATGGGATTTGAATATGGAAAAACCACTCGTCCGCTGAAAAAGGTTGGCTCTACCGAAAAAACCGGGACCATTGTAACGTTCACGCCTGATGATACCATCTTCACCCAAATAAATGAATTTCGTTTTGAGATCATTGCCGAAAGGATGAGGGAACTTGCTTTCCTCAATCCGGAGGTCACCATCGAACTGGAAGATCTCCGGGAAGAGGAGCCTCTCAAGGAAGTGTTTCATTATGAGGGCGGGATCAAGGATTTTGTACGTTATCTGGATGAGGGGCGTGATCCGCTGGTTCCCGAGGTCATGTATTTTTCCGGGGAAATCGATGACGTGCCCGTGGAAGTTGCCATGCAGTACACCACTTCCTACTCGGAAAACGTGCACTCCTATGTGAACAACATCAATACCCATGAGGGCGGGACTCATATCTCCGGGTTCCGCAGGGCGCTGACCCGGGCATTGAAGAACTATGGCGAAAAAAACCGTCTCATTAAGGGCAAATTTGCTGTAAGCGGCGAAGATTTTCGCGAAGGGCTAACAGCGGTGATCAGTATCAAGGTGCAGGAGCCCCAGTTTGAAGGCCAGACCAAGACAAAACTGGGCAACTCCGAGGTGCAAAGCGCCGTTGAAGTAGTCGTCTATGAAAAAATGAACGACTACCTGGAACAAAATCCCAAGGTGGCACGGGCCGTAATCGATAAAGTGATGAGGGCGGCCGAAGCACGCGAAGCGGCCCGGAAGGCGCGGCAGCTGGTACAGCGGAAAAGCGCCATGGCGGGAATGGGACTGCCAGGCAAGCTGGCCGACTGCTCCATAAACGACCCGGCTCACTGCGAAATCTATATGGTCGAGGGTGACTCTGCAGGCGGCTCGGCAAAATCCGGCCGAAACAGAAGCTTCCAGGCCATTCTTCCACTGCGGGGAAAAATCCTTAATGTTGAAAAGGCACGCGTAGGCAAGATCCTCGAGAACAATGAAATCAGGGCCATCATCACGGCATTGGGTGTCGGTGTCGGCTTTATCGAAGACTTCGATATCTCGAACCTCCGGTATCACAAGATCATTATCATGACGGATGCCGATGTCGACGGATCCCACATCCGCACGCTGCTCCTCACGTTCTTCTATCGCTATATGCAACCGCTCATTGAAGGCGGCCACGTCTACATTGCCACACCACCACTCTACAAAGTCACGCAGGGCAATAAAATCGAATACGCCTGGGATGATGACAACAGGGACAAAATCCTGAAGTTACTCAAGAAAAGCACCAGGAAAATCGATGTTTCCAGGTATAAGGGACTTGGTGAAATGAATCCTGATCAGCTGTGGGATACCACCATGAATCCCGAAACACGAACATTGCAGCAGGTAACGGTTGAAAGCGCCGCTGCTGCGGACAAACTGTTTACTGTCCTGATGGGTGACATGGTGGAACCGCGCCGTGCATTCATTGAAAGAAACGCCAAATACGCAAAACTCGATATCTAAAACACGCATTTTCCGATGTCTGACAAGATCATAAAAATCAATCTCGAAGATGAGATGAAGTCATCCTACATCGATTATTCGATGTCGGTAATTGTTTCAAGGGCCCTCCCCGATGTTCGTGACGGACTCAAGCCGGTTCACCGGCGGGTTCTCTATGGAATGAGCGAACTGGGAATGCTCCACAACCGCGCGTACAAGAAAAGCGCCCGTATTGTCGGGGAAGTTCTCGGTAAGTATCACCCCCATGGTGATTCTGCCGTATACGACTCCATCGTGCGTATGGCCCAGGATTTCTCGATGCGCTACACGCTGGTTGACGGGCAGGGCAACTTTGGCTCGGTCGACGGTGACTCGGCGGCGGCCATGCGATACACCGAAGTGCGCATGGATCGTATTGCCGAGGAGGTTCTGTCGGACATCAACAAGAATACCGTAGATTTTCAGCCCAATTTTGACGACACGCTCACCGAGCCGTCGGTCATGCCTTCCATGGTGCCCAATCTGCTGATCAACGGGGCATCCGGAATTGCGGTGGGGATGGCCACCAACATGCCGCCTCACAACCTTACAGAGGTGGTCAGCGGCATCAAGGCCTACATCCAGGATCCGGAAATCGAGATTCCCGACCTGATGAAGCACATAACCGCACCCGATTTCCCGACAGGCGGCATTATTTATGGCTATGATGGTGTCAAACAGGCTTATGAAACCGGGCGTGGACGCGTGGTCATTCGTGCGCTGGCTTCGGTGGAAGAGCTGCGTGGCAATCGGGAACAAATCGTTGTGACGGAAATACCGTACCAGGTAAACAAGGCTACCCTCATTGAAAAAATCGCCTTCCTGGTCCAGTCCGAAAAAATCACGGATATCACCGATGTCCGTGATGAGTCCGATCGGGAAGGAATGCGCGTCGTCATCATGCTTAAGCGCGGTGCCGTACCGAGCGTTGTGCTCAATCAGCTCTACAAGTACACCCAGATGCAGCACACCTTCGGTATCATCAACCTGGCCCTGGTGAAAGGACGGCCAAAAGTGATGGACCTGAAGAAAATCATCAAGCACTTTATTGATCACAGGATTGAAGTAATCATCAGGCGTACACTGTATGACCTGGATCAGGCAGAAGCGCGGGCCCACATCCTGGAAGGCCTCAAGATCGGTGTTGACAACCTGGACGAGGTGATTCAGACCATTCGTTCATCCAACAATGTCCCCGTTGCCAATGAGCGGCTGAGAAGGCTGTTCGGCCTGAGTGATTTGCAGGCCAAAGCCATTCTGGACATGCGCCTGCAGAAGCTCACGGCACTTGAAAGGGACAAAATCGAACTGGAATACAAGGATATCCTGGAACAGATCCGTGATTACCGCAGGATACTGACCAGCCGGGAAGTCCAGAACCAGATCATTGTGGATGAACTGGATGCGCTCAATCAGCGATATGGCGACGAGCGTCGTACACAGATTGTCTATTCCGCCGAGGATTTCAACATCGAGGATATGATCGCCGATGAGGATGTGGTTGTTACCATATCCAACACCGGATTTATCAAAAGAACAGCGGTAAGCGGTTATCGCCGGCAAAAGCGGGGCGGATCCGGGATGAAAGGCGCCACCACCAAGGATGATGAATATGTAGAGCATCTGTTTGTGGCTACAAACCACAATTACATTCTCTTCTTCACAAAGAACGGGAAATGCTACTGGCTCAAGGTGTATGAAATACCCGAAGGAACACGGCTCAGCCGCGGGCGGGCAATTGTCAACCTTATTGAAATTGATAAAGATGACAGGGTCCAGGCTTTTGTACCGGTCAAATCACTTGAGGATGAAAAATACACCCGCAGCCATAACATCATTATGGCTACAGAAAAAGGCATCGTCAAGAAAACCAGCCTGGATGCATACAGCCGCCCAAGACGAAACGGTATCCTGGCCATCAGCGTGGATGATGACGACTGCCTGCTCAGTGCCAGCCTGACGGACGGTAAAAGCACTATCCTGCTTGGCGCCAGAAACGGCCGTGCCATCCGATTCCGGGAGACCGACGTCCGCCTCATGGGAAGAAATACCCGGGGGGTTCGCGGCATCAATCTGTCTGACAAAAACGACAGGGTAGTCGACATGGTTGTCATCAAGAATACCAATGATGCAACCGTTCTTGCGCTATCGGAGCAGGGATACGGCAAAAGAAGCCTGGTGGAAGACTACAGGGAACAGACCCGCGGAGGTAAAGGCGTAATTACTCTCAAAATCACGCCAAAAACCGGCAAACTTATTGCACTTAAAGAGGTTAGCGACAATGATGACCTTATGATCATCACCGAAAAGGGCAAAATCATACGCATGCACAGCAAGGACATCAGATCCATGGGTCGAAACACGCAAGGGGTGAGAATGATGCGCCTTGGAGGCAGCGACCAGATTTCCGGAATCACCCGTGTTGTAAGCGAAGATGTTGCCGGTGCGGTCAAAAAGGTCGGTGAAAACGGCGAAGAGATCGACCTTACCGGAAATGGAAACGATTTGCCCGGAAGCATCCCGGATAATGATCCGAACAACGCCGACAAGCAAGGGCCGGAGGATGGAACGGAGGGAAAAACAGGAGAACTAGGCTTCGACGAATAGTTGTATGTTTAAAGAAATCAAAGGGATGAGGCGGACTTTGTGGCCTCGAGCAACTCTTTGAGGTACTCTTTTCTTTTCTCTGCCAGTGATTCTGGCTCACAGATAGTGACATGTTTGCCAAACTGCAGCAGCCACTCGTTGATGAAATCAAGATCGTCAATGAGAAAAGTCAGGGTCAGCGTGTCATTATCTGAGGACCGCGCTATTACTTTTCCCGGCAGCCCGGTCAGGAGGGAAAAGGATTTTTCGATATTCACCCGGATGGTCACCGGTATGTTTCCTTCTGAGCGCCCGTACAGCAATTCTTCATTTTGATAATCCTGCCTCCTGAGAAATGGCCGGTCATCCAGCGTAATGTCATCCATCCGGGACAGCATGAAATTGCGGAGAGATTTTCGGCTGTGACAAAAGCCGATCACATTCCAGTGATCTGTATAATGCACCAGCAGGTGCGGATCGATCGTTCTTCGAGAAGTTCTTTTTTTCCGGTCGCGGTAGTCGAATGAGACGGGACGTTTTTCGACGAATGCCGAGCAAAGGGCGAACCAGTCCCCACCGGAATTCCTGTTCTCGATATTCCGGATATAAGGGGAAACAAGTGTCTTGCTTTCCAGGGTGTTCATTTGAGTTTGAAGAGAGGCCGGGATTGCGCTGCGGATTTTCAGTGAGACGTTTTCAGCATCGTTCACCATTTCCTGATCCACCTGGGCCTTTACGAATGAGAGGCCCATCATGATTACCCCCAGCTCCCGGAATGTAAACATGATGGCAGGGATCAGTCCATCCCGCAGCACACCGTAGCCGGTATCGGGATAGTGTGTAACGGGCACTCCCAGCTTGTGGATTACCTGCAGGTCGCGGAACACCGTGCGTTTACTGATCCCGAATTCCTCCATGAGAGTCCGGCTGGTGATCCGCTTGCCCGACTGCAACATATAGAGAATCTTCAATCGCCGTTCATTGCTGTTCATGACTGTCAGATACGTGATCCTTTTTGTGAATAAGAAGGATTCCCCTGTTATCAAAAAAAGGATCCCTTATCTGGTCCAACATGCGAAAAGAAAATAGAAAATCCCTGGTCATATCCGCATCAATTTCAGACAAGACTTCAGATCCTTTCAACATGGCAATTTCCTTCCAGTCCTTATGCTTCAGGTGTTCCAGTAATGTTTTTACTGGAAAGGCATGTTTGGATACGATACGTGCTGGATACCGGTCGGGGATTTTGGAAATATCCGAGTGCAGGACACGGACGTGTGACAACCTCAGGCTTCGAGCGATATCCCGGACGACAAGGCACTTTTTTTGGACCTTGTCGACGAGCAGGAACTCCTTATCCCTGTTTGCCACTGCCAGGGGAAGACCGGGCAACCCGCCTCCCGTTCCGGCATCTATTACCGTCCTGCAATCAGGTACAGCGGTAGTAAATTCCAGCAGGAAGCTGTGGTAAATGTGTTTTTCAAGCAGCGCTGCATCCGTTTTTCTGCTGAATAAATTAACGGATTGGTTCCACCACAGCCATTTTATGATGAGATTGTCCAACAGGCCGGCATTCTGCTGTAAAAGAACAGAAGCCTTTTCGAATGTTTCACGTGGAACATTCGAAATCAGGACACGGTCGGACGGGGAATTAGTCATGGCTTGAAATTTCAGAACACGGGCGCACTGCATAACGATGTTTCACGTGAAACATCTTGCAGGATCAGTTGTTTAAATATACCATCAAAACAGCAATGTCGCTCGCCGATACCCCGCTGATCCTGCTTGCCTGGCCAATGGTTTCTGGACGGACACGGTGCAGTTTTTGCCTGCCCTCGCTGGAAAGGCTTTGCAGGTTCTGGTAATTGATCTTCTCCGGAATCCGCATATGTTCTTTCTGCTGAATCTGCCGGACCATCTCAAACTCTTTTTCGATATAACCCTCGTATTTGAACTGAATTTCAACCTGTTCAATGACCAGCGGGCTGGCAGTTATCTTTTCTACCTGCGCGCGAAGTTCCGCGTCATGCGCAACAAGATCCGGAAGTGTGAGATGCGGCCGTGTAATTATCTTTGGGATCTTCAGCGACTGGCGAAGCGGTGACTGTCCGATGGATGACAGGAAGTCATTGAAAACTTCCGGCCGTGCGCTGTACCCGGTCAGAAACGTTCTGAGTTGATTGATTTGAGAAAGTTTGACGTCGAGGCGCTCTTTACGCTCGTCCGATGCCAGTCCGATTTCATGACCGGCCGGTGTCAGCCGAAGATCGGCATTGTCCTGCCGGAGTAGAATCCGGTGCTCGGCACGTGAAGTGAACATGCGATAGGGTTCTTCGGTGCCCTTGTTGACCAGGTCATCGATAAGTACGCCGATGTAAGCTTCGGAGCGCTGCAGGACCACTTCCGGCTTGCCGAGCACTTTGCGCGCTGCATTGATCCCGGCCATAAGTCCCTGACTGGCAGCTTCTTCATAGCCAGTGGTGCCGTTAATTTGTCCGGCAAAGTAAAGCCCGTCCACAAGTTTCGTTTCCATGTTCCGCCGGATCTGGTGCGGTGGAAAGTAGTCATATTCGATGGCATAACCGGGCCGGATCATGACCACTTCCTCAAATCCGGGTATGGTGCGGAGGGCATGATACTGCGTGTCCTCGGGCAGGCTCGTGGAGAATCCATTCAAATACATCTCATAGGTGTTGCGCCCTTCCGGCTCCAGAAAAAGCTGATGCCGGTTCCGGTCCGCAAACCGGTGGATCTTATCCTCAATAGAGGGACAGTACCGGGGGCCGGTGGATGTTATCCGGCCATTGAACATGGGGCTCCGGTCAAAGCCGGTGCGCAGCACATCGTGAACTTCCGGCGTCGTATAGGCAATCCAGCACGTCAGCTGATCTTCCAAACCGGGCAGATGATCCGTAAGAAAGGAGAAAGGTGTGGGATGTTCATCTCCGTACTGGATCTCAAGCCTGTCGAGATCAACGGTTCTGCCGTCAAGTCGGGGAGGAGTGCCTGTTTTAAGCCTGCCGGATTCAAACCCGAGCTTTTCCAGACTGGCAGTAATCCCTGCAGAAGAGCGCTCTCCCGATCGGCCACCGCCAAAATTCTTTTCCCCAATGTGTATGAGCCCGTTGAGAAAGGTGCCATTCGTCAGGATAACAGTTTGCCCTTTTATAATTTGGCCGCTTTGTGTCTCAATGCCAGTCACTTTGTTTTTTTCTGTGATCACCCCGGTAACACTGTCCTGACGCAAATGAAGGGCCGGAATACGCTCCAGCTCTTCCCGAACATGCTGTGCATAGAGCATTCGGTCGCTCTGAGCCCTGGGACTCCACATGGCTGGTCCCTTGCTCCTGTTGAGCATCCGGAATTGCACCCCCGAAGAATCAGCAACCTTGCCCATGATGCCGCCCAGCGCATCAATCTCCCGGACAAGCTGCCCCTTTGCAACGCCACCAATAGCCGGGTTGCAGGACATCTGAGCGATAGCATTGAGGTTCATGGATATCAGCAGGGTATGACAACCCATGCGGGCCGCCGCCGCCGCCGCCTCGCTGCCGGCATGACCGCCTCCGACCACAATTACATCGTATTCCGGGTGCAAACTGGTATTACTCATGAACAAAGGAGCAGAAAACGCTTGTATCTTATTGATAATTAATCGGTTATGTGCCTGAAAAACGGCAGGTGCTTTTCCCTGAAAGATTCCCACAACCGGTGAAAGAACGTCGGTCCAGATCCGGTAATTGCCTCCGGATAGAAGATCAGAAGCAGACAAGAACAGAAACAAAAAAAGCGTAACCAATTGATGAACAATTGACTACGCTTTTGCGATCCGGATGGGACTCGAACCCACGACCTCCTGCGTGACAGGCAGGCGTTCTAACCAACTGAACTACCGGACCGGGAACATCAAATATAAGAAGATTTTTTGTACAGAGTCAACATCCAATCCGGGAGTAATAGATCTTTATGGCAATTCGGGTGTCTGCGGTCCGCTTCCATCCCGGCTGTTTCACTCGCGCATTTCCAGTGTGCACCTGATGGACGTATTGCATTATTCCTGAAGCAAGCGGACAATGGCATCCCGGACATTTTCGCCTAGCGGATTCTCCCGGGTGCGGAAACGGTGCTGAAGCGTACCATCGCGACCCAGAAGGAACTTTTCGAAATTCCAGTTAATCCCACCGGTAAAATCGCGGTTTTCAGCCGCAGTGAGAAATGCGAACAAGGGGTGTTGCTGCTCTTCTGTTACTTCCACTTTGGAAAACAGCGGGAAGGAGATATTGAAGTTGGTCTCACAGAATTCAAGGATCTCATCATCGGAGCCGGGTTCCTGATTGCCAAAATTGTTGGAAGGAAAGCCTAAAATGACAAGCCCCTCGTCCCGGTACATATCGTACAATTCCTGCAGATCGTTGTATTGTTTGGTAAATCCGCACAGAGATGCTGTATTGACAACCATTATTACCTTACCTTTGAATTCTTCCATGGAGACTTCATGTCCCCTTATGTTCGTTACGGTAAAGTCAAAGAATGAAGTTTCGGCTTCCGGTGTTCCCATAA
>RECX01000157.1 GCA_007693825.1 Balneolaceae bacterium
GGCCATAGCACTTCGTGACCTTCGGTTCGCTTACGCGTTTCACTGGGCATCTGTTCATTTTCTAAAGGAAAAGAAAAATCGTTTATAAGTGGTTTTATTGCCATGGAAAACCAACTTGCGGGAATTAACCGGGATTACCGGGAAGGTTTGCTGCCCTGGTGGTTGTTGAAGGTCAATATCTCGTTGTAATAGCTGGCAAGCTGGTCAAGCATCCGGTCCCAGTCGTAGGACTGTGCTTTTTTACGCGACAAATCTGCCATTTTTTTCTGAAGGTCGCTGTTTTCGATAATTTCAAGAAGGCATTTTGTAAACCGTTCTTCGTCGGTGGCTCCCGCGAGGTACCCGGTTTGACCGTCATCCACCAGTGAAATATTACCGACGGCCCTGGCAACTACAGCCGGCAGACCGGAAGACATCGCTTCCAAAGTGACGTTGCCGAAAGTTTCCGTATCCGAAGGGAAAAAGAAGACATCACTGCTGGCATACGCCCGCGCCAGATCACGTCCTCCAAGAAAACCGGTAAAAACGGTATCAGGAAGACTTTTGGCAAGCTTGTTTCGAGCCGGACCATCGCCAACTACAAGTGTCCGGGCTGAAGAATTCAAGCTGGTTATTTTTTTGAAAATACTGGTCACCATATTCAGGTTTTTTTCCCAAACCAGGCGGGAGACAAAAACGACTACAATATCATCATCCTCGAAACCAAGGGACCGGCGCCAAACCGGATCCCGCTGGGCCGGGTTGAACAGGTTGATATCAACGCCACGGGACCATAGCTTGAGCTCACATCCCACCTTTTCTCTTCGAAGTTCCTGCATGGTGGTTGGGGACGGCACATAAAGATGCTTGCAATTCCTGTAGAACCAGCGCAGATATGTCCAGAGGGGTTTCTTCAAAAAACCGAGACGATAGTACTTGAGATAGCTTGAGAAATGCGTGTGGTAAGAAGATACCACCGGGATGTCGTTTTTCATCGCATATCGCAAGGCACGGAAGCCCAGCAAATCCGGGGTGGCGATATGGATAAGATCGGGATCGAAATCACGCAGTTTCTGTTTCTCAGCCGATGGAAACCCCATGGAGATCCTGTACTCCGGGCGACCGGGTGAAGGAATGGCGTATACCGGAACATAATTGCCTTCATGCTGCATTGCCGGCCTGGGCGACCATGGGCCGAAAACAAGAACATCATAGCCGCGCTTGTCCAGGTATGCCACCAGCCGGTTGAGGGTATTGGACACACCATCCCGGATATGGTTGTAATTTCCTGTAAAAAGAGCAATTCGGGGCTTCCGCATGGCAAGCACAAATAAGGACGATTATACGTTCATTGCTTTATTCCCTGTCAGGATCGCGATATATTCCAATCAGTTCCGATCAGTTCCGATCGCATCCGACACGACCATTCTCGCTTTGCCGGAATTACCTGAGCCGGTCTCCATACATTTTCTTAAATTAAGGAAAGTATACTAATTTTCTATGAAAGCTTTTGTAACCGGTGGAACCGGATTTATCGGGAGCCATCTTGTCGACCGTCTTTTGAAAAACCAGAACGACGAGATATGCTGCCTTGTCAGATCCAACGATAAATGGCTGCAGGATAAAGATATTGTGCGGGTGAAAGGCAGCCTGCACGATCTTACTGCATTGCGGGATGGCCTGGAGGATGTCGATGTGATCTATCACATTGCCGGGGTTGTCAAGGCACCCACCCAGAAAATCTATGACCAGGCCAACGTGGCGGCCACAGAAAACATCCTGCGTCTTGCCATGAAACTGGGTATACCGAAGCTCATCGTGCTCTCATCCCTTGCTGCGAGCGGACCCAGCTTCAGCCACCCCGTGACCGAAGAAGACCCGCTCATGCCAGTGACCAGCTACGGTGAGTCAAAAAAAAGAATGGAAGAGATGATCGCCAACGTGGCTGATGATTCGATATCCGTCACGGTCATCCGTCCACCTGCCGTCTACGGACCCCGGGAGGAGCAGATATTCAGCGTCTTTCAGATGGCTTCGTGGCGGCTCTTTCCGATCATTGATGATGGCCGCAACTCCCGCGTTTCCCTCATCCATGTCCGGGATCTTGTGGATGGGATCCTGCTCGCCGCTGATGAAAAGAAGCCCGGCATCGAAACCTATTTCATCTCCAGCGAGGAACTGTATACATGGGAACAGATTCGCCTGGCTACTGCTGAAGTGTTCGGCAAAAAACTGTATGCTGTCAGAGTCTCACCGCGCCTGGTTGAAATAGCCGGGAATATTGCTGAAACAAGTGCATCATTAATTGGCCGCTATCCCGTTATAAATCGGGACAAGGCCCGGGAACTGGGTATGCAATGGACGTGCTCGGTGGAAAAAGCCAAAACCAGGCTGGGCTTCAGACAAAAAACAGATCTCGTGAAAGGGCTTGCCGAAACCATCCAATGGTACAGGAAACACCACTGGCTATAAGAAATCACCTATATGCATTTGAAAACACATTTACCACTTCCGGTTCGCTCGGAAACCACTGACACGGCAGCGGAATCTCATCTGCAGCTGGCCATCCGCCCCCGTCTGGTCCGGCTGCGGCTGACCGGTCTGCAGCATGCCGGTCTGATGCTGACCGTTCTGTTGCTGACTCTCGTACTGAAAACATTCCCAACCCATACGGAAGCCCGGCCCCAGCCCGTGCGAAGCCATGAATCACTCATGGAAATCCCGGATATCAAGGCCATCACCAGCAGTGAAGCACACATGTACGTACTTTCCGGTCGTGAAGGGCTCGTGGTTTTCAGAACCGGAAAGGAGGAACCTCAATGGCTCTATTCCTCATCCGGCCTTGCCAACCGCGGTGACCGTTTCGTCACCGACATCCGGTTCTCCTACTTGTTCGGGCGCGACGGCAGACTTACCGTCATCGAGCCAACTTCCGTGCTGGGCGTCTACTCATCCACCCAGCTTGCCGGTAATCCGAATGATCTGGTCCGGCTGGACAACGACCTGTTTCTGGCCGACGGAGAAACCGGTCTGCTCAGGATTTCACTGGAAACGCCCGAATCGGTGGATCAAGATCCCGAAACCGTTTTTTCGCACAACAGGCCTGTTCTGTCACTTGCACGTATCTCAAGTCAGCTTTTTGCCCTCGACGATCAGGCCCGGCTTTTTGTTTTTGAATTTGACGACGGTTCACTCTCAGAAACCGGCGATTTCCAGCTTCCCCGCGGCGCCGCGCAACTGCATGCACCCGGCAACCGGCTCTACATGTCCACAGAAAATGGTGCCGTGTACCGCATCCGGTCCGATGGCCGCTCAGACGAACTGTTCCGCATCAGCGAAGCAGTCAGTGACCTGAAGCATTGGAACGACAATTACCTTATCCGCGGTGAAAGCAACCGCATCTGGATTGCCCGCCAGGGACTGCGTCCCACCCTGTTCCGTGAAGATCCATCCGCCGGCAATCACATCACCGTTTTCAAGGACCAGCTCTGGATCAGCGAGTACCGGCAGCTTGGCCGCTGGGTGGACGCCCGCCACCTGGCCACCATGCAACCGGATCCGGACACTGCCGGCCCGGACACCCCTTCGGTCACCCGTCCCGGGCGCCCTGCCGGTGAGGGGCTGCGCGTTTCCGGCATCGAAAATCAGATTATTCCCTATCCACGTCCCCTGCTCATGTCGCTCTCACTCGACAGCGCCCATGACATCAGCACTGTCTCTTTCCAGCAGCGATCGCGAATCGATGGCATTCACATTCGTGGCAAGGGTCTCTACTGGCAGCCATCATCCGGTGACATCGGCACCCACGAAATATCCATCATAGCCAGCTCTCCGGATGGACAGGCCGACAGCACTTCGTTTACCGTTACGGTTCGCCCGTTCAACAGCCCGCCGCGTTTTTCACCCGTCCGTACCCTTTCAATCCCGGTGGATGAGGAGTTCACCTTACCGATCCAGGCCACCGATCCCGATGGCAGCGACGCCAGCCTGATCCGTTTCATCGGCGTGGATCTGCCCGATGGCGCCACCCTTGACGAGCAGAGCGGACGGTTCCGCTGGACCCCGGCGCGCCGCCAGACCGGAGAACACGAATTCCAGGTCATAGCCACCGATCAATTCGGTGCGGCATCCTCCATGAATGTGACTGTTCAGGTAATTGACTTGAGCCGTGGCGAGTGACACTGACCGCAATCTGCTTCTGGACTGGTACCGGCGCGTGAGACGCGACCTGCCCTGGCGCCGCTCCCGCGACCCGTACCGCATCTGGATTTCGGAGATTATGCTGCAGCAGACTCGGGTGGATCAGGCCCTGCCCTATTACGAACGGCTCACCACGCGCTTTCCGGATGTCATATCTCTGGCCCGGGCCGACCTTGACGAAGTGCTCCGGCTGTGGGAAGGCCTCGGGTATTATTCCCGTGCACGAAATATGCACAAAGCCGCCAAACAGATCGTTGAAGTGCACAACGGGCGGTTCCCTGATACCCATGATGAGGTTATCTCCCTGCAGGGAATCGGCCCCTACACCGCAGCCGCCATCATGAGCATCGCCTTCGGGGAACCCTGGCCTGTCGTGGATGGCAATGTGATCCGTGTCATCAGCCGGCTTTACGGTATCGGGGAGGATGTGCGGCTGTCCCTGACACAAAAGGAGATCGCGCGGCACGCAACGGCACTGCTGGACCGTTCCTCTCCCGGCGATTTCAACCAGGCGATGATGGAACTGGGTGCCACCGTCTGCACGCCCAAAGCCCCGTCTTGTCCTTCCTGCCCGTTTCAGCTTCGTTGCCATGCGTACAGAAATGGCGCAACCGGCAAGTATCCCTACAAATCGCCTGCCAAAAAGCGTCCGCATCATCAGATAGCCGTGGGGGTGGTCCGGGATGAGCGGGGTCGCCTGCTCATCGCCCGCCGGCCCGATAATGCCATGCTGGGTGGGCTCTGGGAGTTTCCCGGGGGCAAACAGGAAGATGGTGAAGCTCTGCCCGATACCGTCCGGCGTGAACTGCGCGAGGAACTGGGTGTGGAGGTGGGTGTGGATGAGAGGCCATTCCAGTCCGTGCGCCACGCCTATAGCCACTTCACCATTACCCTTCACGCTTTCCATGCCACGCTGGAGCATGGCTCCGCCCTGCCTGTAGCACAAAACGGTGAGCCGATACGGTGGGTGGCTGCCGAAGAGCTTGTGGATTACGCTTTCCCCAAAGCCAATCGCAAAATTACCGAGACGCTTATGCGTCCCGGTAAATAACAGGGTGCCCAACAATATGCTTTTGCCGGTTCCTGATGATCAGCTTCCATCACTGCGGCGATTTCTCGATCCGGTCGTCCGTCTGGTGGAAGAGCCGGGATATATCGCTGCCGATCCCGTCGCCTTCATGCACCGGTATGAAGGGACGGAGGACCGCAACCTGGCCGGATTCCTGGCTGCGCTGATGGCCTGGGGACGCCGTGATATCGTGATGGCCAAGGTCGGCAATCTTCTCGAACGCTTCGATACGAATCCGGCCGACTTCATCGGCAACCTGAGTGCTCGTGATGAACAGCGCCTGGAAGGATTCCGGCACCGTACCTTCACCGCTGATGACGTCCGCTGGCTCCTCCGGGCGCTTTCACGCATCCTTCTGCACCATGGCAGCTTCGAGCAGTTCTGGTTGCAGTGCTACAAGAATGCCGGTTCTGCCTCCGCCAATGTGAATACTATCCAGGCCAGTTCGGCTATCTCTCAGTCCAATTCGATTACCTCTCAATCCAATACGGATATCTTTCAGGCCAATTCGATTATCTCTCAGTCCAATACGGATATTTCAGGGCTTTTCAGCGAGTTCCATGACCGGTTTTTTGCCCTTATCCCGGATGCCCCTGTCAGGGTCCGGAAACACCTTGCCACGCCTGTAAAAAACAGCTCCTGCAAACGGCTCTGGCTCTATCTGCGCTGGACGCTGCGAAGGGACAGTTGCGTCGACCCCGGCACCATGTCATTCATGCCGGCTTCGGAGCTCATGATTCCGCTGGATGTGCATGTGGCCCGCTATTCGCGGCTGTTCGGACTTCTGACACGAAAGGCCAACGACTGGAAAGCTGTCGCCGAGCTGACCGGACGGCTGCGCCTGATGGACCCGGCCGATCCCGCCAAGTACGATTATGCGCTTTTCGGGCTGGGAATCCGCGACATCGCCATCCCCGAAGCGTTCATCATCAATCCGTCCGACAAGCATTCTCCATAAACCGGCACCATTTTTTGCATGAAGCCCGCCAGGCCTCATCACCGCTTGTCATCACAGATTGAGACGAAGGAGAGCTTCTGAAAAGCCTCACCGCATCAGCATGTCGCTGTATGATTCGGCGACCATGTCATCATCCGCAATGCCGAAGAGGGAGATATGGTGATCAGACTTTTGTCATGATCTCTTCCAGGGCTGCATCAAACCGGTCCTGAAGCTCTTCCATTCTGGATGTGGCCTCTGTCCAGTTGTTCCAGCTGCGCGCCAGGCGGCGTTCCAGGTCGCCGTGGTTTTTAAGTGTACCCTGGGCGTCACCGGATTCATAGAAGGCGGGGTCTGCAAGCTGCTGTTCGATCTCAGACTTTTCTTTTTCCATCCGGTCGATATCGTCCTCCAGCTTTGCAAGTTTCTCCTTCAGCGGTTTCATTTCCCCGCTGAACCGGTTTCGCAGTTCGGCTTCCGCCCGTTTCACCTCCCTGGATTTGGGTCCGCTGCCTGCGCTGTTGGAAGCAGGAGCCGTTTGGCCCGAAGTGTTTGCGGCAGCATTGTTGACACCGCTGGTCGTATGCCCAGCAGCTCTTGTGGCAGCTTTGTTGTCACCACTGGCAATATGTCCCGCTGTGTTTGCGAAAGTCCTTGCCGCAGTTTTACTGGAACCACTGTGGAGTCCATCAGCGGAACTATCCGCAGAAGAAGACGCCTTGTCAGCGGCCGCTTTCTGCTCGCGGTATTTCCA
>RECX01000322.1 GCA_007693825.1 Balneolaceae bacterium
TGGCGTGGAACGGGATGCCGTTGATCTCCCCGGAGTTCATCATCACATTGAGCGCCCCGGCGTCGATGGCGGCCTTGACGGGCGGGAGGTGGTATTCGCGCAGCTGCGATTCGGGGATCCAGGCCGGGGTGCGGTCACGTCCGCTGAGCGTATGCGAGTAGCCGAACACGTGCTTCGGGCAGGATGCGATGTGGTAGGGACTGCCAATGTCGTTGTCCTCCCCTTCGTAGCCCTTGATCAGCTCGTGGGCAAGGACGGATGCCAGGTAGGGATCCTCGCCGAAGGTCTCCCAGTGCCGCGGCCAGCGCGGATCTACGCCCAGATCCACGACAGGTGAAAAGGTCCATGTGAGTCCGGTCGCCCGGGTTTCATAGGCGGTGATCTCACCGGAGCGGCGCACCAGCTCCGGGTTCCAGGTGGCCGCCATGCCGATCTGCTGGGGGAACAGTGTGGCCCCGTCGATGTACGAGGCCCCGTGGATCATGTCGATGCCGTAGATCAGCGGGATGTCCAGGCGGTGGTGCTCCATGACATAATCCTGCAGCTCGACGATCACCTCGTTCCAGAACTCGGGGGTGCGGGCCCGGTTGTTGGTGGAGTTCATGACGGAGCCGATATGGTATGTCTGGAACGCCTCCCTCATCATCTCCGGATCCAGTTCGAACGGCTCGTAGCTGCCGAACACGTCGTCGCCCTTGCCAATCACATCCAGGGTGATCTGGGTCATTTGTCCCACCTTCTCTTCCAGCGTCATTTCGGCAAGCAGCAAGTCCACCCTCTCGCGGGTTTCGGCCGAGATGACCGAATCAGCCGCTATATCCCGTGGTACATCCGGTTCGCATGAGATAAAAAACAATAGAGTGACTGCCAGCAGGGATCGGCGAAAAAAGGAAAAATTTTGCATAAATAAATATCGTGTCATTGCTTTGAATTTTTGGGATTCAGGAAATTGTTACTATGACATGGCAATAATTTATGAAAAACGGGTTCAAAAAAATGGCTAAACTGAAGGTGGATTTGCACGATATCTACAACAAGGGGCACCAGATCGACCGGGAGCTGGAAAATGTCATTGATGAAGCGGTCGACAAGGGAATCAAGATCGTGGAGATCATCCCGGGGAAAGGCAGCGGTCAGCTCAAAAAAAGGGTGCTGCGCTTTCTCGACCGGCCGGATATCAAGGAGAAATACGACCGGGTCAAGAAAGACAGCAAAAACTTCGGACGGATTTTCGTCTATTTCAAAAAATAGATACGCTTACCGGGGCCGCCCGGCACCGGATTCGGCATCCATGTATTTCGATGGGTTCAGGCACAACCCGGCCATCGCGGCTTGTCCTGGCGCAGAATGGTTCAGGGTTGCAGCTCGCGGATCTCGCTCAAGCCGTCCTTCAACTCCGAGTTTGTGAAAGTGTGGTCGGAAAGCGCACCGGCAAAATAGTCCTCGTAGGCCTTCATGTCGACGAACCCGTGTCCGCACATGTTGAACAGGATCGTCTTTTGCGTGCCCTCTTTTTTAGCCTGCTCGGCTTCGCGGATGACCTGGGCAATCGCATGCGTCGCTTCCGGTGCGGCAATGATGCCTTCCGAACGCGCAAATGCAACACCCGCCTCGAAACACTCCAGCTGCTGCAGCGCCACCGCCTCGATCAGATTGTCCTTGAGCAGCTGGCTGCAGAGCACACTGGCGCCGTGGTAGCGCAGTCCGCCGGCGTGGATGGCGGCGGGACGGAAATTGTGTCCCAGCGTGTACATCGGCAGCAGCGGCGTATAACCCGCCGTATCGCCGAAATCATACATGAACTCGCCCTGCGTGAGTTTCGGACAAGATGCCGGTTCCACCGCGATGAAGCGCGTCTTTTTGCCTTCGGTGATGTTTTTGCCGATGAACGGAAACGAAATACCCGCAAAATTGGATCCGCCTCCCAGCGGCGCGATGATGATGTCGGGATAATCCCCGGCCATCTCAAGCTGCTTCTCGGCTTCCTGTCCGATCACCGTCTGGTGCAGCAGCACATGATTCAGCACAGAACCAAGGGAATATTTGTGCGACTCATCCTGCACCGCCATCTCGATGGCCTCCGAAATGGCGATGCCCAGGCTGCCGCTCGAATCGGGATCCTCGGCAAGGATATTGCGTCCGGCCTGGGTGCGGTCGCTCGGCGAGGGATACACATCCGCCCCGAACGTATTCATCATGATCTTGCGGTACGGTTTCTGGTCGTAACTGATGCGCACCATGTACACCTCGCACTGCATATCAAGCTGTGCGCACGCAAACGCAAGCGCCGTGCCCCACTGTCCGGCCCCCGTCTCGGTGATAATCTTCTTCACCCCCTCCTGCTTGTTGTAATACGCCTGCGCCACGGCGGTGTTGGGCTTGTGCGAGCCGCTCGGACTCACACCTTCGTACTTGTAATAGATCTTTACAGGCGCATCCAGCAGTTTTTCCATGCCGCGGGCGCGGTAGAGCGGGGACGGACGCCAGATATTGTAGATATCCTGAACCTGATCTGGTATTTCGATGTACTTTTCGGCGGAAACCTCCTGCATGATCAGTCCCATCGGGAAAATCGGGGCCAGGTCCTCCGGTCCCACCGGCTGCTTCGTCTTCGGATTCAGCGGCGGCTGCGGTTTGTTGGGCATATCCGCCACAATATTATACCAGTGGGTGGGCTTCTCGGATTCGTTCAGAAATATCTTTCTAGTGTTCATTCTTTTCAGTCCGTTTTGTTGTAGTAAAGGTGCGTGACAGAATAACACTAAATCCAAAAAAAATCCCGAAAAATTCCGGGTGGATGCGGCCGGCGCCCTGACCACGGAATGTTGAGCCCGGGACGGGCGTTTTGTTGTACAGACATTTATTCTGACTCCCAATACGATACGGCTGCGATGCCATAAACCAATCACCAAAATATTTTCCCCATGAACTGGAGCATATACCTTGCCGGCGAAATCCACTCCGACTGGCGGACACAACTCATCGACTCCATCAACCGGCGCAACCTGCCCGTTCTGTGCACCGGGCCGGTGATCGATCACGATGCCAGCGACAATTGCGGCGTGGCCATACTGGGCGATGAGGAATCCGATTTCTGGAAAGACCGCAAAGGGGCCGGCGTCAATGCCATTCGCACCCGCACCCTGATCCGGCAGGCCGACGTGGTGGTCGTAAAGTTCGGCGAAAAATACAAGCAGTGGAACGCCGCATTTGACGCGGGATATGCTGCCGCACTCGGCAAGCCCCTGATCATAGTCCACCCGGAGGAATTCGACCATGCCCTCAAGGAAGTGGACGAAGCGGCGCAGGCCGTTGCCCGCACGCCGGAACAGGTGGTGGACATCATGCAGTACGTCCTCTCCGGACAGCTTCCCTGACAAACGTTCCCGGAGCAACGGGCCGCTAATCTTCGCATCATTCCCGCAGCAACGGGCCGCTAATCCCCACACCGTTCCCCGACGAACGGGTCCCTTGCCTTTATATCATCCCTGCCATGCAGACTGAAGCCGGATGCAGATCCGTCGTTCATTTTTTACATCCCGCCGACAACTTTTTACACGGGAATCACGTAATATGTAAACTCTTTTGTCTTTTGTCTTTTGTCTATTCCTTAATCACCATTTTCCATTCTCCATTCTCTATTCTCTCTTGTGGGATTGAATCTCATTCTCTTTCGGAGGATCGAATCTTGTGGTTGATTATTGCGTGATAACTATATTTGTGCGAGTGCAACGGCACCGCCTGTTTTTTCCATAATTCTCCGGCTGCGAAACATGGTATTTCGCACCGGTTTACCAAACCTGTTGATCATGACCAAAAACCCATCCTTTTTCCCGCTTGCGCTGTCGCTGGCGATGATCATGCTGATTTCGATCAGCTCCTGCTCACCGGAATCCGCGGAGCCCATCGGCGCCGCTCAGGACGAAGCCGCATCCACCCCGGAAGTGACGCCAATGCCTATGCTTGGCTCCGGCATCGAACTCGAAAACATGGACACATCTGTCCGGCCACAGGACAATTTTTACCGTTTCGTGAACGGCACGTGGCTGGAGCAGACCGAAATACCGGCCGACCGTGCCCGCTGGGGCAGTTTTGACGAACTGAGGGAGCAATCCGAGCAGCACGTCCTCGAGATCATCCTGGAGCTGGCCGAGGAGTCCCACGAATTCGGAAGCGACGCACAAAAAATCGGAGATATGTTCCGTTCGTTCATGGACACCCTGTCCATCGAAGAGCTGGGCATCGCGCCAATCCAGCCCGAACTGGAAAGGATCGACAACATCTCCAGTCACCAGGAGCTTCCGGCTTTCTGGGGATACAACCAGCGGTACCGTTTTGGCTCACCGGTCAGCGTGTTCGTGGGCGTGGACCTGATGCAATCCGACCAGCACATCACCTCTGCCTCGCAATCCGGCCTGGGCCTGCCCGACCGCGATTTCTATCTGACGGATGATGAACGCAGCCGGCAGCTCCTCGACGCCTACCGAACCTACATTACTCGCCTGTGGGAAGCCGCCGAGTGGGGTGACGGCGAGGATGCCGCCGACCGGATCATTGCGCTTGAGACGGCCATCGCCGAAGAGCACTGGACCCGCGTGCAGAACCGTGACCGCCAGGCCACCTATAACAAGAAAACGGTCGCCGAGCTCACGGAAATGGCTCCCGGTTTTGACTGGATGCTGATGCTGAATTATGCCGGACTCGGTGACATCGACGAGATCGTGATCCGTCAGCCCTCCTACTTTGAGGCGTTCTCCGAAATGTGGCAGGACGTGGAACTTGACGACTGGAAAACCTACTTGCGGTTTCACCTGCTGCGCGGCACGGCATCAGCCCTGAGCAGCACGTTCGCCGACATCAATTTTGATTTTTACGGACGCGTGCTGAGCGGACAGGAAGAGCAGCGCAGCCGTGAGCGGCTGGCCGTATCCGCCACGGAGAGCGTCCTGGGCTACATGGTCGGCCAGAAATACGTGGAAAGGCACTATCCGCAGGAAGCAGCCGAACGCATGGCCGATATGATTGACAACCTGATGGTCGCCTTCGATCAGTCCATCCGTGAACTGGAGTGGATGAGTGATGAGACCAAGCAGGAGGCACTCGCCAAGCTCTCCACTTTCAATGCCAAGATCGGGTTCCCCGATGTATGGCGCGACTACGACTGCGTGGAGATCCACCCGAACGAGCTGGCAGGAAATCTACGCCGTTCCATGCTGTGTGAATACGAGCGCAACATCGGGCGGCTCGGACAGGAAGTGGACCGCGAAGAGTGGGGCATGACACCGCAGACCGTCAATGCCTACTATAGTGTGGCGCTTAATGAAATCGTCTTCCCTGCCGGGATCCTGCAGCCCCCGTTTTTCAATGTGGAAGCTGACGATGCGGTCAATTACGGGGGGATCGGCGGAGTGATCGGCCACGAAATCTCGCACGGGTTCGATGACCAGGGACGGCGTTCCGACGGTGACGGCAACCTGCGCGACTGGTGGACCGAAGAGGATGAGGCGCAGTTCCAGGCCCGGGCGCAGATCATGATCGATCAGTACAGCGCCTATAATCCCATCGATGACATGCATATCAACGGTGCCCTCGCCCTTGGTGAGAACATTGCCGACCTGGGCGGCGTCAACGTGGCGCTTCGCGCGTGGCGCAACTCCCTTGAGGGGCAGGAATCACCGGTCATTGACGGATTTACCGGTGAGCAGCGGTTCTTCATGGGCTGGGGACAGATCTGGCGCATCCAGTTCCGCGATGAGGCGCTTCGCCGCCAGCTGGTGACCGGACCCCATTCCCCCGGCAAGTACCGGGTGCTCGGCATTTTGTCCAACATGCCGGATTTTTACGAGGCGTTTGGCGTGCAGCCCGGCGACCCGATGTACCGTGAGGATGATATCCGTGTGAGGATTTGGTAAGCCGCGGAAATCCGGTCACGCCCGTGCGTGTACCCGGACCATGCGGAAAATGAATCCGAAAACCACCGGTCCGTCACCACGCGCGTCATGCCAGCGGGGAAAAGCCGATCATCGACCAGGTCAGCGATCTTCCGGCCAGAAAATAATCGGTCGAATCACCCACGCGCCGTGCCACATAAAACCCGATGGCGATGATGACGACTACATAAAAGCCGATGCTGAGGATATCCAGTGTGTGCAGTGAAAAATCAGGCATCGTTTTTCTGGCCTGGGTGGATGGGGACTGGTGCCGCATCCGGACGCGGTCTCACGGGCAACGGCGCCGCCACAGCACCGGCCGCATCCACCCGTTTTATCTTTTTCTCTGTTACGGGAGTTAATATGGCAAAAGTGGTGTTACATCTCAAAAAAGAAGTGCCATGTACAAAGGAACAAACATTTTTGGAGAACCCCTGAAAACCTGCAGCAACGATCCCCTCACCGGCTTTTTCCGCGATGGGTGCTGCAACACGGACGAGCAGGATTTAGGGATGCACACCGTCTGCGCCGTGATGACCGATGCATTCCTGGCATTCAGCAAGGAGCATGGCAACGATTTATCCACCCCCCGTCCGCAGTGGAATTTTCCCGGCCTGAAAGAAGGCGACCGGTGGTGCCTGTGCGCCGGGCGCTGGTTCGAGGCCTGGCAGGCCGGCAGCGCCCCGCTGGTGGATCTGGAAGCGACCCACGAGGAGACGCTCAAGGTGGTGCCGATCGACATCCTCATCAGCCACGCCGTCCAGAAATCCGAATAGAACACGAGGCGGATCATCCGGAAAGCCGGGGCATATTCACAGGCAAATCATCAGAAAAAAACAGGGTATATTCCTCTGCTTTTTTGCATGGTAGTGTCCGGAGTTTTTTTATTTTAGGACAGAGTGTGCTGCTGCGTCACAGCGCATGCCGGCTCTTTTCCATAACTATTATTCCTCCACGTCACTCGACCGATAC
>RECX01000323.1 GCA_007693825.1 Balneolaceae bacterium
TACTGCCGGTGATGCCGGTACTGCACATGCGGCCGCTGCTGCAGAAGCTGCCGGCACGTCCGCCGAGGTACGCCGCTGTCCCAGTACCGGTGTCACCGCCGCCCGGACCAACCGGGTGATGGAGGCACTTACCGGAAAGAAACCGATGCGCTCAGGTTAGACGGAACACTGCCATGTCCGACGGAAAAACCAACAGCCCCATTCACGTGCGGCTCCGTTTCTACGAAGAGCTCAACGATTTTCTCTCCCCCGACAGGCGTAAAAAGGAATTCGAACGCATCCTCCCGGAAACCACAACGGTAAAAGATCTCATCGAGGGGTGCGGGGTGCCGCACACCGAAGTGGACCTGATCCTGCTGAACGGGGAGCCGGCGGACTTCGACCGGCATGTTGCCGACGGCGACCGCGTGAGTGTCTATCCGGTGTTTGAATCGCTGGATATTTCGGATGTCACCCGTCTGCAGGAGCGGCCACTGCGCGCTCCGCGCTTTCTGGTGGATGTGAACCTGGGCAAGCTCGCCGGGCTGATGCGCATGGCCGGTTTCGACACCGCCTACCGCAATGACGCGGACGATGATGAGCTTGTCGAGCAGATGCTGGAGGAAGACCGGGCGCTGCTCACCCGCGACCGGCGCCTGCTGATGCGCCGCGCCGTGCATAAGGGATGCCTGGTGCGGTCGGATCATCCGCCCGAACAGCTGGACGAAGTCATCCGGCGTTTTGACCTCGCCGGACTGGTACGCCCGTTCACCCGATGCATGCACTGCAACGGCCTGCTGCACCCCGTCGACAAGGAAGAGGTGATGCACCGGCTGCGTCCGCTCACAAAAAAGTACTACGACACTTTTTCGCAATGCGGCGGGTGCCGGCGCGTTTACTGGCGCGGATCGCATTACGAGCGGCTCGACCCCAAAGTGCGCTCACTGCTCGGCCTTTCCTGAGCGTGACCGGATGCTGGTCCGACACTGCCTTCGCCAATGCCCTGCCCTGCAGGCATAATGTACGTATTCTCTGCCATTGCAGGCCTATTGCACATCATCCCCCTCCCACGGCAGGCATATTGCACGTATCCCGACAACCACACATTTTGCCAGCCGCGCAAACATTAAAATTTATTTACGTTTTGTTTTTAATCGTAAAAGATGGTTAATATTCAACCTGTCATCTTCATATAATTTTCATCTTTTTTTGTATAGCGAATTTTCCTGTAACCAATCTCAAGGGGTAAGTCTATGATATCACGGATACAGTTGTATTCACTTTCCATCCTTTTCCTTTCCTCCTTCCTCCTGATCCATGCCACCGCTTCGGCGCAGCTCCAGCAGGGAGGAACCATCACTTCGGCAACAACCTGGAACATCGTCGACAGTCCGGTCACCGTCACCGACTCGCTGACCATCGCCGAAGGGGCCACACTGACTATCGATCCGGGTGTCGAGGTTCGCTTTGAAACACAAACCGCCCTGATCGTAGCAGGCGCATTGGTTGCAGAAGGAACCGAATCCGATCCGATCGTCATGACTCCGGCGGCTGCCAGTCCCGAACCGGGCGACTGGGCCGGGGTGACGTTTGAAAACCTCAGTGATGCCGGGTCGGTATTCCGTCATGTGACGGTGGAGTATGCCGGATTTGGCGCCACCAACAGCGGTATCTACTACCGTACCGGCGCATTCGGCGTGCCGGTGTCCCACAGCACGATCCGCCACACCGCCGGAAACGGCATCGACACCCGGGCGTCGAATCCCGTGCTCGACGGGCTCACCGTCACGAACAACACCGGTTACGGCGTCTTCTCGGATCTGTTCTCCAATTTTGAACTGCGGAATTCCACCATCACGGACAACAGCGGCGGCGGGGTGCGCGTCCCGATCAACACGGGTCCGGTCATCACCGGGAACCTCATCCAGAACAATGATTTCGGTATTTTTGTCAGCGACCAGGCGTTCCCGGCGATCACGGACAACCAGGTGCTGGACAACCGCATCGGGATGCATTTCGTGGAGCTGGGCACCACCCGTCCCGTCGTCCGCAACAACAGCATCGCCGGCAACAGCGAGTTCGGCGTCCGGAATATCACCGCGGCCGGACGCACCCTCGACGCCACGCGCAACTACTGGGGGGATGATTCCGGACCGTTCCATCCGGCCTCCAATCCCAGCGGACAGGGCGATCGGGTCAGCAGTTTTGTCAGCTATGATCCGTGGAACATCCTGGCCGATGACCTTGCCGTAACCGAAATCACCAGCAATATCACCACCGACCAGACCTGGAGCGACGGCGTCTACTGGATCCGCAGCAACATTGACGTGACAGCCGGCAATACGCTGACCATCGAGCCGGGCGTCATCGTCAAATTCGGCAACAACGTGCGGCTGCAGGTGTTCGGGCTGCTGAACGCTCAGGGCACGGCGGAAAACCGCATCGTATTCACCTCTGAAAAAGACGACAGCTTCGGCGGCAACACCAACGGCGACCCCGAGAGCGTGCCTTCCAACGGCGACTGGAGCCAGATTTACCTGCGCAACACCGGCTCCGTGATTGAGCACGCCCTGATACGCTTCGGCGGCCGAAGCAATGCTGCCATCTACGCAAGGGATGGCAGCTACACCCTCAACCACCTTGAAATCACCAACAGTCAGAACAACGGAATCGAGTTTATTTCAGGCGACGCCACCGTTTCCATGTCCAACATCGTCGCCAACAACAACCAGGGGTCGGGCATCCGGGCCACATCGGATTACAAGCTGGAGATCAGCAACTCCGAACTGCGCTTCAACAACAACTTCGGCATTGACGCCAGCTCCATCCGGGCCGTAATCCGTCTGCTGGAAAACACGCTCGTCGCCGACAACGGCAGCGGAGGCGTCACCAACACCACGGCCTCCGGCGAGCAGCTATTCCGCAACAACGTGATCCGCGACAACAGCGGAGACGGAGCCCGCATCGAAAACAGCGATACCAAGATCGTCTTCGAAGGCAATCTGGTGGAGGACAACAGTACCGAAGGCATCATCAGCACCGCTGCCAGTTTCACCGGTAACCAGTTCCGCGGCAACCGCTACGCCATCGGCGTCACAGGTCCGCTCGGCAACACCTACACCGACGACCAGGACAACGACACCAACATCATCGAAGGCAACCGGTTTGACAAGGCCGTCGCCGTTTACTCCGGCATCCGCGGCACCATGAGCACCGTCTTCCCGGCCGCCATGCCCGAGCCGGTCTACGTCGCCGTTCAGAACATCTCCGTCAACAACCTCCTTGTAATCGATCCCGGGGTGATTTTCAAGGTTCAGGGCTCTCACTGGATCCGGATCTTCAGCGAGCTGCACGCCGTGGGTACGGCCGATGAGCCGATCGTCTTTACCTCATGGCGTGACACGGATTGGGGTGGATGGACCCACGATCCCGGCGACACCCAGGGTCCGGCGCGCGGCAACTGGCAGCAGCTCGATTTCCAGCCCGGCTCCGGCAGTTCGCGGTTGGAGCATGTTGTACTTGGATACGGATCCAACAACCTCGTATTCCGCGTGATCATGGAAAACCCCGTGCGAAATGTGCGGTCCCATGATTCCTCAGGCCACGGCGCCCAGCTGCAGACCGACGGAAGGGTCACCTTCGTCAACAGCGTTTTTGAGGACAACAGCTCCAATGGAATCTACATTTTCGGTAACAATGAGGCCATTGTCCGGAACAGCATCATCCAGAACAACGGCAGCGACGGACTTGAGACCACCAGCGGGAGCGCCTTCCGCGAGGTGTCCAACAGCACCATCCGTAACAACAACCGCCATGGTGTGTTTACCCCCGATGCCCGCATCCCGCAGACATTCGCGGGCAACATTATCCGCGAGAACGGCCAGGCGGGCATATGGAATGTGAACTCAGTCGCCGAAACCGGTGACGTACAGTTCATCGGCAACCAGATTATTGGAAACCAGAGAGAGGGGATCGTCTCCTCCCGCGCCCGTTTCGTGGACAATACCTTCCGCGAAAACCGCTATCCCATCGGCGTTACCGGGAGGCTCGGAAACATATACACCGACGCCAACGACGACGATGGCAACGTTTTCACCGACAACACCTATAACTACGCCGTTGCCGTCTATTCCGGCATCCGCGGACACATGATGAACCGGTTCCCTGTGGCCATGCCGGCACCGGTCTATGTTGCCATCGAAAACATTTCCGTGAGCAACGCCCTGCAGATCGATCCGGGCGTGATCTTCAAAGTGCAGGGCTCCAACTGGATCCGGCTCTTTGCGGAGTTGGATGCCGTCGGCACCGAAGAGGAGCCGATCGTCTTCACCTCATGGCGCGATACGGCCTGGGGCGGACGCACGCAGCATCCCGACGACGACCAGGAAGCCCGCAGGGGTGACTGGAGCCAGCTGGATTTCCAGCCGGGTTCCGGCAATTCCCGTCTGGAACACGCCGTGGTCAGCTACGGCAACACCAATGTGATCGTTCGGGTGGTGATGCAGCACCCGATCCGGTACATCCACAGCCACAACTCCTCAAACCGCGGTTTCCAGATCCAGACCGACGGACGGGTCGTTCTCGAGCACCTTACCGTCGAAGAGAACAGCGGTGAGGGCATCTACATGTTCGGAAGCAATGAATCCACGGTTCGCAACAGCATCATCCGCAACAACGGCTCACAGGGCATCCATGCCACCTCCGGAAGTTCGTTCCGCGAGGTCAGTTCCACCATCATCGAGGAGAACGGCGACGACGGTGTGCTCATCCAACTGGCAAACATACCGCAGACCTTCTCCGGCAATACAATCCAAGGCAACAACGGACACGGACTGAACATCACCAGTCTCAACGACAACGTGGATACACTGCTCGTGATAACCGGCAACCAGGTGCTCGACAATGCCAATGTGGGTATCTACAGCTCCCGCGCCCTGATCACCGACAACACCATCACCGGAAACCTGTTCGGACTCGGAGTGCAGAACCAGCTCTCCCTGGAAGGCAGCGGCAACCCGAACGGCAACATCTACTCGGGCAACAGCATCCACGGCAATACCTATCCCGCCAACGCAATCCAACTTGGCAGCAACATTTACGGTCGCATCGGCTTCACCGTGCCGCAGGATATCAACCGGGAGGCCGGTGAGCGACCGGTATTCGTCGCCCGGAACCATCATGTCTTCGTGAGCAGCAACCGGCTCCTGGAAGTGGCGCCCGGCACTATCTTCAAGCTGGACGGACGATACATGCAGATCGACGGCCGCATCCTGGCGGCAGGCAAGGCCGACGACAAAATTGTCTTCACCTCATGGAAAGACGACACCTACGGCGGCGACACCAACGCCGACAGCACCGCCACAGTGCCCTCTCCTGGCGACTGGAGCAACCTGCGCCTGTACAGCAGCTCCAACAACGACTCGTACATGGCGCATGTGATCGTGCGGTACGGCAGCTGGAACCTGGACATCCGCGACAACGACATCGTCATCGATTCGCTGTTCAGCGCGCATGGAAGCCAGAGAGGCATGTACATCTCCGATGCCTCACCCACCATCAACAACTCGGAGATCCACTCCAACCCGGTGGGTATCTACGTCCGCGGCAACTCCAGTCCGGTCATCCGCTTCAGCAACATCCGCGACAACCAGAACGCCGGCCTGCAGAGCATATCCTCATCCACTGTCACCGCCGTCAACAACTACTGGGGACACGAAAGCGGACCCAGGGTGACGGATTCGCGCGCGCCGAATGCGGGTGGACTCGGGGATGAGATCACCATGGGTTCCGGTTTTGTGGAATACGACCCGTGGCTGACCGACCGCACCGGCATCCTGCTGGGCGACGTGAGCGAATCGGGCATGATCTCCGCGTTTGACGCCTCGCTGATCCTCCAGTACCTGGTCGGGCTGGCCGAGCTGACCGGCTCGCAGCGGCAGGCGGCCGACGTGATGGGCACCGGCACGGTGACCGCCATGGACGCCTCCTACATCCTGCAGTTTGTCGTCGGCAACATCAGCGGGTTCCCCGGCATGGGCCGGCGCGTCATCGAACAGGACCTGCTGGCCGGACTCACACTGCATCTCGAAGGCAACGACGCCTTCTACGACCTGAGAATCGAACTCGACGGCGAGCGTCCGGCCTGGGCCACCGAACTGACCCTGGATTTCGATCCGGTGGCCGTCACCGAAGTCGAGCGGCTCGACACACCCGCCGGTGAAAAACTGCAGTTCGTGTCCAACCGAAAGGAGGGACAGTACCTGCTGGCAGCGGCCACGGCCGATCCGTTCACACAGACCGGCAACCTCATCCACCTGCGCCTGCACTTCGATCCGGAAGTGGACCTGCGCGGACGCCAGCTCTTCTCGCTCGGACATTTCCGCTTCAACGAGCACGACCTCACCGCACTGCTGGAAGCGTCGGTCACATCGGCATCCGAGGAGCTGACCAACCTGCCGGACGAATTCGCGCTGGGCAGCAATTATCCCAACCCGTTCAACCCGTCCACCACCATCCCGTACCAGCTTCCGGTGGAGGGACAGGTGACGCTCACCCTCTACAACCTGCTCGGCCAGCGCGTAGAAGTGCTGGTGCAGGAGCAGCAGCGGGCGGGCTTCCACCAGGCGGTCTGGGATGCGTCGCGCCACGCCAGCGGAACCTACATTTACCGGATTGAGGTGCAAAGCAACGGAGGCGAGAGCTTCCGCGACATCGGAAAAATGATCCTGATCAAGTAATCGAAAACCCAAACCAAGGGAGGTTCCTTTATGATGTTCAGGATCCCATACTTACCACCGGACGCCGGCCGCACACACACCGCATCCCGGGCCACAGCAAGGACAGCATCCCGG
>RECX01000185.1 GCA_007693825.1 Balneolaceae bacterium
AGCCGTCGGTCAGCAGGCATCTCGATAAGGGACAGATTGTCAAAGAAATCTTCGTACCGAATCGCGTCATCAATTTTGTTGTTAAATAATGACACAAATGGAGACGACACAGCCCGGTGCAATAGGGTTTCTCGTGTTACTCGTTCCCGTTACCCGTGTCCGAGAAAATCCGAAATCTGTGTTGAAAGTTCGTTCAGAGGTGTGACTACCACGCCATCTGAAATCGGATAGCTCTCTTTCACCGGTGCGGCGATGAATGTCAGATCTGCCTGAATATCCTTCAGGGCATTTCTGTTGGCAGAGGACAATTCCGGTTTCATCGATGAGCGGCATTCAATGGCTACCACCATCGACCCCGATTCAATAATGATATCGACCTCGTTTCCGTAGCTTGACCGGTAGAAATAGAGCGACAAGGTGGGAAAATGTGTCTGCAAGTGCTTCAGGACCACTGACTCCCATAGCGAGGCCCATATAGGATGGCCGTAGGCGGCATCGAAATTCTGAAGCTGCAGCAGGGCGCAGGTAATTCCCGGGTCAGAAATGTAGATTTTCGGTGACCTGACCAGCCTTTTGTTCGATTTTCCGTGCCAGGCGTTCAGCTGGGTAACCATGAACATCTTACTCAGGACATCGATATAGTTCCTGATCGTGTTGTGGCTGACCTCCAGCGAGGTGCCGATCTTGCTGTAGTTGACGGTCTGACCGTTATTGTTGGCCAGCATGGGCAGCAACCGCCTCATGGTCCGGTGTGTGATCCCTGCAAATTGCGGAAGATCACGCTGCAGAAAAGAATTGATAAACTCAAGACGCCATTCCATCGACTTCTCATCGCTTTCGGCCATGAGAGACGGAAAGTATCCGCCACGCGTCAGGTATGTTTCCAAACTGGTTTTATCATTTACCTCCATATACAGGAGAGGAGGAAGATGAATGTAATTGATATAGCCATACAGCGCCTGCGTATCCTGTCCCAGCAATTCCTTGGAGGCACCACCAAGCAGGAGATACATGCCCGGACGTTTTTTCTCGTCTACCGTACGTTTCAGTACGGAAAATAATTCCGGTACATGATGAATCCCGTCAATGCAGATAAGCTTGTCAATCTGGGCTTCAAAGAACCAGTCCGGATCGTCCAGCTTTTGAAGGTCTGACGGATGCTCCAGATTCAGGTAAAGCGTTTCCCTGCCGCGTATTTTTGATAGCAATTGTTTCGCCAGCATGGATTTGCCACTGTGACGAGATCCGGTTATGACGGTTACAGGTTTTGTTTGAAGTGAGCGTGCAATCTCTTTTTCTACTAGTCGAGGAAAATAATCCATGGCCTCCCGTGGTTTGTAAAGGGTGTTTACATATTGCTCAATGATATTGCACAATTACTGTTATTGTCAAGAAAAAAAAACAAGCGGATAAATTGCCTGCTTCACAATGAGCGTCCGAGCAAGAAAAAATAGTGGAGTGAGCAAATAAGTTATTGATTAGCAAACGCTAAGAGTTTGTCAGCTGGCATTTTTTTTATCAGTATCAGAAATCGATTTTCTACATAGGGCAATCATATCGGTGATTTTTTCTTCATTGTCCACAATGCGGGGCATTTTGGTCTGTGCATGCAGGGACTGGTGCTTTTCACGCCACTGGTACATGGCATCCTTGGTGAGATTGAGTATGACGGGCGGGTGGATACCCATGCTCTCCCTTCGATTGTGATAATGCCGGTTGATATTGCGAAGATTGTCATCGAGAAGACGGGTAAATTCTTCCATGTTTTCGGGTTCTTTGACCCACTGGATGAACCAGTAATGCCGAGGCGCTCTGATATCCGGATCAATCAGGCCGCCCATGGCAAAAACGGAAAACTCCGAACCGGTTTGCCTTGCTGTCGCTTCAAGGGCGTTTTGAGCTTCATAGGACTCTACCGCCTCCCCGAATCGGTCGAATATCTCGGATACGCGTCCAACCACCTTAATTCGTGGCTGCTCAATATCCCTGAATTCAATTACGTCATTGATCATGTACCGGAAGAGTCCGGAATTGCTGGTGATCACAAGGGAATAGGGGGTTCCTTTCTCAACCTGCCAGGTTGGAATGGTTTTCTGTCCCTGAAGTTTGTCCTTATACTGTTTTGGATGGGGTATCCATTCATAAAAAACGCCGTTATCAACGATGAGGCGCAGATCCGTACGTTTCAAATCGTCGCTGAAAGCGAAGTATGATTCCGAGGCGCCGTAATTCTCGATGTAGTCCATGTCCAGCCCCTCAAGCAGCTGGTTGAAATGGGGCCGGTAGGTGTTCAGCGCCTCACCGCCGCAAATCAGAAGTCGCAGATTCGGCCAGATATCCCGTATGTGCTTTTTGCCGGTAATCTCCAGTGCCCTCTGGAAAAAACGTAATGCCCAGGACGGGATCGCAACGATCTTGCGTACATCAGACTGTACAGCACGCTCAAGGGTTCGATCAAATTTTTCAGTCCACTCTTCCCGTATCATGGTCTGAGGCGACCGGACCTGGAACAGGGAGAGCCAGCCGGGTGAAAGCTTGGCAAGGTATGCGCTGATTTCGCCCAGCCGTATATTGGATTTTGAATCGAGCCGTTCGATATTTCCGGGCAGGCTTACGTGACTGCCCATGAAGAAATGCAGGAAATTTGGATTCTGCTTGATGTAGGAGATGATGACCTTTCGCATGAAGCGCTGGTCGCTCCGCAGGCGGTCTTCGCTCAACGGAATGTGCTTGCCCTTACCGGTAGTGCCTGCAGATACGGCAAAATTCTGGATTTTGTTTGGCCAGAGAAGGTGATGTTCCCCTTTTTTTAACCGCTCAATGTACGGTTCGATATCTTCATAGGTGACCATGGGTACCTGGCGGACATACTCGTCAAAACCGGATATTTTCGAGAAACGGTATCGTTTTCCATATTCGGTCTGAGCCCCTTTACGGAGCATGTAAGCCAGTACCTTTTTTTGTGCCGCTTCAACGGATGCAGGCATGGGGAAATGCATAAAAGGATTACTACCGCTTTTCAATCGGAGTCCACGGGAGGTTCTTTTCACCAACATAAAGCTGCCTTGGACGTATCAGACGATTGTTGGCGGCCTGTTCGATGTAGTGGGCCGTCCAGCCGGTAATTCGGCTCATGGCAAAGATACATGTGAAAAGATCGGGCTTGATTCCCATGGAATAGTACACCGTTGCGGAGAAGAAATCCACGTTGGGGTCAATCCCCTTTTCTTTTTTCATGACCTCCGTGATCTTTTCCGACCATTCGTAGAGGTAGACACTGTCGGTTTCTTCAGCAAGAGACCTGGCCATGGTTTGAAGGTGTTTCGCTCTTGGATCGACGGTGCGATAAACGCGATGGCCGAATCCCATTACTTTTTTTCGCTCGGCCAGTCGTTCTTTGATGTATCCTTGAATGTCAGCATCTTTGTCCAGCTTGAGCAGCATCTTCATCACTGCGGTGTTGGCACCTCCATGCAGGGGACCCTTCAGAGACCCTATCGCCCCTGTCACGGCAGAATAGATGTCGGCCTGGGTCGAACAGATAGCCCGGGCAGTGAAAGTGGACGCGTTCATCCCATGCTCGGCATGGATGATGAGGCAGATATCCATGGTCCGCTCGGTACTATCACCGGGTCGCTCACCATTGAGCATGTAGAGAAAATTGTACGCTGTACTGCCTTCCTTCAAGGGAGCGATGATATCCTTACCATCACGGGCTCTTTGGTAACCGGCTATTATTGTGGGCATTTTAGCCGTCATGCGAATGGACTTTCGCATGTTGGCGTCAGGATTATCAACCGGTGCCTCTTCATCAAAGTCAGCCAGCATGGAGGTCGCGGTACGCAATACGGACATGGGTTCAGCATCTTTGCTGGTGCTTTTGAGATAATCGATCACGGACTCGGGAAGTTCACGTTCAGAAATCAGCTTTTCCTTTAAAACATCCAGTTCTTCTGCCGTTGGCAGGCGATCGTTCCACAAAAGAAAGGCAACCTCCTCAAATGTGGCCTTTTGAGCGAGTACGTCAATATTGTAGCCCGCATAGATCAGTTCGCCCTTTTCACCATCAATAGCACTTTTTGTAGAAGAAAAAGCGACGATACCCTCCAATCCCCGGTTGATATAAGGATATTTGTCAGTGTCAATGTTCTCATGAAGTTTGTTGCTCATAGATGCTCCGTATTATGCAAATTATTATCACCAATTCAATTAAGAACCTGTGCATAATAAAAACATGATTTTATGAAAATCACAGACGCTTTGCAGCACAGGGATCTGCTTCTTTGTTACGTGTCAATAACATTTCATGTACCAGTGCGGTTCATTCCAGCGCAAAATTTAAGTGCCGCAGAGGCGATCAGGAGAAACAGGATTATAAAAATTCTGAATCCAGCTGAAAATAAAACCTGATCAGCGCAGCTGTTGCAGTAACAGCTCTTACAGAATTACCATACGTGCCGTTCCCCGACAAGGGATGATACTGATTATTGCCGTAAATTTCATCAGGTTATTCAAATGGAATTCACAAAAGCTCTGCGCCTGAATGCTTCTTGCAAATTCAGAGACGTTCCGGTACCGCTCTTTGCCATACGGAAAATCAGCAGACGCTGTTCAGGGCAAGTATACGATTATCTTGGAGATAAGAGCGTAATGGGAAAAGGAAAAATATACTGTCCAAAATGGAAGTAATACTCTTGAAAAAATTCCATACAAAAGAAATATAAATTTTGTATGAAGATTGGAACCTTTGTAATTTATTTCTGTCTGACTTCTAGCATTATCGATGCCAGATTAACGACACCCGAAAGCACATCGTTCCGATTATGAAAGCAATCAATGATAAAGGGTTTTATCCCGATTTTGGTTACAGACCAGCTGAACCGGAAAGGCCGATCGTTTTTTATATTGAATTGTACGAGGAAAGTTCCGCATATTACCTGGCAGCCCGATTGCAGAAAGAGCATTGGGAAGTAAATGTCATGCCTGCCGGCTCCTGCTGGATTCTCCTTGCACACGCACTGGCATCACCGGATCAACAAACCATAAGTGATTTGTGTGACTACCTGTCGGACCTGTCCGAGTTCTATGGCGGATCGTTCAAGAGATGGGAGCTGAATTCACTCTCGTAACGTTACATGTCCGAACCAAGAAGACCCTCCCGCAGTTTTACCGACCTCGTAGAAATCATGGCGATCCTTCGCAGGGAATGCCCCTGGGATCGCCAACAGACGCACGAATCCATCAAGGATCTGATGGTAGAGGAAATATACGAGGCTATTGAAGCAATCGACAATGACGACCCTGTCGAACTCAAAAAGGAACTGGGAGACCTCCTGCTTCACGTGGTATTTCACACCGAAATAGCCCGTGAAGCCGGACGCTTTGACATAGGCGATGTCATCTACGGGATCCAGGAGAAGCTCATCCGCAGGCATCCCCATGTCTTTGCAGATACCCACGCCGGCGATTCTGCCACGGTTGTTCGCAACTGGGAGGATCTCAAGATGAAGGAGAAAGAACGAAGTTCGGTGCTCCAGGGGGTGCCTGATACGCTTCCCGCCCTTATAAAGGCGCAGCGCATGCAGGAAAAGGCCGCCGCCGTGGGGTTTGACTGGCAGACCTGGGAAGAGGCATGGCCCAAACTAACAGAGGAAATCGAAGAGTTCAAATTAGCGGCACAGAAAGGGGATGAAGAGGAAAAGGCCGGGGAATTCGGCGATCTGCTATTTTCGATGGTGAATGTGGGACGACTTGCAGGACTGAATTCCGAGGACTGCCTGCGCCTGACCAACCGAAAATTCAAGCGACGCTTCCAGTATATCGAAGAGGTGCTGAGTAAGCAGGGAAAAAACCTCAAAGATGCTACCCTGGAAGAAATGGACGCAATCTGGGATGCGGCTAAAAAGCATTTCGAGGGAGAAAGCAGAAGCTGACCCCAACAAGAAATCACTGATCCTGAGAGAATGCCCAAGGCAATGGATCTTTAAGTGGGGCCGGATTCTCAATAGCCGGATACTCAATGGTTGTATTCACAAGAGCCTGATGCTCACTGGCCTGATGCTCATTGCCCGGATGCAAACTGATAAAGTTGGTGCTGGTGCAGCTTTTCGCGCAACGTCTGCATTTCCTGCTTTTGAGCTGCAGGGAAAAGAATATTATTGAGGATCAACCGGTACCCGGGACTGTTGGGGAAGAGCTCCAGCTCGGTCGGGGGATCACCAACGCGATGGGTGTAATCCTCCGGGTCGTGTCCGCCATAAAACGTAAAAAACCCTTCGCCAAGATTGCCATGGATGTATTTGGCCTCATTACGCCCCGGTGTCTGTGCCAGGATCACCACATTGCTCTTGATGGTTTCCTTGCGGAACGCAGTGGTCTGGCCGTAAAAACCCTTGATGCTGCTGACATGGTTCTGTGTGAGCATGGTCGGGACCGGATCCCACTTTGCTGAAAAATTGAAGAGCGTAAAAAAGTCCATCTCTTCGTCAACCTCCGCCATGCGCTGCTGCACGTCGAGTATGTCTATGTTGCCGTGACGGTATTCGGCCGGATCCAGGGTTACTTCAAAGTCTGTAAAAGCAAGTGTGTTTCGGAAATCCAGTTTTTCATTGGCATCCGGGTCAGCCGGATCACCGTCGAACTGCGTCGGGACGATGTCGACCTCCATGGCGGACAGCGCGATATCGAACGTGTCCGTGCCCGAGCACATGGCAAAAAGGAATCCACCCTCTTCAATGAATTCCCGGATGGTCCACACCACGGCCTTTTTCATCTCGGAAACCTTTTCGAATCCCATTTCGGCGGCCATATCCTCCAGGTCACGCACCTGCCGGATATACCAGGGCTGATTGCGGTAGGCGAACCAGAATTTTCCATGCTGCCCGGTGAAGTCTTCATGGTGCAGGTGCAACCAGTCGAAATCCTCAAGGGCCCCCTGGAGCACTTCCTTGTTGTATATGGTCTCATAGGGAACTTCGGCATAGGTCAGGGCAAGGGTCACGGCGTCATCCCATGGCAGGGCATGATCAGGCGAGTAGACTGCGATCCGTGGCGCTTTTTCGAGTTCCACCACCGACATGTTTACATTCGGACGTTCTACTTCTTCAATGATCTGCCTGGCCCGAATTGCGGGAATCTGTTCAATGGAGACGCCCCGGACCCGGCTCTGCCGTACCATGGCTTCGGTCTGCGGCGCGAGGAAACTGCCCCCGCGGTAATTAAGAAGCCATTTTCCCGTATGGCCATCCAGCAGATGCTGAAACATTACTCCGTAAGCTTTCAGGTGGTTGCGCTGGCTGTCATCCATCGGGATGAGAACGTAGGCAGACTGGGCATGTGCTGCTGGCACGAACGCAAGCAGCATGACCGCAAGCAGTGCTGCCACAGGAAACCGATGGGTTAAGCAGGAGCCGGAAGAAGTTCTGGATACCATAAAATCATCACTGTTTTTGGTGGATACGTATTCCCTTTGTCACTAAAGTGGTGGTCTTGTTGCAGAAAAAAATCACAGCTCCCGAGCCTGCCGCTCCAGGTCGCGGATCCGGTTCCTGGCGATATCGGAGTAATATCCTTCCGGATAGTGTAACAGGAGCTCTTCATAATAACCGGTGACCCCGTCGGCGCCAAGCAGTATCGGGCCTGGATTTTCATCCCTTCCATAAAACCGCTCTTCGGCAGAAAACGGATAGGCCAAAAGTCCGGCCGGAACCACACCTTCGGCAGACCGGTTGTTTTCCGCATCGCGCTGCTGCATGATATAGACCACTTCCGCCAACCGGGCGCGCTCCCACAGCAGTCGTTCGCCGGCGGCCTGCCGCACGGATGGACGACGGGTGTGCCGGTCGACGACCCGAAAAGCAATTTCGGGATGGATCCTGCGCAGCGTCTGCGTGAGCAGCAGCATGGATTCGCCATGAAGCGGGTTGGCAGCCGGTTCCTCAAGCACCGGCGCAAGCAGGTCGGCCGCCTCGGCATAGTGTCCGGTGTCATAGAGATAGCGGGCCCGGGCAATGCGGTGCAGCTCACTGTTTTCACCGCCTTCCTCGTGTCCCTCCTGGATGATAAACCGTAATTGCAGGGCATTGTTGGCGTACCATGAGTAATTCTGCCGCTCCAGGGACCGAAGCTGCATCCGCGCATAGGTAAAATCGCCGTTGTAAAAATCACCCAGGCCAAGGTAATAGCGGCTCTTGTCGGCGATTTCCCCTCCATCGGCAATCCGGTTGCTGCGGGTGAATGACACCCTTGCCATGGAAAAATTTCCGTCGAACAGCAGTAGCCGTCCCTCGACATAGTGAACCAGTGCCATTTCGGAGTCGTTTCTGGCAATACGCTCCATTTTCTGATGGTACACCGCTGCTTTCTCCGGTTCTTTGAGATGGTCCAGTGCCAGTTCGGACTGTATCGCCAGCGTCTGCATCATCCGGTCATAGCGTGGAAACCGGCCGGAAAGCTGATCCACGGCGTCAAATGCCTTTCGGTACAGGGAGTCGGCGGCACCGTCAAAATCCAGGTTACGGTCTGTCAGATATCCGGCCCATTCCTGATAGGTGCGGGAGAGCTCTTCATGGCTTCGGGCCTGGAGCGGATGCGCGTCAAGCTCCAGATAGTACCGGAAAGCCTGCTCGGAAAGCTCAAATTGCCCCCGGCTTCGCAAATCCCGTCCCATGCGGAACATGGCGTGACGCTCATTGTTGCTGTGACGTTCCAGGGTTCGCGCTGCCGCCAGTGCCCGGCGATAGAGCCCGCGCTCCATGGTGAGCCAGACCAGAAAATCCCGGTAACCAAGGTCGGCTTCGCTGCCGGGTGAAAGCTGTCCAAGGCGTTCCTCGGTCAGCAGGATGGCAGTGTCGTACAGCCTTCGTTCATCGTAGTTCAGAAGCTGACGCTGAATCAGGCTCATGCGCCGGTTGTCGCGGCCGATAATATCAAGATATTCACTGATGGCTGATTCAAAATCGGCGATGGCGAGATAATTGTTGGCAATTTCGAAAGCAAAGAGATTGGCATCGCCAACCAGCTCCCTTGCCGTTTCATAAACCCGGATAGCTTCACGAAAAAGCCTCCGCTGGTTCATGGTTTCAGCCACACGCCGGTAAACCTGGGCATTTTCCGTATTCTGACGCAGTACGTGGTTCCATGTCTCCATGGCATCATCGCGCCTGCCCGAAATATCGTAGATCTCCCCCAGTTTGATGCGCGTATTGCTGTCGTCACCCACACGATCCAGCCGTTCTTTGGTGATCTGAATGGCATCATCATACCGCTTAAGCTGGACCAGGGCGGTCGCGGCGCGGTCATAAACGGCATAGGAGCGCGGGTTTTCCCGGAGCATCCGTTCAAAAATCTCGTATGCCTCCTCAAACTTGCCTTGCCGGAGCAACTCGTTGCCGAGTGAGAAATCCCCGGCGCCGGTCTGAGCCTGCAGCCCCGGGCCCGGCAAAATGACAAGTGCTATTGTCAGCATCAGAAAAACAAAAAAACTGCGGACGTGTTGCATATCAGGTAGTCGATTCTGGTAAATGATGCTTTTTCCGGATGATCAGCGCCGCTTTCCGGCACATGACGCTCCAGGATGGCAGTAAAGGACAAGGGCCCATGAGTGCCGCCCCACGGTTTGCGCACATGGCGTCGCCGGGGATGAAACACTTGAGGTAATCATGAAATACCCGTTGCCGTTACAAAAGGTGTAACGACGCCGGGTAGCAGCTTATTGACTTCGCGATAAAAACGGAACAGCGGAAAACCGACCACATTGTAGTAGTCGCCGTCAATACGCGCAACAAACAGCGCCCCGAGGTCATCCTGTATCCCGTAGGATCCGGCCTTGTCCATGGGGCTGCCACTCTCCACATACGCCCGGATCTCCTCATCGGCCAGCGAGCCGAAGGTGACATCGGTCCGTTCATGAAAAACGTGGTGTTGAAATCCTTTTCGGTTGGATACGGTTTGGGGCTTATCACCGACAGAGCCGGCAACATCGGTTCCATAAACCAGGGCCACACCTGTATAGACCTGGTGTGTGCGTCCGCTCAGTGACTGAAGCATCGCAACGGCGTCATCCGGATCAGTGGGCTTGCCGAGTATTTGCCCGTCCCGCACAACAATGGTATCGGCGCCAATGACCAGCCTGCCGGCATAAGATCCGGGCTCGGTTTCTTTACGTCCATCCAGCCGTTCGGCCACCAGGAGCGCTTTTTGCAGGGAAAGTGCTTCTACCGTGTCCGCCGGATCGGAACCAGGGGTGACCTCTTCTCCAATATCTGCGGGGATCACATCAAAGGACAGCCCGATCTGCCGGAGCAACAAACGGCGGCGCGGACTGGATGAGGCAAGTATGATCCCGGGTTTGTTCATCTGAAAAGGTGTTATACTTAAAATAAAGGCACTAACATACGAAAAAAACAGACAATTCCTTCAGATCCGATAACCCGTCCCGAAGAATGATATGGTATCACCGCGAAAGACTGGTCATAAGTCCCGGTTGCTGTGTAAAACAATTAGTAAACAAACGCGGTAAGCCGCCCGCTGCCGCCTCCGGCCTTGTTCGGGTCCTATTGATGGAAAAAATTCGTATCGTATACGATACCATTTTTATAAGGATCCAGTCACTGTATGGCCAAGGCAACAGATTATCAGCAGTGGGCGCGCAAAATCCGCGCGTCAGACGAAAAGGCGTTTCACGACCTTTTCATGGATTCTTATCAGCCGCTTATGCGATACGCAATGAATTTTGTGAAGGATACGGATGTCGCAAAGGACATCCTCCAGGAGGTATATGCCCATCTTTGGGATATCCGCGACCGGCTTGATGAAAAAAAATCCCTGAAGGCATTGCTTTACCGCATGGTAAAAAACCGGAGCATTAACCTGATCCGCTCGCGCCGGCCGGTCCGCCTCGACGATGTTGCTCCCTCGGAGCAGCCGAGTGAGGAGATGTCACCGGAATCCATTCGGTTGGATAGTGATGGATTGCTGGAAAAACGGCTGAGCCAATGGATCGAGGCCCTCCCTCCACGGCAGCGTGAGGCGTTTGAGCTTAGCCGGTTCGAAGGGCTCGACCACCATGAGATAGCAGAAGTGATGGAGTGTGCGCCACGTACGGTAAACAACCACATCGTTAGTGCACTGAACACCTTGCGCGGACAACTGAACCAGTGGAAGTCACAGGGTGAAAACCGGAATAAAGAGTGAAATCTGAAAGGAATATGAAACGGCCGGACCATGATATCATGAAGCATTTCTCCGGAAAGGAAGGGGATGAGGTGCGTCTTATCTGGGAAAAGGCGCGACGAAGGGAACAGCCTGGTCATGATGCCACAGGTGTGAATCCCGAAGAAGAGTGGGCGTTGCTCCGGAAACGGCTGCAGCTGGCCGGGCGGACAGGAGGACTCAAAATGCGTCCACGTCACCTCAGGTCAAGAAGCTCCGCAGCAAAAGCCACTGCCGCAAAAACCTATGCCTTTATCACCGCCCTGGCAGCGGTTCTGCTCGGAGGGTTCATCATGTGGTATCTGTTCATGCCCGTCAGCATGGAGGCCCCGCGGGGAGAATACGCTGTTTTTCATTGGGATGACGGAATCCGTGTCGAGCTTAACAGCGGATCCAGAATAACCTGGAACCGGACATTCGGTAATGGCCATCGTGATCTGCGGCTGCACGGCGAGGCCTATTTTGAAGTACAGCCATCCGGGAAGCCATTTGTTGTGGAGACGCAGACAGCAAGGGTGGAAGTGCTGGGCACCCGGTTCAATGTGCGCTCCTGGTCCGATGACCCGGACGGACGAACAACACTTACCCTTGTTGACGGCCAGGTCAGACTGGCATCCCTTCTGGAACCGGAGTTTCACACACTGGTTCAGCCGGGACATACCACCCAGGTTGATTATCACAACACAAAACCCCTGGACCCCCAGCCTGTCAATACGGATCAGGCCCTCGCATGGCGCAACCAAGGGTTCTATTTTTCAGGCATCTCCATGAGCGAAGTGGCTGCCGAGCTGGAACGGCGCTATGATTCCGAAATAATTATTCAGGATGAGATCCTGGGAGACCGTCCCCTGACAATCTACCTTCCCCGTCCGGGCGAACTGGAAAACATCATTGAGACCATCTGTTTTGTGACAAATTGCCGCTATGAAGAAGACCAGGGCACGATCTACCTGTACTAAGCATAAATCTGGCCTCACCTGATTAGTCTCACCAGATTAGTCTCACCTGAATCAAGCCCGGCCGGCTCCGTTCATCTGGTAACTCATCCGATAGCTTGTCCTTCCCATACAACCCGGGACCAGGGCATATTCACGTTTCATGCGTCTTTTTCCCCCCGGGGCATTCATTTCTGGTCATTTTATCCTAAATTATTCGTAAGGTGAAGGTGAAGGTGATTGCGATGCAATGCAGATGACAGAGCGGCAGTAAAAGCCGATGGCCTGCAGCCGCTATCCATCCGCCGCTATCCATTCGCCGCTATCTTGCAGTCGCTATCTTGCAACCGCTATCCTGCAACCGCTATCCATCCGTTGCTAACTATCCGCCGCTAACTATCAGTCGTTAACAATCAGTCACTAATCTGAAATCACTTCCCGGGTCTCTCCGGGTTCCCTCGCCGGATACAGTCCCGGCGACACAGCGATTCTTACCATGAGCAGCTCCCGTAGGCATTTACGCATATTGCGAGATGTTAGTCGGACACTGGCGTTGACCCTGTGCCTGGTGTCTGCTACTCTGTTTGCCATGGTCTGTCAGGCCACTGCATCACTTTCGCCGGCCGCTTGTGTTCATCAGGTATCAAGCTTGCAAAAATCCGGTCCCTGGAGTTTTGAATTCCGGAACGAGCCATTGGACCGGGCCCTGTTTGTGATATCGGAACATACCGGCACGGATTTTATTTACGAGCCGGGGATAACGGCCGGCATTTTCGTGACGGCAGCATTCAGCGAAAAAAAGCTCGGAGACATTCTGGAAGAGCTGCTTTTGCCTTTCGGCCTGGAGGCAAGGCGAATACGTACCGGTATCTTTGTGGTCCGTCATTCGCTCAGAAAGGAGCTTGCTCCACGCCTGCTGCCCGCTTTGGGGGCGGCAGACACCTTGCCGGTTCATCTTTCACTGCAACGCGTTCCGTCTGCAGCTGCGGAAAACGGCCTGCCACTTCGCAAGATCATCCTGCAAATTGTCGCCCCATGAGTTTTTTTGAAAAAGCATCCCGATATGCCGGGCTTATGATGCGCGGGGAGCCCGCACTGCTGAAAGAACTTCGGGAGACAACCGTACGAGAGCTGCGCTACGATGACATGCTGAGCGGTCCGGTGGTAGGCCGCTTCCTCAATATGCTGGTTCGCATCAGCGGCGCCAGATCGGTGCTTGAAATCGGTACATTTACCGGGTATGCCTCCTTGTGGATGGCCACGGCGCTTCCACCTGATGGTATGCTGGTCACCTGTGAGACGAATGAGAAGTATGCGCGTATCGCCCGCCGTTTTTTTGAACGATACCGCAATGAAATGACGGAGGAAAGTTGCACCGATCAAAAAACGCCACATACGGACGCAGTACACACCGATCAAAAAACGCCTCATTCAGACGCAATACACACCATCGCAGATCCAAACCGGCATGGACACGGCCGTCGGGCCGAAATCCGGTTATGCATGGGACCGGCTCTGGAAACACCATGGCCGGATCAGATTGACTTTGTGTTTCTGGATGCCGACAAGGAACACTATCCGGATTATTATGAGCGGGTCATGCCGAGACTTGCACCCGGCGGCCTTCTGGTTGTTGATAATGCATTCTGGGGCGGGAAAGTATGGGGTTGCTCAAGCGACCTGCAAACGCACGCCGCCGATGTTCCTGAGGCATCAGGAGTGCATGGCGGGGAACGGAAAACACGTGATCAGGATGTGCCGGCAGACCAGAAAGCAGCGGCTATTGACCGCCTGAACCGTATGATTGCGGAAGACGAAAATGTCGAAAACGTGATACTTACCGTTCGTGACGGGCTGCATCTGGTGAGAAAAATCCGATAAAATTGCACTTATTTATTGGCATATCCCGCCCATTACCTTAAATTATGGCTGTCCGTCCGGGCGTGCCGGGACGTGCCAAGACCATAAGCACATAATAAATCTGGGGTTTATCCGGTATCGCGATCAGTCTCTATTTCCGGTTTTTGCAAACCGGCAGAGCGTTCATTATTCCTGAGGCGGACAACTCTTTTTTCCACCGAACTGCCATTAATCGGAAATTGCTCATGAAAAAATCACTTACCGTAGTCACGGCAAGCCTGCTTGTACTGTGTTTCTCTGCATCGACAGCCCTTGCGGGTGGATACCAACTCAATCTGCTGGGACAAAGACAAATTGCCATGGGGCATACCGGGGTAGGAATGCCGCTGGATATTGCCACCATTGGACTTAACCCTGGCGGGCTTGCCACTATCGATCACAATGCGATCCTTCTTGGATCCAGCGCCACCTTCATTAGTACCCATTACCGTGCCCCGGCCCCGTCCAGCTACAAAGCCAAAACGGACAGCCCGATGCGCACTCCGTTCAGCATCTATGCCAGCTACGTTACTCCTGTTGAGAACCTTCGGGCCGGCATCGGGATTTACACTCCCTATGGAAATGCCCTGCGCTGGGAAGAGGGGTGGAAATATCGTTTCCTTCTCAGTGAAATATCCCTTACGGCCATATTTGTCCAGCCGACACTCAGCTACCGCATCGGTGACCGGATTGGCGTCGGCGCCGGCTTCATCTTTGCCTACGGCGCCGTCAACGTTCAGCGGGACTTACCGGTTGATGCCCAGGATGATTTCACACCCATGGTGGAACTCGATGGAACAACCACGGCAATTGGTTTCAATGTGGGCGTCCATGGAAAGATCACCGACCAGATCTCCTTTGGTGCGGCATACCGTTCTCAGATCGATATGGAAATTTCAGGAGGCGATGCCGATTTCACCGTCCCGACGTCCCTCAGCGGAACATTCCCTGAAGGCAACCGCTTCGACGCAGCCCTGCCGCTTCCCGCCGTGCTCAGTTTCGGACTGGGATTCAAGGCCACGGATGACCTCAGGCTGAATCTGGACGCCAACCTGACGTTCTGGAGTGCCTACGAAAGCCTGGACTTTGAGTTTGAACAGAATCCGGAAACGCTTAATTCTATTGGACCGCGGAATTACAACGACCGCTGGATCTTCCGTATCGGCGGGGAATATGACTTCAACGACCGCCTGCAGCTCAGGCTTGGCAGCTACTACGACCCATCCCCGGTCGATGAAGGTTATCTCACGCCCGAAACACCCGATGTTGACCGGATAGGTATTTCCGGTGGATTCGGTTTTGCCATTACCCCGCAGACCGATCTTAACGCTTCCGTACTGCTCGTACTTTCAAGTCCAAGGGAGCAGACAGCTCAGGATGCCATGGACGTCGGGACCTTTGGCACGGTGCCGGTCGGCGAATTCGTGACACGCGCCTGGATTCCCGGTTTTTCCATTTCCCACCGGTTCTGAAACAGGTCCGTTTTTCAATCCGTGACCTTCGATTCCGGTCACGCATCCACCAGAAAGATTTTCCATCATTAAAACACGACAATTATGAAGCGGTTATCTCAACTTTCCCTGTTTGCGCTGGCGATCCTTGTTTTGGCCCAGTGCGAACCGACACTCAATGAGCGTACCCCTGATCCCGGCCAGGCCGATTTCAGCAACTATGTTGCTGTGGGCAATTCCCTGACGGCCGGATACGCCGACAATGCCCTGCATCGCGACGGGCAGCTTAACTCGTTCCCAAACATCCTGGCCGAACAGATGGAAGAGGCGGGTGGCGGGTTTTTCTTCCAGCCTCTTGTCAATCCTGGCGTGGGATCCAATGCGGACGGGCAGGCACGCCTTGTGCTCCGGCTTGTCATGGGACCCGGCGGGACGCCAACCCTGGCACCTGTTCCGGCTGCGGAGAGCGGACAGGATATTTTTTCGCGAACGGTCCAGGGACCGTTCAACAACATGGGTGTTGTCGGTGCCCGTTCTTTTCATCTGCTTATTCCGGGTTACGGCAACCTGAATCCGTTCTTCGGCCGCTTGATGAGCGATCCTCAGGCCACTGTTCTGGGCGATGCCATGATGGCGGAGCCCACGTTCTTTACCCTCTGGATCGGGAATAACGACGTCCTTGGCTATGCCACCAGCGGCGGAACCGGCCAGGGCTTTGCCGAGATTGGCGATCCTGCGGCCGTGGCCGGCAATGACATCACCCCGATGAATGTTTTCAGCGGCAGCATCGACGCCGTTGCCGCCACGCTCACTGCCGGCGGTGCCAAAGGGGCCGTCATCAACATCCCGGATGTGACCAGCATTCCGTTCTTTACCACGGTTCCCTGGAACGGACTGGTACTGAGTGCCGAGCAGGCACAGCAGCTCCGGGCCGGCTATGCCGCGCAAGGCGTGCCTGAGCAATTCATCCCTGATTTCCAGCCCGGACAAAACGGATTTGTCATAGCTGATCCGGACTTGCCTGATGCCGTACCTCCCCAGCTCCGGTTCCGTATGGCGCAGGAAGGCGAACTCATTTTGCTCTCCGTTCCGCAAAATGAAATTCGTGAAGAAGGCCTGGGAAGCATCACGCCCATCCCGGATCAATTCACCCTCCGTGGTGCACAAATACAGGAAGTACAGCAGGCAACAAATGCATTCAATACAAAGCTGCGGGAGACTGCCAGCGCTTTTGACCTGGCTTTTGTGGATGTGAACAGCGTGCTGGAAGCTGCTAAAACCGGCCTGGTATTCGACGCGGTTCTGCTCAACACGAGATTTGTGCAGGGCGGCATCTTTTCACTGGACGGCGTTCATATCTCACCGCGCGGAGCGGCTGTGGTTGCCAACGAGGTCATGAAATCAATCAACGCAAAATACGGTTCCACGCTGTCACCGGTAAATATCAGTGCCTACGAAGGAGTACAATTTCCTTGAGGTACAGCACTGAATGCAATTAATCTCTGATATCAGGAGGGATGCGCGGCATCCCAAATCACGACCCGGTAGTTACGAATGGTGGTATTTCGACGGAATTTCCGAGGACGGTGACTATCAGGTCGTGATCATTTTTTACGAGGGATGCCCTTTTTCCACCCGGTATATCCGGAGCGTGGATAAAGATCCGGAGGGGGTGGATGCGCAGGCGGACCGGCATCCGGCCATCAGCATTTCATTATACCACAAGGGAGAGCCCATCTTCTACTCTCTCAGCGAATATCCACCGGAAAAGTGCACCTTTGATGAGGAGACAGCCAGCGTAACGGTAGGGGAAAACTCGTTCCGGTTCACGGAACGGGAGACGCACGGAAGCGACGGTTTCGGCAGCTACGATCTGCGCATCAATGAGCGGCTGCCTTCCGGGGACGAACTGAAAGGGATGCTCACATTCAGCGGGATGGATCCCAACGAACGGCTGTTTGCCGGGCTTGGCAAGGCACAGGCGGCAACGTTAGCACAGACGGCCCCGTCAGCATCATCAGCTCCGTCAGCTGCTACCGCATCAGGGGATGATGAGCCAGGCCATCTCTGGAATCTTGTCATGCCGCGTGCCAGTATGCAGTGCCGCATCAACCTGCTCCAGAATGGTCTGATGAAGAGGGAGCTGAAGTTTGAAGGCGAGGGGTACCATGATCACAATCTCGGGAGCGAGCCCATGAAGGAGTCGTTCCGGGACTGGTACTGGGGCCGGGTGCACTTCCCCCATGGCACGCTGGTGTACTATATTATGAACAAAAACGGGAAGGATGGCAGCAAGAAGTGGGTGCAGGATTACCGTGCCTGGCTTATCAGTCCCGACAACCGCCGGTTGCTCTATACGCTGGAACTGACCGGATTCAAAAAACGGTCGACGAACGGCTTCCTGCTTCGTCCCGCCCGACGGCTTCGGTTCAAAGAGAAGGAACTGGAAATTGAAGTGCGACACAAAGTGGTGGCGGACTCGGGGCCTTTTTACTGCCGGTACATTTCCGAGGCGAAACTGACCCATCCCGCACTGGAGCCCCAGGTAGCTACCGGCATCGCTGAGTATATCCGTCCGGATCGCATCCACCGGCGGCTCTATTGGCCGCTCGTGCACATGCGGCTGCGATATGTCGATCAGAAACCGCATTGGGTGCAGAAATCACCGCGGCTGTTTCGCTGGACCTGGTGAGGTGATGAGGGTTCGTTTCCTTCTGGAAGCATGCCTGAAACGTAAGCACGTCTGAAATGGAGAGACGAAATGCCTTGGGAATGCCAATCTTTGGGGATTTGGCGGGTTGAAGAAGGGGCGCTGTGTGCTGTGTGGAGTGCTCTGTGTCACGATTTCAGGAAGCGTGCTATGGCATGTGCCAGGGCCCGGGCCGCAGGCGGATGGTTTCGCAGCCACAGTTCCGGTTCGATGAGTTCCAGCTCCATGACGCGCCAGTCGCCGTGGGAGTCACGAACCATATCCACCCGGCCATAAACGGGACCAGACCGGCTTACAGTCGTCCCTGTGGCAGTCCGTGTGGCAGCCCCTGTGGCAGGCTGGGTGACAGTCCGTGTGGCAGCCCCTGTGGAAGGCTGGTTGACGGTCCGTGTGGCAGGCCGGTTGACAGTCCGTGTGGCAGGTTGGGTGACAGTCCGGCATGCAGCGATCGTTCGCTCTGCGAGTTCGATCTGTTCCCGGGTGGGGCGGCAGTGATGCACCGTGCCGCCATGATCGTCCTGGACCCGGAAATCGCCCGGTTTGGGTTTCTTGGTTACGGCATGGGTGTATTCTCCGTCGATCAGGATCAGGGTGTCTTCGCCGGAGTGCAGGATATCGGCAAGGAATGGCTGGATGATGAAAGATTCCGTGTTGAGCAGGGGTTGCAGTTCTGAGTGGATGCGGCCGGCGTTGGTCCGGTTGATGCGGTACGTGTGCCGGGCGGCGCCGGAAATGCAGGGTTTGAGGATGGCGTCATGCCAGCCTGTTTCATTAATGACATCGCTCAGTGTCGCCTCTGATCCGGGTTCCAGAAATCGTGTGGGGACGATCGGGATGTCCTGTTGCTCCAGGTCGGCAAGGTAGTGCTTGTCCAGATTCCACCTGATGAGCGCTGCTTCATTGCACAGAAGGGTGTCATTCTCGATGTTTCCCAGCCAGGACAGGAATTCCGGGATCCGCTCGAAGTAATCCCAGGTCGTGCGGAAAACCGCACATGAAAAAGCAGACCAGTCGATGCCGGCGTCGGCCCAATCCACCCGGACCGAAGAGATCCCCAGATCAGAAAGTGCCACCTGCAGCAGGGCATCATCCCGCAGGATGTTGGCAAGGTACCAGTCGTCTTTGTCTGCCCGGGCAGCGGTGTACCGGTGGTCGGTCAGCAGGGCGATGCCGGCTTTTTCCGGGTTCAGGGATTTCTGCTTGCGGGATTTCCGTTTGTCGGACTCAGGGTTTGGAGATTCCAGGTTGGTGGATTCCGGGTCGAGTGATTCCAGGTTTGGAGATTCAGGGTTGGGGGATGGGTCTGCGTTCACGGGGTGCTGTTCTTTTGGTGCGTTTTCGGGTTGTCCATGCTGACGGTATGTTGTCATGATGGATCGTTGGAGCGATGATCAGTGGATGGGTCGTTAGATGATGGATCGTTGGAGCGATGATCAGTGGATGGATCGTTGGATGATGGATCGTTGGAGTGAGGATTGCCGGACGGTGGATTGTCGTGGCGGTTGGACCGGGCCTGGGCAAGGCCAATGGCGGCACCGAGAACCGTGGGGATGATCCAGGCGAATCCGGCCCTGGCAAACGGGATCATCTCGATCAGGTCGTTGATCATGCCTAACGGGATGCCGATGATGGTCAGTGCATCGGGGATGCTGGTCAAAAGAGCTCCGATGACCGCACCGACGTAAACCGGACGGTATGCGAGCGGTCCGCCAATCAGGGTCAGGACGATCAGGGCAATTGCGACAGGGTAGACGGTAACCAGCAGGGGGTAGGCTACATTGACGATGGTGGTTACGCCCACGGTGGCAAATACGCCGCTGAAAACGACGGTAATGACAGCGATAAGCCGATAGCCAAGCCGGTTTTTGGAGAGGCCGCTGAAGTAGTCGGCGACCGTGGCGGTCAGACCGATGGCTGTTGTCAGACAGGCAAAGCTCACGGCCAGGCCCAGTGCGATTTTTCCGGTGTCGCCCATCAGTCCCTCCGAAATGGCGATCAGGAGATAGGTGCGTTCAACGTCCGGCGGGTACACGGAGCTGGCAGTGGCGCCGAGGTACATGAGCCCGCCGTAGACCAGACCCAGGCCGAGGGCGGCAATGCCTCCGGCCATGGAGGTCATTTTTACCTGGTCACGGACGTTGCTGTAGCCCTTGAATACCAGGGCGGCGATGATGATCTGGGCGAAAACCAGCGAGGCGAGTGCATCCATCGTCTGGTATCCTTCCCGGAATCCGCTTCCGGTGGGACCTTCCAGGCCCGTTTCGGCAATGGATCCGAATGGGGTTAAAATACCCTTTATTATAATCCAGGCGAGGGTAATCACCAGGAATGGGGTCAGGTACTTTCCGATCTTGTCCACGACTTCCGACCTGTTGAGGGCAAACCAGAAGGCGATTCCGAAAAAGATGATGGAAAAGAGCCAAATGGGAAAATCGGGGAAGTTGGGACGCATCCCCAGTTCAAATGCCGTAGCGCAGGTGCGGGGTATGGCCAGAAGTGGTCCGATAGCCAGTATGATCACGATGCTCAGCAGGCGGCCGAACCAGTTGCTGACCCGGCTTCCCATCTGCTCAACGGTACCGCCGGCCCGTGCTGCGGCCATGATACCGAGCAGTGGCATGCCAATTCCGGTAATGAGGAACCCGAGCAAGGCCCATTTCCAGTCCACTCCTGCAAGAAGTCCCATATAGGGCGGGAAAATGAGGTTTCCGGCGCCGAAAAACATGGCAAAAAGCGCCACTCCCACTACAATGACATCCTTATTGGTTTTTTGCATCAAACGACTCTCCGTCAATTTTTAATAATCAGAACCGGCATTGCATGGAATAAAAGAAATTTCCGGAAAAGATTTACATCACATTGCCGCTTTAATGATTTTGAGTATCGCGCTTCCAGCGGCCGCGTGTCCGGCGCCGTCTATCTGATTCGTAGTGCCGGTGAAAAAGAGGTCCGTTTCTGGATGATGCCAGGCAAATGAGCCGGTCTGGCCCCAGAAGCCAAGTACATCCCGAATCGGTTTGAATGGCGAGATGATTCTGGGTGTCCACAGTTTTTCCAATCCGACACCAAAGAGGAAGAGGCCGGGCGGCGGCAGGATCCAGTTCCATTTTTTCATGCTCTCTATCTGCTCTTTCGCGAAGAAACGTCCCCTGAAAAACTCCTTCAGGAAGAGCATGGATTCCTGTGAGGTAGAAACAATTCCGCCTTCCGCAGTTACGGAGGCCATGTAATTGGGAATCCATAATTTCTTTGATTTATAATAAAAAGAAACTGCGGAATCGTCGGTTACATCGTGAAATACACTGGTCTGCAGCAACGCAAGTTCATCGAACAGGAACTCCCTGAATACCTCGTCCAGCTTTTTGCCGGTTACGGTCTCAATGATTTTTCCAAGCAGCTGGTAATTTGTATCAGAATACGCTGCCTTGCCTTTTTTCCCTGGCGGGAAGTTGGGTTTGAGTTTTTTTACCGTTTCTATTGTTTTCTCAAGGTGCCATGGTTCATCAACGCCATCCAGAAGGCTTGCCGCAGCTGTTTTTCCATCCGGCTGTTTGTGGAAGAAATAGTCGGGGAGACCGGACGTGTTGGAGATAAGGTGATGGATGGTGATTTTGTTTGAATAGTCGATACCGTTCAGCACATGGAGTCCGGCCATGTATTTGTCAGGCAAATACTCCGCGATCCTGTCACTCAGTTGCAGTTTCTGCTCTTCGACCAAACGCATCACGACTGCGGTGACATAGAGTTTGGTGACGCTGGCAAGATAATACCGGCTGTTAACCTGCATTTCGCCGGCCGCTCCGATCCATGAAAATTGCCCGTCCCCGCTTTCAACACACAGAACGGCACTGTAAACATTTTTTTTGCGGATGATTTTCTGCAGTCTTTGATTTAAAAAGTCTTCGTGGAGCTGTGCCATAATTTCAGATTTTCGTTAAGAGTACAATCGGTTCAGAGGGCGCTGAATGTTTGTCAGGAGAGCAAGCTGAGCGCCATTTGGCTGAAGAAGAGGGCAGCTAAGAGGGAAATAACATTTCCGATCAGGAAGTAGTCATTGGAAACCTTGCTGCTTCTTTGAAAGCGGGTTCCGATTTTCAATGCTCCGAAAGCTATAATCACCTGTGGATACCCCATCATCAGCCCGGTGATAAGGAAAATCCGTTCCAAAATGCCTTTGAAGATGGATACGCTTCGGTTCTCATCCGATTTCAGTTTTCTGCTCACGATATGGAACACCACGTTGATGATGATTTCCATGGATAAATAGATGACGATAATCCAGAACCAGTTCATGACAATGGCAGGTTGATGTATGTGAAAATGAATTCCTTGAGAAGAAGATACTCCTGGATCATGAGCGTTTTTCGCCGTCTGTATATCTGCGAACGATCTTTACCATGCATCTTTCCGACCTCCCTGTCATTATCATTTTGGATCATATCTGATATCAGGCCATAATCTGCTTTTTTCCATCGTTCGGAAATACCGTCCAATACCCCGAACAATCGGTTCAATTGTTCCGAATGTTGTTTGTCGCCCAGGCTGAAGTTGAACCGCTTCCGGTCTCGTGTTTTGGCAGTCAGTTTTTTTCGGGCCTGCGACAGTCCTTCACCCAGCATCCCGTATGATGATTCCGGATTGATTTCGGTGTCAATAATTCCATAATGAAGCACATACTGCATTTTAAAGTCCAGGCCTTTTGTCAGTCGTTTTTCTTCAAAATAGAAAAGAGTTTCGATTCCGGCGGCCAGCGACCGGGTAACACCTTGAAACTCGTCGCCCAGGGTCACCACATAAGGCGAAAGTGTGTTATGTCTGAGATCCTCGTTTGCGGAACGCACCAGGTCTTTCAGTTGTCTTCCCAGCTTCATCGGATCGTAATCGCTGCTCCCGATTACATCCCCCATAAGAATATGGTATGTTTTCTTTTTCCCGGACATACCCTATGATAACAATGATGTAAAAAAATTGCAACAAAATCTATTGATGTAAATAAAATGCAACTAAGAGCTATGTTGCATCTCTGGAGTCACAAAGAGCCAAATTAATTTTCAATCTATCGACAGGCAGCTATTGGATGGGTTACATTTGGATGGGGCATATTTGATTGTGGCACAGTTGGATGGGGCACATTTGAGTGAGGTACTTTTTTTTTGGGATCCGTTCAAAATGTGACATTTGATCGATTTGTTATTCCTTTGGCACTTTTTCTTCTTTCTTCGAAGCTTTGAGTCTGTCGCCAATGCAAATTCGCCTTCCTTCTTCTGAAAGCAGCGTGGCATTCTGACCGAAAAACGCTCCTTGAAGGTCAGGCTGGGTATTCATCATCGCGAGGGTCCGTAACGGTTCTTTTGGCTCCATCCGTTCTCCGGTAGCCTGATCGGTCGTGGTGACGGGACAGCGTTTGCATGGTTTCCTGATCCCGAACGTGTAGGTGCCTTCGATCGATGCGAGGGTATCAAATGCATCCTCTTCAAAGGGCTCCGCACCGCGAATGACGATGTTGGGACGAAATCGGTCCATGGTGATTCTGGACGCTCCATTTGCTTCCAGGTTTTTATTCAGAAGTGCAAGGGACTCTTCAGATGTTATGAGAAAAGGGAATCCGTCGGCAAAAGCAGTATGGGAATCTTCGCCCTGAAGACGGGACGCATCCACAAGACGAATGCTCTCATCGGAAAAACGAAAGAGGTTGAGGTCCCGGCCGTTCCAGCTGCCCAGGACTTCCGTCAGCCATAGCGAAGCTTTGCTGCCCTCGTCCATGGCGGGGAGCCGGTCTTTCCAGATGGTGACATCCATGCGTCCGGTGGTCTTTCTGTGTAAATCGATTTCAAGAGGGGACACCGAAGGGTGGCTGAGCACGAGGAATTCATCGGTCAGGTGAACCGAAATGGTTGCCATTGCGGGCATTTCCCGTTGTGTGATGAAGCCTTGCCGGGAGTCGGTCACCATCCACCATCTGTCGTATTTCAGTCCGCGCACACCAAGTACCGCCTCTTCCAGCCGGATTCCTCGCAGCGATTTGACAGGATAAAGATTAAGTTCGGTTATTTGCATAAACAGGGTAAAGATTAAGTTCGGTTATTTCCATAATATAATCGTCTACTGACTTGTTTCTTGTCCAAGAATCCATCCTTCGATGGCCCGCACCTCATCGGATGGCGGCGTTCCTGACGAGCGCAGTCCCTTCATCACACCGATCATCGAAAGCAGCCCGATGGTTGCATCGAACCGGTCCTCTCCATGTTTGCCGGTTCCAAAGCCCCCTCCGATATCATTGCGAAGCTCTTTCGAGAGCGATACATCAATTTTCACGGCGTAGCTGAGTATGGTTTCGGCTTTGCTTATCCTGTCGTTCACAGACCGTTTGCTCCATCCGCGTCCCGGCACTCCTAAACCAATTTGAATTGCGGCTTCGGCGGGATAGGTTTCTGCTGCGACAATCTGTTTTGTTCTCAGCAGTTCGTCCAGATCACCGTCAAACGGCCAAAGGGCAATGTCTGTGGAAGGATCAGTGATTGCCGGCTGCAGGATTTCCCTCCAGCCGGAAATGGCGGCTTTGCCCGCTTGCTGTCCGCCGAGTGTCCAGAAGAGGGCACATGCGGCGCCCCGGGAACGGGTAGCACGGTCACAGTGCCGAAGAAGGTCATGGAAGCTGTCGACGCCGAGTCCTTCGACAAGGTGTTTCCTCAATGTGCCTCCCGGACGTTTTGGGTAGAACGGTCGATACATGGATACATCACGGGCAGTTTCTGCCAAATCGAAAAATTTTGACAGGCTGCCTCTGCCTGCATTTTCAAGCAGCTCCCGGAAAGAGATGATGCGCAGACGCTTTGCATAGGCAAGCGGTACGCCGATTGGGAAGTCAAATCCCATAAACAATTGTGCATCTGTGTTTCCGCACAGCTCCTTTACCAGGCTGCGCGCTGACAGTACCCGCTCCGGGGTATGCAGGAGAAGATTATTTATGTCAGAACCCCGGGCAACGGCCATCCACTGTTTGTTCGGATCTGTTCCCCAATCAGCGTGTGCAACGATTATCATCTCGATTCCTTAAACGGATTGATGTGCTTTCTTCATGATCAGGTATGCAAGCAAGTACATATATAAATGTGGCAATCATGTTTTGAAAGTAACGTTCCGGCATTTGTGTTGCGGAACGATGAACGTTGAAGTTGAACAGACAACGCGAACCAGTCAGCCGGAATCTATACGGTACCCTTCCTTTTCTATTCGTTTCCGGAGACAGGCGATATGAGAAGGGCCCACCTCACAGCATCCACCAACTATGGATGCGCCATTTTTTATCCAGTCCATTACATAATCAGCATATTTTTCTTCGTCCAGATCTTGTCTGGCAGAAAGTTTATCTACGGTTCCACCCGGCTTCAGTGGATCAACAGACGTAAAGCCATTTGCATATCCGCCATACGGTATATCCAAATGCTTTAGAGCTTTTACCCCTTCGCTGATGGTTTCAGGAAATGAGCAATTGAACATTATTGCATCCAGACAATAATGTGATAGTGAGGTCAATGCTTCATCGATGGATTCACCTGAGCGGAGTTGATTCGGCAGTCTATCTGACAAGGTAAAGCTCAAATAAACCGTTTTACCGCTTTCAAGCGCGGCCATTGTCGCAGCTTTTGCTTCTTTTACGCTGGATATGGTTTCGATGAGAAATAAATCAACGAAAGGTGCCTGAATAGCAACTATTTGCTCATATTCCTGCTTTAACTGCGTAAAAGAACGCTCATCTGTTGTATAGCTTCCTGTCAAAGGAGGCAGGCAACCGGCAATCTGAACATCTTCCGCCATTGGTCCAAGTTCATCTCTGGCTTCCAGCGCAATTTCTGTGGCTTGCAATTGCAGTTTTTCGAACCATTCGATCTCACCATCTCGCTGGAGGCGGGCAGGCGTGCTCGTGTAGCTGTTAATGGTTATAATACGAGCTCCTGCTTTAATGAAATCCTGGTGAACTTCTTTCACGATATGCGGCTGGTCCATCATCACTTTGGCGCACCACAAAGGATGGGCTGGCTTTCGGGATCGCTTATAAATTTCCTGACCTGTTCCACCATCCAATAAGTATATATATTTCATAAACTAAGCAATCCTGGGATGATTTCGGGGAATTAGCATGCCTGGTAAGTGAAGATGCTGGCAATTCTTTTTCCACACTTTGAAGATAAACCGGTTTTACCTTTTATTCCCATCTTTCTACGTGATAATTCTTGACTCCCGGGTCTTGCATAAAATATTTCTTCGGTACTAACTACTGTTTTTTGATAATCGTTTTCGGTATGTGGTAACTGGTAACTGGTATGTGGTAACTGGTATGTGGTAACTGGTATGTGGTATGTCGGGATTTTGTTACCGCTCAACTCTTGTATCTTGTCGTCTGAAAATAGAATTATTGACACGGCCGCAGTTTGTTCACATCTGAAGTGAACGAATTATTTAACGCAGGGCTTTGAAGTGTGGCATCGGGAGAGTAAGAAAGCTGCGTGTAGATGTTTAACTTATTCTGTATATAACGGATGTTATAAATCTGGTAACTGTCAACGCGTCAATACCCAAGCTGAGTTAAACAGATTGGTGAATAACCTTTATTTGAATATGATTTGAGTACTTTCCTGCAGATTATCGTAGTCTTTGATGCCATCTTCTTTCTTATATACGGATTGCAGTGTTTTATTTCACCGGCCATGGCTCTGGAGTTCAAACGATTTGGACTGTCTGACTCTCAGCGCCAGTTAACCGGCGCGTTGCAGCTATCGGGATCCGCAGGATTGGTCACAGGGCTTTTTATTCCGGTCATTGGCACAATGGCATCCGGAGGATTGGCGATGATGATGCTGGTGGCCTTTCTTGTACGGATGAAAATAAGGGACGGATTTTGGGAGTCCGCCCCGTCAATTCTTTTTTTAGCATTGAATGGATGGATATCCTGGAACTTCTATGCTCTTTTTGTTTCCGGAATCAAATAAAAGCAACAACGAGCGACAGTACCAAAAAAGTAAAAGCAGGCAGTGCTTTCTTTAGAGGATCACCAATTTTAAAATGCATAAATACGGCACCCAGCATAAGGATGGCGATTCCGTAGGCGGCAATCAGCTCAACCTGCTGATAATAGATTGAAGCCAGCAGCATCAGTGCAAGAATCACTTTGAGTGTTCCGATGACATACATGAACCATTTTGGGAGTCCGTATGCATGAAACTCTTCTTTAATATTACTGGCATCTCCGCCTCTCCAGTCCGTTGATTTATTGGCCCGTACCAGCCACACATTCAAAATGCTTAAACCGATAATTATTTTCAGTGCAATTTCTACGTAATCCATAAGGTCATGTTTGTGTTAGTAAAATTGTAAAAAACCCGAATTCTCCTTGTACTCATTATAATTAAAATTTGGATATTGAGCTTCAGGAGATTTTTTTATCTTCAGTTTTTTTAACCCTGTAACAATTAATTATGCTTCAAGGTCATAGTTACGGGAATTTGTGAGTCATAAGCAGATGGTCTTCCACGCGCACATACACGTGATCCCGCGCTACGACGGTGACACGCCCAACGCGCGCGGCGGGGTGCGGCACTGCATCCCGGGGAAGGGGGATTATTGATATCTGTATCCGGAACAGCCAGGCCGGCAATGTGTCACGTCTTTGAGCGGAAAATCTGAATCCCGCACCTGGTGCATTCCCACACCGGATCATCACCGCTGATGCAGCAACCGCCAAGCGTGAC
>RECX01000273.1 GCA_007693825.1 Balneolaceae bacterium
GTTTTCCTGCTTTGTACTGACGTTATGTCAGTTTGCTGCAGACGCGTTGTCAGTTCGCTGCAGACGCGTTGTCAGTTCGCTGCAGACGTGTTGTCAGATTGCTGTAGACGCTATGTCAGATTGCTGTAGACGCTATGTCAGGAACGCAGCGGCTATACCAGGAACCATAATCATGCCGATTGGCGCCGCAAGCCTGTTACGGCCCGGATCAGGAGTCCTGTACTTTTTCCCCGCGCAATGCAGCCAGTTCGCGGAGCATTTTTTTCTCCTCGTCACTGAGTTTTTCGGGCAGCGAAACCTGAAGCGTGACGAAAAGGTCTCCTTTCCGGTTTTCTGACTGGAAGACCGGCATGCCATATCCGGCCAGGCGCATGACTTTCCCCGGTTGTGATTCGGGCGGCACCTTGATTTTCACGCGGCCGTTCATGGTCGGTACCCGGATCACCCCTCCGAGCAGCATTTGGTAAAGTCCGACATCCACCGCGGCATGCAGATTATCATCCTCCCGGGTAAACACATCATGGGGCTTGATGCTGATGCGGATATACAGGTCTCCGGGCTCCCCGCCACGGCTTCCGGGATGTCCCCTGCCTTTCAGCTTGAGTCTTCTGCCGTGATGGATCCCTTTCGGGATCTTGATCTTCATCTGGTTTTTGTTCACCCGGACCGACTTTTCCGTGCCTGTATACGCTTCTTCAAGCGTTATGTCCAGCTCGGCCTGGATGTCCTTGCCTTTTTGTGTAACCGGTCCGGCCTGTCTGCCGAATGACTGGTCAAAGAAGTCCGCACCGGCCTGGGTGCGACGCTGGCCCTGCCGTCCCGCGTGGAACCCGCCGCCGAATATCTGCTCGAAAAAATCCGAAAAATCACCGCCGCCAAAGAAATCCTCCGAAGTCCGTGAATGGGCATGCTGCCGGCTGCCGGCACCCTGGCTGCGCGCCCAATCCTGCCAGTTGAAGTCCGTATTCTGTCCGCCCGCCTGCTTGTACCGCTTCCAGTCCGACCCCAGCTGATCATACAGCTTCCGGTTTTCCTCGTTGCCAAGAACCTCGTACGCCTCGCTAATCTCCCTGAATTTTTTTGCAGCGGTCTCATCATCCGGATTCACATCCGGATGGTATTTACGGGCCAGCTTCCGGTATGCCTTCTTGATCTCGTCCTTTGAGGCACCCTTCTTTACGCCCAGCGTACTGTAATAATCTTTGTAGTTCATGGTCTATGTTACGAACTAATATGCCAAACTGACACTGTTCCATGGTAAATCGACAGGAAATCCTGCCGAATCAATAAACCATTCCGTGATATCACTCAACTGGTAGTCATGCAAAAACCCTGCCAATCATCACTTGCATCCCGGTTCCCCGAAAAAGAAAAGCTCCTGCCGATGTTACTGACAGGAGCTTTTGAAAAGACAGGATCTGGATGCGATCGATCCCGGTCAGGAGCTTTGTGGTTCAAAAGCGATGAAAAACCTGTTGTTGCCGCGAACAATCTGAAGCAGCACCACATCTCCCGGATCGATAGCGGATATGCCCTGGTGAAATTCATTCACCGAAGTAACAGGCCTGCGGTTCAGAGAGACGATCACATCCAACTGCTGCAGACCATTCCGGGCAGCCGGACTGTTGGCGTCAACTTCCTCAACAACAACCCCCTGGATATTTGACCGGATCCTGAGCCGCTGTGCAAGTTCGGCGGTAAGTTCGGTCACCGAAAACCCAACAAAGTCGCGGATGGTTTCCTGATCGGCTGCGGCAATCTCATCGGATGGAAACTCGCCCAAAACTACCGTGAGGTCCTTTTCCTGGCCATCGCGATTGATCGTAAGGGTAATCTCCGTGCCGGGCATCATTTCAGCCACCCGCCTGCGGAAATCGGAAGGGGACTGGATGTTCCTGCCGTTGAATTTCAAAATGACATCCTCGGACTGAATTCCAGCCTCACTTGCCGGGGAATCATCCACCACTTCCGTGACGATGATCCCGCGCGCTTGCGGCAGATCGAGCGCACGCGCCAGGCTTTCGTCAACCGGCTGGAACTGTATGCCCACAAATCCACGGACGACGCGCCCGGTTTCGATGATGGACTCCATCACATTGCGCGCCATGTTGCTCGGTACGGCAAAACCGATGCCCTGGAAACCGCCGGTCCCGGACGGGGATGCAATAGCCGTGTTAATGCCCACCAGTTCGCCCCGCATATTGACGAGAGGACCGCCGGAATTACCCCGGTTGATGGCCGCATCGGTCTGGATAAAGTCTTCAAATCCCTGGCCTCCCAGAATATTGAGATCCGATCGTCCTTTTGCACTTACGATACCCTGTGTCACGGTATGCGCCAGAGCGGCTCCGAGCGGACTGCCGATCGCCAGCACCATTTCACCGACATGAAGTTCATCACTGTCGCCAAACAGCATGTACGGCAGGTTATCGGCTTCTACTTTCAGGACGGCAATGTCTGTTCTCGGATCCGATCCGACAACCGTTGCCGGAAGCACCTTCTCGTTGATCAGGGTCACGGTAATCGTATCCACCTGATCGATCACATGGTTGTTGGTGAGGATGTAGCCGTCGGCCGAGACAATGACACCTGAGCCCAGTCCTCTTTGCTGAAACTCTCTTTCACGTGAACCCCTGTCCGGGAAAAAGTCACGGAAAAAAGGGTCATCACGGAATGGTGAAAAAAAGTCGAACATGGATCCCTGCCTCCTGGTAACCGTCCGCTCCGTGGATACCATCACAACCGTGGGCTTGCTGACATCAGCCAGGTTCACAAGGGCGCTGTTGAAACGCGTCAGCAGGTCGGTGGCCTCTTCCCTCAGCTCCGTTGGCGCATCGTTTCCTTCTGCCTTGAAATCGTAAGGGACATCACCGGAAGCGCTGCTGCCCATCGGAAACCGGATGATCAAAAACACCAGTACGACCGTCAGCGCCGTCGCGAATTTCGAGTAATGACTTTTCATGCTAAAGCTCCTGGTAAGTATGCTTATGTTCGTGTTTTACTAAGTTGCTTCTTTGCTGATTAAAACTGCTTAATGCGAGATTTTATTGTTAAAGATATTCAGATTATCTTTGCTCCATGGCACATTTAGACCCAATCCTCGACCAGCTGATCGATCAGCTCACGGAAGATGCCGATCGCATCCCCGAATCGCGCCTGGCAATCCTTGCATCCCTGACGGATCAGATCCGCAAACAACGCAAGGGCAAAGAGCCGGTGCGCCTGAATTTCATCTGCACCCACAACTCCCGGCGAAGCCAGATGTCACAGATCTGGGCTCATGCGGCTGCCGTTGCCTACCAGATCCCGCGGCTGGAGACCGGTTCGGGCGGCACTGAAGCTACCGCATTTCATCCCAATGCCGTACATGCCATGCGAACCCTCGGATTTCGCATCACACCGGCAGAAAGCGGGGAAAATCCGGAAAATCCGCGTTACCACGTTTCTGTCGGTACCGGCACGCCGGACCTGGTCTGCTTTTCCAAACGTTTCGAAGATGCCTTCCCGGCCGGCACGCCATTCGTTGCCGTAATGACCTGCTCGGATGCCGACCAGAACTGTCCGGTCGTCCCGGGCGCCCAGGCCCGCATCCCGCTTACGTACGAAGATCCCAAAGCATCGGATGGATCCGGAAATGAGCAACAGGAGTACCTCCGGACCGCCGTTGAAATCGGACGGGAAATCCTGCACGTTTTCCGGCAGGTTTAAATCAGGCAAGCCCGCACACAGAAAACCCGGCGAAGGACGCTTCCGCCTCCGCCGGGCTGCATTATTTGTTCATCACACTGCGAATCAGGTACACAGCACGGGTTTTACTTCACCTTGATCTGCTTGTTCACCTGCTTCTCTTTCTTCTCAACATCAAGATTCAGGATGCCATCCTCAAAACGGGCATCGATTTTGTCCTGGTCGATGTTGTTGGGAAGCATGATGGAACGCTCAAAGCTTCCGTACCGCGTTTCCCTGACGTGATACTTGGTGTTTTTGTCATCCGCTTCTTCTTTCCGCTCGCCGGTGATGGTCAGACGACGATCCTGCAGATCAATGTTGATGTCGTCTTTTTTCAGTCCCGGCAGCGCAAGCTGTATGTGGTAATGGGTATCGGTTTCAGACACGTCCAGGCTCGGCACATACAGACGGCCGCTGTCACTGGTCACCACATCGTTGAAGAAGTCATCCAGCAGACTGGTAAAGGATCGCGGCATTGCCGGATAATCCGGAGTCCGAATGGGGTTATATCTGGTGATAGTCATAACTACCTCCTTTTTAATGGTTTGTTTTATTGTGGGTTTCTTTCACTGTTTCACCCAACAATAGTGCAAACCCCGTACCAATCGGACATACTGACAAACCGGGCGGCCTGTTCGGCGCTTTTTCCCGGCCCGTCTCACAAACTGTCAGAGCTTCGTCCGGCATTGCTGTGACATCCTGTCAATGGTCTGTCAGAATTTCACATCCGGCAACGCCTCAACCTATCTTTCCTTCCAGGTGGCCTTCCACTCCCTGGTGATGAGAAATGCCATTTCCAGGCTCTGCTGGTAGTTCAGACGCGGATCGCAAAACGTCTTGTAGTTCCGTTTTAAACCCTCCGCCTTGAGTCCGTTCGCCCCGCCCACACATTCGGTCACGTTATCACCGGTCAGCTCCAGATGGACCCCGCCCAGGAACGTGCCCTCGTTGCGGTGCACCTCGAATGTCTGCTTGATCTCGGCCAGGATGTCGTTGAAACTCCTTGTCTTGATGTTGTCATCGGTGGCATAGGTGTTGCCGTGCATCGGATCGCAGCTCCAGATTACGTTCAGCCCGGCCTTGTTGACCGCCCTGATAAGCCCGGGCAGCATGGGAGCGACATTATCCTTGCCCATACGCGTGATGAGCGTGATCTTGCCTTCGGTGTTTTCGGGATTCAGTTTCTCGATCAGCCGTACGATCTCTTCGCTTTCAAACGGCGGACCGACCTTTATCCCGACCGGGTTCCGGATCCCGCGGAAATACTCCACATGCGCTCCGTCCAGCTCCCTTGTGCGATTGCCCAGCCAGGGCATGTGCGTGCTCAGGTTGTACCACCCCTTGTTGTGCGGCACCTGCTGGGTCTGCGCGGAATCATAAAACAGGTTGAGCGCTTCATGAGATGTGTGGATGCGCACCTGCCGCATCGCATCAATCCGGTGGTTGGACACGGTTTCCACGAATTTCACCGCATTGGTGATCGACCGCACCATCGATTCATACTCCTTGTAGTACTTGTTGCGGCGCATGAAGTCCAGCTCCCAGTACTCCGGATGGTTCATGTTGGCAAACCCCTTGCCCTCCGTAAGCGAACGGATGAAATTGAGCGTGAGCGCCGAAAGCTTGTACCCTTCCAGCAGTCTTTTGGGGTTGGATACGCGCGCCGCCTCATCCGGATCGTACTTGTTGAACAGATCACCGCGATACGACGGCAGCTCTTGTCCCGCAATGTTTTCAACCGGCCTGGAACGCGGTTTGGCATACTGTCCGGCAATACGCCCGACACGGATCACCGGGATATTCATCTCGTGGATGAGGATGAAACTCATCTGCAGGAGTACCTTCAGCAGGTTCACCGTCTGCGGAGCATTGCAGTTATCGAACACCTCGGCACAGTCACCGCCCTGCAGCAGGAACGCCTTCCCGCGCGTCACACCGGCCAGCTGATCCCGAAGATCCTCGATCTCCCAGGAGTTGACCAGGGGCGGATAGCTCTTCAGCTCCTTGTACACCTGCATGAGCAGCTTCTGATCCTCGTATTCCGGCAGCTGCTTGACCGGAAAGGATTGCCAGGAGGTAGGACTCCATGGCCTGGTACTTGTCTGTTCCACAGTCAGAATTATGATTTTGTTGCGATAAGAGATGCCGATGATCTGATAACGCCACCGTAAGATAATGCGTATCATAAATAACCGGAATTCCGGCTTCAGACCCCGACGCAAGGTACACCCAAACAGACAAGATAAAAAAAACTGCAGCAAACAGCAGGACGGAAATAACAAGCCCCGGCACCTGCCCCCTCGTCACGAGAGAACCGGCCCGGGGCTTTCTTTATGGCTGAATTGCTAACTGCCTGTCAATTGACGACAATCGCCTGTCAATCGATGACGGATGGATGCGTGTCACTCTTTCTTCTTGTCCTTCTCATCGTCATCGTCATCGTCATCGTCATCAACGACTTCAAACTCCGCATCCACCGTATCGCTGTCGGCGCCGGATTCACCGGAGGCCTGTTCGCCGGCATCCCCGGCTTCGCCGCCCTGTGCTTCCTGCTGCGCCTGCTGTGTCGCCTGATAGAGTTCGGCCGATGCATCGGACCAGGCTTTGTTGAGCGCGTCCATCGCCGCTTCGAGCTCATCGGTCTTCTCCTCCTTGTGGAGCTTCTCAAGGTTTTCGAGCGCCTGCTGGATGTTGCTCTTGTTGCTGTCGGAGAGCTTCTCCCCGTACTCATCCAGCTGCTTCTTCGTGGAAAAGACGAGGCCGTCGGCCTTGTTGAGCAGTTCCACTTTCTCGCGGAGCCGCTTGTCCTCATCGGCATGCTCCTCGGCCGCCTTCTTCATCTTTTCGATCTCCTCGTCAGACAGGCCCGAGCTGGCTTCGATGCGGATGCTCTGATGCTTGCCGGTTCCCTTGTCTTTGGCACTTACACTGAGCACACCGTTGGCGTCAATGTCAAACGTCACCTCGATCTGAGGAATGCCGCGGGGCGCCGGTGGTATGCCGTCAAGATGGAAACGTCCCAGAGTCCGGTTGTCCTGCGCCCTGACACGCTCACCCTGCAGCACATGTATTTCCACACTCGACTGATGGTCAGCCGCCGTGGAGAACACTTCCGTCTTGCTGGTGGGGATGGTCGTGTTGGCCTCGATGAGCCGGGTCATCACGCCGCCAAGGGTCTCGATGCCCAGTGTCAGCGGGTTCACATCCAACAGTACCACATCTTTGACGTCACCGGAGAAGACACCACCCTGGATGGCCGCGCCAACGGCGACAACCTCGTCGGGGTTCACACCCTTGCTGGGCTCTTTCTCAAAGAACTCCTTGACCACTTCCTGGATTTTCGGGATCCGCGTGGATCCACCCACCAGGATCACCTGGTCAATTTCGGATTTTTTCAGCTTCGCGCCCTTGAGCGCTTTTTCACAGGGTTTGAGCGTGCGCTGGACAAGGTCCTCCACAAGCTGCTCGAATTTGGAACGGGTAATGTCGATGCTCAGGTGCCTCGGGCCGGAACTGTCCGCCGTGATGAACGGCAGGTTCACGTTGGTCTTCTGCGAGCTTGAAAGCTCAACCTTTGCCTTTTCGGCGGCATCCCGCAGACGCTGAAGCGCCATCGGATCCTTTTTCAGGTCGATACCGTCACTTTTCCTGAATTCGTCCACCAGATAATTCAGTATCCGGCTGTCGAAGTCATCACCGCCGAGGTGCGTGTCCCCGTCAGTCGACTTCACCTCGAACACCCCGTCACCCAGTTCCAGGATGGAGATGTCAAACGTTCCGCCGCCAAGGTCAAAGACCGCAATGGTCATGCTCTTGTCCTTCTTGTCGAGACCGTATGCCAGCGATGCGGCTGTCGGCTCGTTGATGATGCGCTTGACATCCAGGCCGGCAATTTTTCCGGCTTCCTGGGTTGCCTTGCGCTGGGCGTCGTTGAAGTAGGCCGGTACGGTGATCACCGCTTCGGTCACCTTCTCGCCCAGGTACTCCTCGGCGGTCTGCTTCATTTTCTGAAGGACCATAGCCGAAATCTCCTGAGGGGCATAGGTCCGGTCACCCACATCAACACGTGCCGTTCCATCATCGGCTTTTATGATTTTGTAGGATATGGTCTTCTGCTCCTCGGTCACCTCATCATAAAAACGACCCATGAAGCGCTTGATGGAGGAGATGGTTTTATCCGGGTTGGTGATGGCCTGCCGCTTGGCAGGTGCTCCCACCAGCCGCTCGCCATCTTTTGAGAAAGCCACAACCGACGGTGTGGTCCGGCCGCCCTCCGAATTCTGGATGACAACCGGCTCGTTGCCTTCCATCACCGATACACAGGAGTTTGTGGTTCCAAGGTCAATTCCAATTATTTTTCCCATAGTAATTCTGATTCTGTTTGGTTCGTATTCACGTTAACATTCTTTCAGTAACATTCTTTCAGTAACATTCGTCAGGTAACTGATTCATTACTTTTGCCTGATGTAGTTGCAACAACAGTGCCATGTCTGTGAATCGAATTATTTTCTGCCGAATTGGCAGGAAATGAAAGGCGGGTGGATCAGCGGTATGCCAGGCTGTCCAGGTGTGACCAGAAATCCGGATAGGAGACAGAGGCAGCCTCCGCGTTGTCGATTTCCGAGTCGCCGTCGCCCATGAGTGACTGTATGGCAGCGGCCATGGCGATACGGTGGTCATGGCGGCTGTCGTGGCGTGCGGCACGTACTCTCCGGCCGGGCTTGCCGTAGATGGTCAGGCCATCCTCATGCCCTTCGACCCGGACACCGCCGGCTTCGAGCACAGCCTGGATCGCATCCAGCCGGTCGCTCTCCTTGTAGCGAAGCTCCCGGGCCCCGGTGATGCGGGAAACACCGTCGGCAAAGGCCATGGCCACCGCAAGAACCGGCAGTTCGTCAATGGCATTGGGTATCTCTTGTGGATGTATCTCTGCCGGTGTCAGGCGGGCGGATTGGACCCGCAACCGTGCAACCGGCTCCTTCCCACCCTGATGATCTTCGACGATGGCGATATCGGCGCCCATCCGTCGAAGGATATGCATGGCGGCGCAGCGGGTCGGATTCACACCCGCTGCGGGCAGAACGATATCCGAACCGGGAACAATGGTCCCGGCCACCAGCCAGAATGCCGCAGCGGAAAAATCGCCCGGGATATCCAGGTTTTGGGGGGGAATGACATGCCGGCGGCTGCTGGTGATGACATTGATCTCCTTCTCCCGCTCAACGGCCAGTCCGAGCATCGTCTCGGTGTGATTGCGGGTGGCTACGGGTTCCAGGACCCGCGTGGGCTCCTTCCCGAAAAGCCCGGCCAGCAGCACGCTCGACTTGAGCTGGGCGCTTGCTACCGGCAATTGGAAGCGGATGGACTGAAACGGTTTTTCGCGGCGGATATCCAGCGGTGGCAGCCCGCCATCTGCCGACCGGAAGTCAGCCCCCATACGGGACAACGGATCCATGATGCGCTTCATCGGCCGGCGTGAAAGCGACGCATCGCCCACAAGCCTTGCAGGGATTCCCGCACCGGTGAGAATTCCGGCCAGCAGCCGCATGACGGTTCCCGAATTGCCGCAATCGACCGGTTCGGCCGGGATCCGGATGTCGTCGCGACCGGTGCCGGTCACATGCACCTCATTCCCGTTATGTGTCACATCGGCGCCAAGCTGGCGGACGCATGAGAGTGCGGTGAGGGGATCCCCGGCCGCGGGGTAGTTGGTGATCCGGGACGGGCCGGGTGACAACAGGGCAAACAGCGCGGAACGTTGCGCGATGGATTTGTCAGCCGGCAAGGCAACTGTCCCTTTCAGTCCTTCCGCAGGTGCAACCGTTTTTCTCATCAGCCTTCCATATCCTTACAGTTTTCAGGCATCCCTGTCATTACAGTTTTAAGCCGGCCTGTCATTACAGTTTTCAGGCATCCCTGTCATTACAGTTTTCAGGCATCCCTGTCATTACAGTTTTAAGCCGGCCTGTCCTTAGAGTTTTTCGGATGCCCGGCGCGAAAATTCGGTATCGGGAAATCGCTCGATGACATCACGCAGCGTCTGGCTTGCCCGCCCGGCCTGGCCCATCTGACGGTATGACTCCGCCGTTGCCAGCATCGCACGGGCCGTCCATTCGTCAAACGCACTGTAAAGGGCGCTTACCCGGGCGTAGGCCTCTATGGCAGCCTCATGGTTCCGGCGTGCCTGCTCCACATTGCCCAGGTAGTACTGCGCTTTTGCCCCGTTCTCCAGCGAACTGGCTTCCGCCACCTGCTGAAAATACTGCCGCGCATCCATCAGCTGTCCGCGCTGCAGAGCCACCCGCCCTTTGCCTATCAGCGACTGCTCATGGCTGGCCCGGCGTTCCAGCGCACGGTTATAGGCGTCATTGGCACGGTTCAGGTTCCCGGCCGACAGGTGCGCATCCCCAAGGAAAGCGAGGGCTTCGACCTGAAGCCGGCCCTGGCGTTCAACCAGTGTTTCGAGTGCACTGACGGCATTTTGATGACGTCCCCTTTCAAGTTCCAGCCGTCCGATATGCAGCAAAGACGGATCCATTCTGTCGGACTGCGGATATCCCTCCGTTATTTCAGTCCATGCGGCAATGGCCTGGTCGCGCTGCCCCATCTGCTCATGCGCTTCGGCAATATAATACCACGCTTCAGGGATCATCGACTCGCTGGTCGTCACACGGATATAGTGCCGGAAGGAGCGGACTGCTTCCTGATAATCGCCGGCCCGGAGCAGGTTTTCTGCCTGACGGAACCGGAGCTGTTCGGCCGTGCCTGTCTGCGGATGCCGATCGAGAAACTCTTCCAGGATATCCAGGCTGGTGTCCTCCTCGCCGGCCGCCAGCTGAGCGAACTGAATGCCGTTGACCGCATCCACCACCAGGGGGCTCTGCGGCCAGGACTCCATGAGCTCCCGGTAGGCGTTGATCGCCATTTCGTAATCTCCGGCATTAAAATAGGCGTCACCGATCTGGTATTGTGCACGGGCGGCCCAGTTGGTGCGCGGATACCGGTTGATGAGTTCATGAAATTCCTGGATCGCCTGATCGTAGTTGCCGATCTGGAAATAGATATATCCGATGTTATACTGCGCCTGTTCGCGAAGCCGGCTGTCAGGGTGGACGCGGATCAGCCGCCGGAAGTTTTGCACCGCTTCAAATGATTCCTCGTTCCGGTAGTGGCTGTTACCTATCTGGAAAATGGCATAGTCGCCGCCCTGCTCTTCACCCACGGCACGTTCGTAGTTGCGGATGGCCTCTTCGTAACGCCTGAGGGCATAGTAGGAATCGCCCAGCCGCAGCCGGGTATCAATATCATACGGAAACAGCGCCATGGGAGGCGGCTCATGATCCGATTCAAACAAGGTAAAGTACCTGATGGCCTGTTCGAACTGCCGGATGTTGAAATGAGCCCATCCAAGCGAATAAACGGCCGCACCGGCAAAGGTATGATCGGGATAGCCCTCCAGAAAGCGCCCGAACTGCCGGATGGCATCATTCCAGCGCCGCAGGTTGTAGTAACTGTCGGCACTCCAGAAAAGGGCTTCAGCGGCCAGCTCACCGGATGGCTGGTCGCGGTAGACGGCTTCAAAGGCGCGTGCGGCCTCACGGTAGGCATGGTTTTCATAGAGGACCCAGGCCCGCTGGAACTGCGCCTGCCGTTTCATGTCCGGATCCACATCGGCAGTCTGCTCGGCAAATTCGAATGCCTGCACCGCCCGGGAAAACTCGTTGTTGGCAAAGTAGGCTTCGCCAAGCAGGGAATAGGCTTTGCCCGGGTCTTTCAGCGCCACATCGCTTCGCACCAGTTGCTGAAGCACTTCAATGGCCAGATCATACCGGCCCAGTTCAAAAGCGGTGAGCCCCCATTCATAGTAGGCCTCCTCCACCCAGAAGCCGGTCCGGTAGCTGTCCCCGAACTTGCGGAATGCCTCCAGCGCCTGGTCATAGCGGCCGCCCAGCTTGCGGTTGATGGCCTCGTAATACCGCGCCTTCCGGGCAAGCTCGTCACCGCCTGTGGCTGCCTCGGCAAACGAGTCCGCCGCCCAGTGAAACACATGCTGCTTGTGATAGACCCAGCCCAGGCCGTAGTGCGCGGGACGGGCCTGCATCTCGTCGCGGCTCAGGTTGATGTAGCGGCGGTACTGCGCGGCGGCCTGGTCAAATTCGCCGAGGTAATTGTGGCTCTCGGCAATCAGCAGGACCGCTTTCAGCAGGGCCTCATCCTCCAGATAGGCCAGCTCGCTCCGGAGCGACTGGATGGCATCCTGATACCGCTCCTGGCGATAGTACATCTCCCCCAGCGCCGTTCCGATCTGACGCGTCTGGGGATGGGTGGGATACCGTTTCCTCAGATCCTCGAATACCTCGGTGGACCGGTCAAAATTTTCCTTTTCCAGGTAAAGCTGACCGCGCGAGTAAAGCGCCTTGGGAGCCCATTCTGAATCGGGATAGCGATCCGCCAGCTTTCCGTACAGGGCGGATGAGGTGTCCGTGCTGTCCATGGCGCGGGCCGACTCCGCCATCCAGAACAGCAGGCGGGACTTGTTTCTGTCTCTTGTCTCCACGTCATACGCCCTGGAGTAATCCTCTTTTGCCCCGGCATAGGCGCCATCACGGTATTTGCGTCCGGCCATATCCTCCAGAAGGGCCACGGCGTTGTACCCGGATGGATAATCCATAAGAAAACGCCTGGTATGGACTTCAAAGCGAAGCGAGTCCAGCGCGATATGGGACAATGCCATGTAGTAGTGCGCCTGCTCTGCGAGATTGCGGTCGGGATCGCTCTCCAGAAATTTCTGCAGCTGATCGGCCGCATGTTCGTACAATCCCTCGTAAAAAAGCTTCACCCCTGTCTGATAGCGCTCGTGGACCGGCTGCGGCACGGTCTGGGCCTCACTGCGGAGATACCCTCCCGCAATACCTGCTGTCAGCAGCATTAAAATGGCAACCCGGAAAAACCCTTTCATTCTCACTGGCAATTACGTTTCGAAAGGTGGAATATAGCAAATGGAGCAGAATAGTTCTGCCGAATCATAACGGGAAAGGAGCGGTATTTATGCGGTACCGCAGGATCAGATATTCAGATAGTGCATGAGTTCGTCGGCCCGCTGCTCGTACCTGCGGTCCTCCTCGTCATCCGAACTGTGCTGGTCGACGATATAATCATGCCGTTTGAGTGACGCCACTATCCGTCCGGGATCCGTCAGGTTCAGTTTGATGGATACAACGTAGAACGGATGCCGTGCTTTGGGGGATTCCACGCTCAGTCCGAGAATCAGCCCGCCCTCCGCTTCGATGATTCGGACCGGCTGCGACAACGTGAAGTCACGTTCCTCGAAATGGATGGTGATCAGCGAGCCGTACTCGGTGAAATTCATCAGTGTGATGATGCGGTCGTTCAGCTCCCTGCGATCGACCACTCCGACATAGCTGCGATCACTGTCAAGTACCGGAAGAATGGTCAGGTTGTGCTTTTCCATGAGCCTGACGGCATCAAATACATGCTGGTCGGGATCCGTCACAATGCTTTTTTCCTCGCGTATGGTCAGTACGCTGCCACCGGATACGTGATGCTGCTCAGCCGAAGCACGGGTAACCACGCCTATGAACCGCCTGGTGGTCTGGTCGACAACCGGCAACGCGGACATTCCGCTCTCCGCCATGGCCGCGAGGGCTTCCCGCGCGGTATCCATGGCCCTGAGCGGCCGGATGATCTGGCTGACAACTTCATGCACCTTCATGGCTTATTCTCCGTTTGTATCCATTGCCGTAACGGCGGATACATTGCTGTTCTGCAGCAGTTCATTCAACTTGCCGGAGTACTTTTCATGAATCCGGACGGCCAGATGGACCGATGCATCGTCGTACGTTTGCTTTTTCACTTCCGCTACCTCATGCAGATAAGATACGATGTGGTAGTGGTATATTGGAACGACAATTTTACGATAGATATAGTTTCTTTCAACCTTTTTTTTAATCTCCGAGGTTATTTCCTCCAGGCCGATCCCGCGCGTTGCCGAAACAAGCACGGATCCGGGATATTCTTTCCTGATAGCCGCCAGCTCTTCCGGTGAGTCGACCAGGTCTACCTTGTTGAAGACAAGGATTTCCGGTTTATCGTCCGCTCCAAGCTCTTTCAGGGTTTCATAAACCGTGTGGATGTACTCCTTCTTCATCGGCGAGGAGACATCGACCACATGCAGCAGCAGGTCCGCCTCGCGTATCTCATCCAGTGTCGATTTGAAACTTTCCACCAGGTTGTGCGGAAGCTTGCGGATGAAACCGACGGTGTCGGAGAGCAATACGTCCTCATGACCGACGGGAAAACGGCGCACTGTGGAGTCAAGTGTTGCGAAGAGCCGGTCTTCCGCCAGCACGGAGGTCTCGGTGATGGCGTTCATCAGCGAGGATTTCCCGGCGTTGGTATAGCCGACCAGGGCAACCCGCAGCGAATCACTGCGTCCCTGGCGCTGCACTTTGCGCTGCTGATCCAGTTTCTGGAGTTTTTCCTTGAGGATGGCGATCCTGCGCCCGATAAGGCGACGGTCCGTCTCGATCTGGGTCTCACCGGGACCCTTGGTACCGATGCCGCCTTTGGTCCCCACACCCCCTTTCTGCCTGGAAAGGTGGGTCCAGAACCGGGTGAGGCGCGGCAGCAGATACTGAAGCTGGGCAAGCTCCACCTGCGTTTTGGCCGCAGCCGTTTTGGCCCGCGATGCGAAGATATCCAGGATCAATCCGCTGCGATCCAGCACCTTTACCTTGGTGGTACGCTCAATATTGCGGACCTGCGTGGGGGAAAGGTCGTCGTCAAATATTACCAGGTCGGCAGAAGCGGCCTTGATTTTCTGGCGCACTTCCTGCAGTTTTCCCTTGCCGATGTAAGTACTCACATCCGGGCTGTTCCGGGGCTGCAGGATTTTCTCCACGGTAACACCGCCGGCCGTATCCGTGAGAAGTTCAAGCTCTGCAAGATGTTCTTCCGCAAGGTTTTTGTCCGTCGTGTCCCCGTAAATACCAACAAGTACTGCACGCTCCTTTTCTTCGATATTCGTTTTGAGATCGCTGTTCAAATAAACCTGCCTGTCTTTACTTTTCCGGGGATGATGATATAACGGATGATGTTGATGATGATATGACGGATAATAATATAACGGATATGGTCATTTAACGGATATGGTCATTTAAGCTGTTCGATTCCGGTGCTTTCAAATTCACCGAGGCTGAACCGGCGGCCAAGTTTTTTCTGCATAATGCGCGAAAACAGTAACCGTTTGCCGGTGGGGATGTCCAGCTCCAGCCGTATGCTGTGCGTCCGCTCGCCGGGCATGTGCTCCGGATAGAAAAAAATGTATTTCAAATTCTTGCCGTCGTTGCGCTCTACATAGTCCATGATACGGTTCCAGGCCACGGTTTGGGATGGATCGTTGATATTTTTGACGATCCCGTGATCTGTGACATAGCGCTTGGACATGAGGTGGCTGGTGACGAACCAGGTCAGGCCTATCCAGTTGTAACAGACCATGGCCACTGAGAGATGGTAAAGCTGCTGCGCATACACCAATGCCGCCAAGGTGATGGTCATGACAAGAAAAATGGTTGAAAAGAGCGGGAAACCGAAGAGTTTGCCGGATCTCCAGCTGATTTCGACATGACGCAGGCGCAGGGCATTGGATGCGGTGACCATCATGATCATCGTTGTTGCGAGTGTTACCAATGCCAAAATTACAAGGTGAACTGTAGCAATATCCATCATATGCAAACCCTGTTACTCATCAGCGGTTTCCGTTCGGTACTTCCTTGAAATAATACATTCTGCAACCATAAAAGCAAGTGCTATAAAAATAAACCAGTTCCATATTTCTCTGCCGAAACTGATGGTTGCCATGGCGGACCTTATCTCATCAGCACTGTATCCGGCAATGCTGACCACTCCCGCCACGGGGATGATTTCTGCCAGAAATTGTCGTGTTTCTGTTAAAGATAACGAAGTAAAATCCGATTCCGATATATCCTGATTGATGGCAATAGCAGTTTTTTTCCCATCCAGCTGCAGCTCCAGCCATCCGGGCTGCCATTCCTGTGCGGGATAGCGGATACGGAGCCCCCTGGCACTGGCCGCCGTTTCAGGCCGGATCTCCTCGCCGTTGAGACGCAGGGTAACCTGCGCTCCGAATTCCGTGAAATAACGGTCAAACGGAGAGCCGAGGATATGCTCTCTCACCCCGCCATGCTCCCAGGCAACCACGTAGAGCAGCATCCGGTATACCAGCGGGGCGTAGATCGGTTTGATACTCATATTGGACCAGCCGGGACTGAATCCCATGCTTCCCACCATGATCATGCCGTCACCGAAAGAGTGTTCCACAAAAAGCGGCTCCCCAAGGTTCGTGCGAAGCACGGAGGCCCCGGATCGGGCATCATCGCGCTGGTACCGCCAGTAGTGAAAAATGGCAGGCATATCTATGCGCAGCTCCTCATCACCGTTCTCGAAAAGCTCGGCAGCCAGCAGGTGCCCGCTGTCAAGCGGCTGCAGGGAGGCAATTTCTTCGAACCTGCCATAAGAGCCTCTCATACCCGTAAAAGAACCGGCATTGAGCTGACCCAGAAAACGGTTGTAGTTCCCGATATTCCCCTGCTCGGATGGCACAAAAAGGATCCCCCGGCCCTGTTGTACGAACTGCACCAGCTCCGCCTGCAGGTAATCGGGTATGCTCCTCAGGCTTTCCAGGATGATGGCGTCAAATGTATCCAGATCATACTCCCTGAACGTGCTCACATCGGTAAAGGAAGTGTGGATGCGGGTGCCGGTTTCACTGGCAGCGATCAGGGCGGGATGCAGATAGGAGCGGCGGGTCCCATCCTCCCCGCGGTCACTGACAAGCAGCACATTCCTGCTCTCGGGCACCTCGATGGAGAAATAGCGCTTGTGGTCAAATGTGTGGGTGCCGCCCTCAAGGATGGCCCTGCCACGGATGACGCCCGGCGACTCGGGTATGATTTCAAAAAGCAGTTCGCGCTCCTGACCGCCCTCCAGGCTGACCTCATACTGTCCGATCCGCTCACCGTCGATCTCCAGGCTGAGATAGTGGTTATACACCGGCTGGCCGCCAAAGTTCCGAATGGTGACCGAAACGCCGGCCGGCACATCGACGCCCAGTATCTGTCCGGCCACCTCCACACCGGAAATCCCCACGTTCTGGAAGGAGTTGTCACCGACGCGGATGAAAACTACGGGATTCCATTCGCTGTCGCCTTCCGCCGGCCGATATCCACCATCAAGTTTTTCAAGATGCGTTTTGCGGGCATCGGATATCCAGTACACGCGCCCGCGGGCGCCCGGTTCATCATCCAGCCGCTCCTGGACATAGGCCATTCTTTCGGCCGGATAGCCGCCTTTGTTGACAGGTTGCAGCTCCTCCAGATATCGCAGGGCCTCCGCCCGGCGCATGAACCGTCCCGAAGCCAGCTCACCATGCGACGGGACGATCAGAAAGCGCGCTTCGCCGCCGGACTGGTTCACTATCTCGACGGCGGCACTGCGTGCCTGGTCCATGTAAGGCCCCGCCTCGTCAATCTGCATCATGCTGGGACCGTTGTCGACCAGTAAGGCGACGTGGTCACTTTGCGCGGAAGCGCCCAGCCATCCGGCTACCTGGGAGGGAAGGAATGGCCGCGCCAGAGCAAGGGCCAGCATCGCCACAGCCATCACCCGCATGGCAAGAAGGAGGTATCGCTTCAGGTTGATGCGCCGGATCGTCGATTTTTGCAACTCCTGGAAAAAAGCCAGCGTGGAAAAAGCAATTTTCCGCGGTTTGCGCAAGTTTATCAGGTGGATGATGACCGGTATGGCGGCAGCTGCAAGCGCGGCCAGCAAGATTGGATTCAAAAAACTCATCCAAAAAGTGATATTTTATATGATTATGACGTTCTCTAAAAAACGCTGTGCCCGTCGGGGTATTTCCCAATATTTTCCTATGATAGCAAGATCCACGTTTCCGTTTCGATTTTTTTTCATTCCCCTGCTGCTTCTTGCCGCCTGCTCGCAGCATGCCGATGACCGGGAATGGTGGTCGGCCATACCAGAAGAAGTGCCTCTGGTCATGCTGTTTCACGACGCTGATGTCAGCACGGTGCTGCAGGACAGGAAGATACTGGCCCTGGAAGAACTTTCAGATATGCGCCTCGGGATGATCTCGGACGTAACGGACCAGGTCCAGGCACCGGTGACGCTCAAAGCCGTTGCACTCTATCCAAGCGGCTCACATCAGCTCCAACCCCTCTTCATCATGGAAGATCCGGGTACCGGCATCGGCCCCATCGCCAGATCGTTTCGCAGGGAATTTGCGGAAAACAGCTACCAGTTCCGCAACCATGAGATTCACATCCTTCATCTGGAGCGCCAAAAAATGTACGGGGTCCAGATCCGCGACCTGATTTTTCTCAGCCGGAACAGCGCCGCTGTGGAAAACAGCATCCTTGCCCTTTTCGGGGAGCATCCGGGGATCGGCCATATTGATGCGCCCCATGAGAACAGCTCTTACCTGCTTAATACGCCGCAGCTGACAAAGTGGGTCAATCTGCTTGGCGCACCCCGCTACCTGCCGCGTTTTTCCGGACTGTTTGAAGGTACCGGTCCGGCCGTGCTCTCGGTCTCGGACGACCGGTACGATGATCCGCTCTTAAAGGCAACTCTGAGCGGCTCCATCCCGATCACGGACACGGATGCATCCGCTTTTCTGAATACTTTTTCAGCCGGACCCGCCTCATCCGACCTGGATCGTTACATCCCTTTGGATGCTGCTTTTTTTGCCATTTTCCACCAGTCACCCGAAGTCCGCATTCCGGAGGATACTCCCCGGGCCGGTCGGCTCGACTCGCTGCTGCTGTCGGACCCCGACCTTGTTGCCGAAATCCGGGGCACCCTGGCTCGCCCAACCGCCTTTCTTGCGTTTGAAGCAAGCGGCTTCCTGTCCGTCGGTGAGCATATGTATCTGCGCCGGCTGGAAGACCCGGCAGGTTTCCAGCGGATACTTCGCAATCTGCAACGGGACGGGCACGCCGAGGAGAGCAATGACGTTTTTTATATCAACAGCAACGTGCTGGGACAGCTGCTGGGCGGACCGCATAGCCGCCTCACCGATTTTTACGTACTTCGTTCGGCCAATGCGGCCGTAATCACCAAACGATCGGGACTCGCGCGGCGTGTGGATCAGGATCGCCGGCGGCGGGCCGTTGTTTACTATGATGACGCCTATATGGAGGTGCGTGAACGTCACCCGGAATCGGTAAGCGCCTTTCTCTATTCCCGCTCCGAGCGATTGCTCAATTATCTTGAGCCCATGCTCAACCCGGTCAACCATGCCCGCTTCCTGGGCTCACTGGCAGATGTCAAAACCGCAAGCCTGGTGCGCAGCGGCGACCTGCTCTCATTCCAGATGGATGTCTACGTAAGTGAGGATCGGACCGAACCGGTCCGCGATGTATGGGTGTATGATCTGAGGGGGTCCCGGATCACCGGAAAACCCCTGCTTGCCAACATCGGGGGCGGGGCGCGCGACGAGATTCTCGTTGCAACAGAAAGCAACCATATTTACGGTATTGCCGCCGACGGCACAGGGTTCCTCGAAATCAACACAGGCAACGACCGCCCTGTCGGATCACCGCTGGTATTTGACTGGTATGCCAACAACCAATACGCCATACTGATCGCCGCGGGAAACAAGATCTACGCCTGGAACAACCGGGGTATCCCGCTCCCCAATTTCCCGGTCGCCATGGAGGAACGGATCACGGCACCACTGACCCTGGCGGATGTGGCCCGTGACGGCCGGCCGGAAATGATCGTGACTACCGCTGACCGCAAGGTGCATGTGCTGGATCAGCGGGGCCGCAACATCCAGGGATGGCCGCAGGATGTGAACGTCCAGGTCACGCAGCAACCCGTCTTTCGCGAATTTGGAGGAGAACAAAGTGTGTGGATCACGGCAGGAAACGGTCTTTTCGCATTCTCGCCACGCGGAAACCTGCGCAATGGCTTCCCGGTTTTCATTGAATCCGATCTGGGTCCGGTCACGTTCCACGGAAACCGTATCCTTGCAGGTGCTTCAGACGGACATCTGTACGCTATTGGCCGCGAACCGTTTTTCGCCGATTCACTGGTGGTGCCGCTGGATAATAACACCAACGGGCTGGATCCGGGCATGGACAACAGATCTGCAGCCGCCGGTTCGGGGAGTTCGGGGAGTTCAGGGATTTTTCATGTGCGGCGGGTCTACGTCGGCAATGCGCCGATCATCAATGCACCGATCGTTCAGACCCTGACCATCGATCATGATAACAGTCAGCGCATACGTGAACGGATGATCGGTGTACAGACCCAGAATGGTAACCTTTTTCTCCTTAATGAAGCCGGACATCTCCGGATGACACAGAATATGGGCCAGCCGGCCGCTTCCTACGACAACATGATGATCACCGACCTGAACGGCAACGGCAAAACCGACATGGTCGGCGTTTCTGCCAATGGCCGCGTCTATGCCTGGCAGGTGGAATCGGGTGAGCAGGTTCCGGATATCCCCTCTGCGTCCATGCGCTACCCGATCGTAAACGATATCCTCGGAAACGGTGATAAAGAGCTTATCGGACAGACCAGGGATGGCTTGCGGTGCTGGTCGTTCCGGCGGCCCTGAGTTGATCCCAACCGCCACAAGGTTGGCGATCCGTTGCATGGCACAGGATCCGTTGCATGACACACCCGGCCGCCTGCGGGCCAGCCGGATGGATTCTGCCCGCCAGTCGGATTAATCCTGCAGCAACTGGCGCAGCGCCTCACTCACCTGCTCATAGTTGAAGCGGAACCCCTTCTCTGTAATTTTTTCAGGAATCACTCTCAGGCTCGTGGTGATCATGCTCGCGGCTTCTCCCAGCACCAGGTTCAGGCCAAACTCCGGAACCCGGAACAGGGATGGCCTGGAAAGCACATCGCCGAGTGCTCTGGAAAAATCATCCATGATTACGGGATTCGGTGAGGCGGCATTATACGGTCCGTCAATGCTGTCATCGTCCATGGCGTGAAGGAAGGAGCGGGACAGATCATCTGCATGGATCCATGGAAAGTACTGTTCCCCGGACCCGATGGATCCGCCCAGAAAAGCACGAAACACCGGCAGCATCGTGGCCAGTGCGCCACCTTCTGTTCCCAGCGCAACGCCAATCCTCGGATTTACAACCCTGATTCCGATATGCTCCGCTTCCAGCGCTGCGTGCTCCCAGTCCCGGCACAGCTCCGCAAGGAAATCATTGCCCGCACCCCGTTTTTCCGTGATTTTATCGGAGCCGCAGTCGCCATAATATCCCACTCCGGAGGCGGACAGCAAAAGGGCAGGCTTGCTGTCCATCTTCCGCATCGCATCCACCAGTTTGCGCGTGGTCCGGATCCGGCTGTCATACAGTCTCCTCTTCACCGCTGCTGTCCAGCGTTTCCCGAACAGCGACTCCCCCGCAAGGTTGACCACCACATCGCATCCCTCGATATGCTCCGTGAGATTCCCCTCAAGGGAGACGTAGCGGACCGACTCTTCGTCTTTGCGTTTTTCCGGATTCCTTGTGGCAATGACAACGGAGTCGCCACGAGCCAGCAGGTGACGGACCAGATGTCCACCAATGAACCCTGTTCCGCCTGTGATAAATACGTTCATCTGTTTGTCCCGGTTTTCAGTGCCGATTTCCGATTACAGGAGAGAAAAATGGCAGAGTGCATAAAAATAAATTGCTGCTGCAGGAGCAGAAAACAAAATGGCATCAAAGCGGTCGTAGAGCCCGCCGTGCCCGGGCATAAGTCCGGACGAGTCCTTGATGCCGGATGCGCGTTTGAGTTTGCTCTCGGAGAGGTCGCCGGCCGGACCAAGCAGGCCTGTGAGCACGGCAAACGGTATGGCTGCCCCCGCGGACAGCGGATAGTCGCTGATGAAGTACATGCACAATCCCAGCGCCACGAACCCGCCAAAAAATCCCCATACAAAGCCCTCTATGGTCTTTGCCGGACTTATCTTTGGAGCCAGTTTATGCCTGCCCATGGTTTTTCCGCCAAAAAAGGCCAACGTGTCGTTGCTCCATACCATTAACAGCAAAGTGAGGGTCAGGATGAACCCGACCCGGTCGTCCCCGAAGTTCCGCAAGACGATAAGCCCGGAGACAAGTGCCGGCACCATTACACCGACAAAGATGGTCGCCAGCAGATCTTTCCACCCCTCCTTATGATTACGGAAAATTTCGGTTACCATGATCACAAGCAAAAGAGCCAGAAAAATCATCCATGCCGTTGCGGGGATCACGGCCATCAGCACAACGGGTATGCCAAGAAGCACGGCCATCACCTTGCGGGTGTGCAGCTCCTGTCTCGACAGCATGGCGATAATCTCAATCTGTATCACAATGGTGACCAGCATCATGCCAACCGTGAAATACCATCCCCCAAGCCACGCTGCATATAAAAAAACCGGTGCCGCTATCAGTGCGGAAAGAATACGTTTGGCTAGTTCAGGCACCGTTTTCATCATCCTCGTCTGGTTCCCCTTTTCCCTCGTAGTCGATCTTCCCGTCTTTCCACTCCTCGAGGGCCTTCAGCGCATCGTCGGCCTGTTTAGCCGGCACATAGACAAACAGCGCGGAGAGATCACCGAAATTCACGGTATAGGCACTGTCTTTCTTTGATAATACCTCGCACTCCAGCCCCTGGTCTTTCAGGAATGCCTTAACAAGACCGGCTTCGCTCTCGATACTGGTTTCGTACACACACTTCCAGTTATCGACCTCATCTGGTTTGATTTTATCACTGAACATGGTTATTCCCGCTTGGATTTTAGGTTAATGGCGCGTATCAGCATAATAGTGGCTCCCAGGCTTATCAACAAGAGCCATATGGATGGAAATTCCGTTGCCGTCATCTGTTCCGTCATGTATTCGGGATACAGGGATGCCACGATGACACTTCCGCCATTGTTCACGAAGTGACCGGCTATGGCGGGATACAGGCTGCCGGACTTCCAGACGATCCAAGCCAGAAGCATTCCGATCACGGCCAGCGGAATGATCTGCGTAAGCCGGATGTGATAGATCCCGAACAGGAGCCCGCCAATGATGATGGCCGCCCAGATTCCCCACGTTTTCTCGATGGCGCGCTGGAAGTATCCCCGGAAGAGCACTTCTTCACAGACCGAGGGAACCAGCGCCACGTGGATCAGCGTAAGCAGCACGACATGGTCACCGGTCAGAAAATTCTTCAGCATCTCAATTTGGCTCTCCTCGAACATCATGTAACCGTCGCTGAATGGAAATTGCGCGTTCAGCCAGGACAGCAGCCAGACCAGCGGCTGCATTACGACGATCAGCAGCGCCGTCAGCAGGATTACGGGCACCGTGCGGCTGTCGGCTTTCAGGCGCAAAAAGGTTGACCGGCTGCCGGTGGTCAGGAGTCCGGTAACCAGCCAGGTTGCCAATCCGAGAAACAGGATCTGACTCAGTGAATTCGCAATGAACAGGACGTCCAGATGCTCCAGCAGCATGGCCGTGTCGAACGCCATCGGATCCTCACTCACCGCCAGCAAATAGATCACGGTAGCAGCGGTGCCCACCAGCTGAAACAAAAGAAACGATATGATCAGCCATACGAACGCCATGAGCCATAACGGAAAACCGTTGCGCTCGGCCCAGCTCTGCTCATGAAGATATCCGGTTGGAATGTCGCTGTCAGTTGAAGAAGGCAGATCACCGGACCCGTCCCGCGGGGGATGATCCTGGCTGCTGCCGGAGAAAAACTCGGACATGAATACTCAAATGAATGTTAGAGTTCGGGCTGCGGGTTCCTGCCCATGAACTTGGCGCCCAGAAGGCCGCTCAGCACATTGAGCAATCCGTATGTGACGACACCCATCAGGAAACCCTGGAGAATGTTGCCGACTGAGTAGAAATTCTGGAATTGTGCATAGATGCCATCGATCATGCCCTCTTTCTGGGCATCAGGGATCTGCTGGGAAAGCTCGATATTGGCGATAAGCGCGGTCTGCAGGTTCTCAATAAAAGCGACGTCGATTACAGGCCAGATCAGGGCAAGGATTTGCGAAACAACCGCCATTACGATCCCGGTCATCAGACCGATGACCGCTCCCTGTCCGATTTTCATCTCCGGACCGTACTCGTTTATGTAGAATTTCACCGCAAGCACCCCTCCGAAAATTGCGACCAGGCAGCCGAGCGCGGACGCCAGAATGGTGCCGCTGAGCAGATTCCCGGTAGGTTCAGAGTGGATGGTGATATAGCTGCCGATGGTCGACACCAGAAAAACGACAAATCCGAAAACCACCCCTGCTTTCGCAGAAGCATTCCAGAAACTCTTGTTTTGAACGGGTTCCATGCTGTTGACCTCCAGTTTAAAGATCACGGTTTGTGGTGAGGGCAATGACCAGAAGCAGTGCGGTTGCCATGCCCCAAAAAACTCCTGTCAGCAACCTGATGAGATCCGAAGTCTGCCACAACTGAAGCAGATTGGCAACTCCATCCACGATCACAATCAGCGATACTATTGCAAATATTCCGACAATATAAGGTTTTGCCTTGTTCAGGACAGTGAAAAAAAACGAAAAAACGATCAGGGCAACGGGCAGGACCGAATAAATGCCGATACAACGGCTGCAAACCGCCAGCGGCATTCCCTGAACAGCGAACGTGCGATCCAGTTGCTGGTGGCAGATCCTCGAGAAAAGCAGCCGCTGCCAGCTCTCATGCCACTCAACGAGACTGCTGTGGAAAAAAGGCGGGCTCCAGGCAACCACGGCAAAAAACAGCGTTGCAGGCAGCACAACGTAATACAGGAGCGGATGCAATCCGGATCCGGAGGAGAGATCTCTGTTCCCGGTCATTTCAGCAGCAGGGAAATATCCATCGCTTTCACCGAATGGGTGAGCGCACCGGCGGAGATGAAATCCACCCCGGTGCCGGCAATATCGCGAAGCCGCTCCAGGGTCACATTCCCGGACGCCTCGGTCAGGAACCGTCCATCCACGCGGCGCACCGCCTCGCGCATTTCGTCAAGCGGCATGTTATCGAACATCACATAATCGACGCCCCCGCAATCAAGCACTTCCTGCAGTTCCGCCAGACTGGTCACTTCAATCTCGATACCGGCTTTAAGGCGGTACCGCTCCCTGTAGGAGGCGCACAGATCAATCGCTTTGCCGATGCCGCCTGCCATGCGGATGTGATTCTCCTTGATCAGAAACCGGTCGTCCAGACACATCCTGTGGTTGGTCCCGCCCCCGGCACGCACGGCCAGTTTGTCGAGATGCCGGTGTCCGGGAGCCGTTTTCCTGGTATCGAGGATACGGGTGTTCGTGGATTCAAGCTCACGCACGCAGCGACGGGTCAGTGATGCAATGCCGCACATGCGCTGCAGGAAATTGAGAAGAGTGCGTTCCGCACTCAGGACAGGTGCCAGGGGGCCGTGCAGCCGGGCAACGACCATGCCGGGCGACAACCGGTCTCCATCCAGCAGGGCGGTCTCAAACGTGACTTCCTCACTGACTACGTGCTGTATGAACGCAGCCAGGCCGATGCCGGCAAGCACCCCTTCCTCCCGGGACACCAGCATCGCCGAACCGGTTTCACTGCCACTGTAAATGGCATTGGTCGTGATGTCACCGGAACCCATATCCTCCTCGAGCGCCAGGGACACGATACGCTGCACATGTTCAGGCCATTGTTGCATAGTCGTGAATTTTTTTCAGGAAAGATTCGGGAACCCGGATGGGCCGGCGCGTGGCCATATCCACAAATACCAGCTCCACCTTGCCAAGCACGGATGGATGCGGAGCGCCGGCCGGACGAATATCGTAGTATGTGACCAGTTTGACCGTCGGTTCGTCGTAGATCAAAAGCCGTCCCTCCATCAGCTCGTCGTAGCGGATGGGACGCTTGTAGCGGATATCCACCCGGGCCACGGGCAGCATCACACCGTCGCGCTCCATTTCAGCATAGGGAAGGCCGGCTGCGCGGATGAACTCCGTGCGTATCACCTCGAAATATTCCAGGTAGCGGCTGTGATAGACCACCCCCATTTTGTCGGTTTCGCTGTACCGGCTGCGAAGCGTCATGGAATAGGTGAGGATGGGGGATCTGTCCGGGAACATCTGTTTATTTTGAGGTATCCTCCCAGGCACCCATGTTCGAATATTTTTCGATGCGGTGCATTTTCAGCTCTTCGGGAGACATTTTGGACAGGCGGTCCAGGCTTTCGGCAAGCTGGTCATGCATGGCTTTGGCGGCAGCGGCATAATCGCGATGCGCCCCGCCCAGGGGTTCTTTGATGATGCCGTCGATGACCTTCAGCTTGATCAGGTCCTGGGCACTGAGTTTCAGGGCACGGGCAGCCTGTTCCTTGTAATCCCAGTTTTTCCACAGGATGGAAGAGCAGGACTCCGGCGAGATGACCGAATACCATGTGTTTTCCATCATATACACTTCATTGCCCATGCCAATGCCGAGCGCGCCGCCGCTGGCCCCTTCCCCGATCACGATGGTGACGATCGGCACTTTCAGCAGGGCCATTTCGCGGAGGTTCCGGGCAATGGCCTCCGCCTGGCCGCGTTCCTCCGCTTCCAGGCCCGGAAATGCTCCCGGGGTATCGAGCAAGGTGATGACCGGAACGCCGAACTTCTCGGCCGTTTTCATGAGGCGCAGCGCCTTGCGGTATCCATCCGGGTTGGGCATGCCGAAATTGCGGTACTTGCGGCTTTTGGTGTCGCGGCCTTTCTGATGCCCGATCACCATGACGGAACGGCCCTCAAAGGTGGCAAATCCACCCACAATGGCCTTGTCGTCGCTGAAGCTGCGGTCCCCGTGAAGCTCCACAAAGTTCTCCATGATGTTGTACACGTAGTCCAGTGTGTAGGGCCGGTCGGGATGGCGTGCGAGCTGCACCCGCTGCCAATGGGTCAGGTTTGAGAAAATGGACGCCCTGAGCTCCTCCACACGCTCACGCAGCCGCGTGATCTCGGGCAACAGCACGTTGTCATCGGTAATATTCAGCTCACTGAGCTCGGAGATCTTCTTTTCCAGCTCAATGATCGGTTTTTCGAAATCAAGATAATTCATACGCCTGTATCACTCATGTGTCATTTCGGGCCGGTGCAGCCACAGTCTTGCCGGCAGCCGGATCCATCCGCTAAAGGACGCCAAATATACTGCGAATTTTTAGAACCCAAACCATCCAGACGGCCTCAAATACAATCTTTTTTGACATTTTCGAGACCCCTTCCGTTCGTTCGCGGAAGATGATGGAGGTCTCTTTCAGGGTAAATCCGGCTTTGTATGCACGGAAATGTACTTCAATCTGAAACGAATATCCATTCGATCTGATCTTGTTCAAGTCTATTTTTTCCAGAACCTTGCGGGCAATGCACTTGAAACCGGCCGTGGTGTCGTAGACCGGCAGTCCCGTTATGACCCGCGCGTACAGGTTGGCCGTATAGGACAGTATCAGCCGCGACAGCGGCCAGTTGATGATGCTGATGCCCTTGATGTAGCGGGAGCCGATGGCCACGTCGCAGTTCCCCTCTTTGACATCGCGAATCAGCCTCGGGACATCATCCGGATCGTGGGAAAAGTCGGCATCCATCTCACAGATATACTGATAGGACCGCTCCAGGGCATAGTGAAAACCCGTTACATAAGCGGTGCCCAGCCCCAGCTTGCCGGAACGCTCAATCAGATGGATCCGGTCACCGTATTTTTCCTGCAACTGCTTCACCGATGCCGCAGTCCCGTCCGGTGAACCGTCATCCACGACCAGTATATCCACCGGTTCCTCCAGTCCAAGCAGATGGGGGATGAGCTTGACGATATTTTCCGCTTCATTATATGTGGGAATGATGATCAGGGTGTCCCTGCCCTGTGATTCCTTTTGCTGACTCATGCCTATTGTCCCTTTCCTTTTAATACGGTCATAATGGTGTTTATCAGGATTTTAAAATCCATTTTCAGCGATATGTTCTCAACATAGAACAGATCGTATTTCGTCTTTTCCATTACATCTTCCAGGTTTTCGTCGTATTTCCACTTAACCTGCGCCCAGCCGGTGATACCCGGCCTGACCCGCAGCCTCCGGGAGTAGAGCGGTATCTTCTTTTTAAATTGTTCCACAAAATACGGTCTTTCCGGACGAGGCCCAACCAG
>RECX01000286.1 GCA_007693825.1 Balneolaceae bacterium
CTTCCAGTTCCTGCATCACCCCGCCATAGCACAAAATCTGTCCCATGGAGAGCACTCCCTGTCCACCAAAACCGGCGATGATCATCTCTTCCGTCATAACGTATTTTCTTTGAGTTCGCTTGTTAACTGCCGTTCTTCCCGTCGGACACCAGTCCCTTGCCGGGCACCTTGATGTCGCCGAGCTGGTAAAACGGGAACATGTTTTCCTCCATCCACTTGTTGGAATCCACCGGGTTCATCTTCCAGCCGGATGGACAGTTCGAGACCACCTCCACCAGACAGGCCCCCTTGTTCTCTTTCTGGTACTCCAGGGCCTTCTTCATCGCCCGTTTGGCCTTGCGGGCATTGCCCGGCGTATGCACCGACTGCCGGGTCACATAGTACGTTCCGGGCAGCTGCGCCACCAGTTCGGTGATCTTCAGCGGGTTGCCCATGGTAAGCACATCGCGTCCCATCGGACAGGTTGAGCTTTTCATGCCGGGAAGCGTGGTCGGCGCCATCTGTCCGCCCGTCATGCCGTAAATTCCGTTGTTGATGAACACGATCAGGATATTCTCCCCGCGGTTGCAGGCGTGGATGGTCTCGGCGGTGCCGATCGCCGCCAGGTCCCCGTCCCCCTGGTAGGTGAACACATATTTTTCCGGGAAGACGCGCTTGATGCCTGTCGCCACGGCCGGTGCCCTTCCGTGCGCCGCCTCCTGCATGTCCACATTCAGGTAGTAGTAAGCCAGCACCGAACATCCGACAGGAGCCACGCCGATGGTCTCGCTCTGGATGCCCAGCTCGTCGATGGCCTCGGCCAGCATCCGGTGCGCCGTTCCGTGTCCGCATCCCGGACAGTAGTGCAGTTCCCGGTCGGTCATGACATCGGTCTTCTTGTAGACCAGGTTTTCGGGGCTGATGATCGATTGTTCTGCCATAATATTTCCGCTGTTGCTGTTTCGTTTTAAATTTCTTGTGGATGGGGTTTGAGATGGCACCCCAAAAAGTGCCGGATTTCAAAGGCCGGCACGGGACACCTCATTCCGTCTGCGCCGGCTGTTCCTTGTACCATTCTTCGAGCCGGGCTTCCAGCGCCACCAGGATCTCATCGGGTCCCGGTATCATGCCGCCAAACCGTCCGAAATGCTCCACGGGCGTGCGTCCGTTTACCGCCAGGCGCACATCTTCCACCATTTGCCCGGCATTCATCTCCACGGTGAGCATGCCGCTTACCTGTCCGGCCAGCCGCCGTACCTCCTCCACCGGGAACGGAAAAAGTGTGATGGGCCGGAGCAGTCCGGCACGGATGCCCTTCGCTCGCGCCAGGTCCATCGCCTTGCGGGCGATCCGGGCGCTGGATCCGAAGGCCACGAACAGCACTTCGGCATCCTCGCAGCGGTACGACTCAAAGCGCACCTCGTGCTTCTCCACTTCGCGATACTTTGCCTGAAGCCGCAGGTTCACCTGTTCCATATCCTCCGACTCCAGATGGAGCGAGGTGATCACGGTGCTCTTTTCCCCGGGCTTCTTGCCGGTGGTGGCCCATTCGGGCGCCTCGCTGAGCCGGGGCTGCTGGTCGAACAGCTCCACTTTCTCCATCATCTGTCCGATGATGCCGTCGGAGAGGATCATGACCGGGTTGCGGTACTTGAACGCCAGGTCGAAGGCCAGCCGAATGAAATCCACACTCTCCTGCACGGTGGACGGAGCCAGCACGATCAGCTTGTAGTCGCCGTGTCCGCCCCCCTTGACCGCCTGGAAATAGTCGGATTGCGATGGCTGGATGGTCGCCAGGCCCGGTCCGGCCCGCACCACGTTCACGATGACGCAGGGCAGCTCAGCCCCTGCCATGTAGGAAATTCCTTCCATCTTGAGGCTGATGCCCGGACTGGAGGACGATGTCAGCGCACGTTTTCCGCATCCCGCAGCCCCGTAGACCATATTGATCGCCGCGATTTCGCTTTCGGCCTGGAGCACCTGCATGCCGGTCCGTTCGGCCGTATTGGCACTCATCAGGTACTCGATGATCTCCGATTGCGGGGTGATGGGGTATCCGAAGTAGGCATCCACGCCGGCCAGAATGGCGGCTTCCGCCATGGCCTCGTTGCCTTTCATGAGTCTGATTTCTTTTTTCATGGTCACACTGTTGCAACCTTGCGGTTGATCTCCTGGTTACGTTTCGTTGTCACTTGACCCGATAGACGCTGATGACGGCATCCGGACATACAATGGCGCAGTTGGCGCATCCGGTGCAGTCGGAATTGACTTTCACGGTATACTGATATCCTTTTGCGTTCACTTTCCTGCTCATTTCGAGCACATCCTTGGGACACGCATCCAGACAAACCTGACAACCTTTACATCTTTCGATGTCGATGATAATGTCTCCCTTTGCTGCCATAGACGAGATAATTAGGGGTAAAACTGTGCTTTATAAGGAAGCGCTTCCAGCTGCCCGCCGACCAAGCGCTAGTTCTTTTTTTTATTGACGATATACGTTGGTGCGATTCGTTGATGTGTTACTCCAAGATGGTGCTTTCCGGGGTAAAAAAACAAGTTTTTTTTGAAGCTTTCAATCACACTCCCTACTGAGAATATCGCACCTGATTCTAAAGATATGATGAAGCAATTTTCCCCTGTCCGGGTGGATGCGGCCGGCGGCGGGTCAGCGGATACCACCCTTCTTTTGATGCTGCCTTGCCTGCCGTTGCTGCCCTGCCTGCCGTTGCTGTCCTGCTTGCTGATGCTGCCCTGCCTGCTGTTCAGCCGAATCTCATTTCGTGCCTGACCGCTGCGACGTTTTCCTTTCCGGTCAGCATTTCCAGAAGTGTGAATGCGACATCGAGGCCCGTCTCGGGTCCGGTCGACGTGATGATATTCCCGTCCACCACCAATCGCTCGTCCCGCACCATGACGCCGAAAGACGCCAGTTCCGTTCTTCTGGACCCATCCGGCAGATCATACGTGGTGGCTTTCCGGCCTTTCAGAACCCCCGATTTTCCGACGGGCAATGCACCGACACAAACCGCGGCAATCGGTTTCCTGCCACGGTCAAATTCCCGGATCAGGTCCAGGAACCGTTCGTCGTAGACATCCTCATAGAATCCCGCCGATTCGAATCCGCCGGGAATGGCCAGGGCGTCAAAATCTTTGCTGTCGATGCTGGCAAAGTCCGCCTCCGGACGCACGATCAGGTTCCATGTACATGTAATCTCCGGACGCAGCGCCGTCGTCACCATATCTACAGGCGCTGCTCCCACCTCACGGCTCCATCCCATGACATCTGTGAATACGCTCGCTTCATAGGCCTCGAAGCCCTGCGGCAAAAAAAGAAGTACGTTTTTCATATCTCGTTTCTCATATCTCTTTTCTCTTATCTCTTTTCTTTGCATCCTGAATCGCAATTCCTATATATCACAATCCCTATATTATGTTGAAACCCGACCGCCGGTTATTCGTGATTCCCGAAGCTTATTATAGCGGTTTTTTCTGATGACCCCAATCAAACGTTGCGGAATGCGTGACCGAAAACCCCTGATGTACAAAAACGCCGGTTTGGTAATCGTCGCATTGCTGTCTCTGGCCTGGCTCCTGCCCCCATCGACCGGCCTCCCCGGTTTGCAAGAGCCTTCCATACTTGTGGATGTGGACTCCGTCAGTACTGCGCCTGACGCCCGGCCACGGATGGACACCGCACAGTCACAGACGGACACTGCACGGCCACAGACGGACATCGTACAGTCACAGACGGACATCTCCTGGCTACGACAGGAACTGGAGCCCGGCATCGCCTGGATGTACACCTCCGATTCGCTGTTCGGAGCACCCCAGTACCTCAATGTGCTGGTCATGAACGCCGACACCGCCGCCGCCCGTTTTCGACTGGAAGCGGCTGATCGCGTTGAGAAATCCCATCCACCAGAAGAACCCGTACGCCACCTCACCGCATCCGAATTCGCCGGCGCCTTCGATCCGCTGGCCGTAATCAACGCCGGATTCTTCTCCGATCACCCGGAATACGTGAGCTCCGGAATCTTCAAAGTCCGCGGCGAAGTCTATCCATTTCAAAAAGAGGAGCCCGATGAGCTCCGGTTTGTCGGCAGTTCGGCCATCGGTATCGACGAGGATGGAAACTGGCTGTTCCGCAACCGGGAAGATGATGCCTGGCCGGATGACTGGCCCGAAGCACACACCGCCGTGGCCGGGGCGCATCGGCTCATTGAAAACAGTGTCATCCCCGAGCCGGTGGCCAGTGAATCCTATATCTCCATGCGCGAGCAGCGCCACGCCGGACTGCGGCATCCCCGCACGGCCATCTGCCTGGCGGATGTCACAACCGGACACGCCGGTAAACGGGATTCCGAATTGCGACGCTCAGATACTGCAAACTCCGGAAGTCGGACTTTTGACGAGCGGCACGTCGGGACGGAGACCGCAGAGCCCGGTCACCCGAACATCATCATCCTGGTCGCTGACGGACGGCACGAAAAAGCTGCGGGACTCAGCCTGAGGGAGCTCGCCGAACTGATGCTTTCCATGGGATGCGTGGATGCGGTCAACCTGGACGGCGGCGGGTCAAGCACCATGTACATCCGCAGCCATGGCGTGGTGAACCATCCCAGCGGCAACGAGGTGTTCGACCACGAAGGCGAACGTGCCGTCCGCACCGTAATCATGATTGAGTGACTTCGGCACCGACAATCATTGAAATAACACGCTTGTCCACCGGCTCAAGCACCGGCAAATCTGTTAAGATGTGCTGCAGTTCATCCGTTTGAAGTGGATTCTTTCGCAAATATCCGTTGATATTTTTCAATCTGATATTCTGATACTTGCGATTTTTTCTTTCGCGTTCGATCCAGTAAATCAGTTTCGGCTGAACCACATCCAGCCATTTGTTTGCCAGCTCGTACCAATCCACTCCCTCTGGAAGCGAAATATCCTCACCTGTACCCGGATACTGTGATCTTCTTGAATGAAACACCAGATCGTGCAGCCTTTTTACATGGTTTTTCCAGTCCGGATCCGGAACATCATCCATCTTCAACCACTTTGGCAACAGAAACCGCATCTGATCAATGGCGTTTTTCTTTTTATTGGGCAGCATCTCCATTTCGTGCCCTGAAAGCCATCTCATATGATCTTTGACAAGCTTGTCAGTCTCGTCATTCGGATCCAGGGCAACGGAATCCGGCAAGAGCCGCCGCAACTCCTGTGCAATCTTGCTAATGTCCTTTTGGTACTCTCCGCTCCCCTTGCGTAACACCCAGTACGGGGCCGAACCAACCGATCCCTGAACTGCCGCGAACAAAAAGGACTGCTTCGAGCCGACGATGCTGATCCATGCACCGTCTTCCACCTCCGTTTCCGTCACCGATTTGTAAAGATCCGGATCAATGATCGGCCGGTCTCCATAAACCAGGTTCCGCAATGAGGAAAAAGCATCTTCAAATCCCTCCCAGGACTTTTCCTCTTTCTGGTGTTCCTCGAATTCCGTGATGACCTGCCTGGTGGTAAGCAACTCCTCGGAAAAACTTTCAATATGATCCCCCATGCGATCCGGAAGTGTGATATTGCTGCCTATGAGATCCTCCACAAGCTGGTGCCTGTGATAAAAACTGCGGTCCGTTTTCAGGCGGAAGGCATCCGAGTCATCCGGCCAGTATATGGAAACCTTTTTGTGTGGGCTATCCATGCGATCCACGCGTCCGATCCGCTGTTCGGCCACCCGGATAACCGTTGGCATATCAAGGAATATTACCGACGATGCCCTTTGCAGATTCACCCCTTCCGCAAGAGCATCACTGCACAATGCCGCCATCCTGATATTCTCTGCCTGAAGTGCAAAGGTTTTTTTCAGGAGCTTTTTTGCATTTCCAGTGCTGCCCGTAACGACCATGGCTTGCTCCCGGAGCCCCATTTCACACAATTTCTGGTGGATTACGTGCAAAGTTACCAGCGCCGTGTCATAGGCCAGGATCATTCCGTCTGATTCTATCAGTTTTGCGACCATATTGGCCTTCCCCGTCTCCCGGCTGTCACTCATCTTTTCTGTCAACGAAGCAATATTCTCAAGAATTCTGATCTCTTCATCACAGGCTTGATGCCACTGATCCGTATGACGCATCCAATCAGGAAGGGGGATGCGCAGGTTGGTGGCCGGTTTGCTTTTTTGCAGTCTCCGAATCCCGCCAATTATGTTCCCGGTTTCGTTTTTTTTGTACGGCCTGATACCAAAAAGGGCCATTACAGCTTCCGTTCCTTTCAGATGCTCAATAAGGGCGGCACGACTTGATCGCAGCATGTTCCGGATGTTGTATCGCGTCAGTGCCGGGCCCATATGAAGTCGTTTTTTCAGGAAAGTCCGCTCTCTATCTTCTGAAAAACGGTCGTAGGCATCGGCTTTCAGGTTGGACACATACAGGATGCCTTTCAGGCCCCGGATCAGCTTTTCAATTTGTTCCGCCAGGGCAATGTCTTTACTGGTTTCTTCTGTTTTGTACGTTTTAGGGATATTTTCCGGATACCGGCACTTGCTCCCGAATTCATCCCGGTAGGCATCCGGCTCCCGGGTGATGGCCTCATTCAGCTCCTTTTTTGTGCGCCGGACCATGAAGCGATGTACATAATCCCTCAGCGCCTCCATTTTTTCCGGACTTTTTGCCTCGCGGCTGCTCAACAACTCCTGGTAAGTTTTATAGGCGTCATCGCTCAGATTATCCAGCCCCAGAATTTCCACCAGCCGCAGCAGGTCCTCGCTTCTTCGGTTAAGCGGAGTTGCCGTGAAAAGAATGACATGATCGGCCCTGTTGATCACAATGGAGCGGCTGCGGGC
>RECX01000325.1 GCA_007693825.1 Balneolaceae bacterium
AACTTTTTTAAAAAATAACTTGTTTTTTTGGAATGAGATTTCATACCTTTGCATGTGCTTGATGTCAACATCAGGCAGAATCTGTGATTTTTGAAGGTAACTCTTTGATTACATAGAATATAACAATTACATGTCCCTGTAATGTACGCGAGTCGGTTGAACGCCGGCTCGCGTTTTTTATGTGCACTAAGCCTGATACGCACTACGCCTGATACGAATTTGCACTACGCCTGATACGTATACGCAAAGTCTGACACGTATTCCAGAGTATGTGCGCAATACGCGATTTGTACTTACGGTTATGTCCGCGAAGCCAGATAACCTTTTTCCGTGCACGGGAATGGAAAGACACCCGTTTTTTATTTTTCGGATGAATTATCAGCTGTTTCCCATCCCCGTTTGCCGTATCTTGCAGATTAATTGACTCCATACCAGGGCATTCACACTGCCACAACCGGATTTCAGCTCTTCGCCTATGCTATTCGGAACCAACTTACAGTACGCCAACTCCTACAATAACAGGATCGTCCTGGAGATCATCCGGCTGCACGGACCGGTCTCACGGATGGATATCTCCCGCCGAACCCACCTGACCGTCCAGACCGTGACCAACATCACGAAGAAACTGGAGAAGAGCGGCCTTATCCTGGAACATTCCCGGCAGATATCCGGCAGGGGAGCACCCGCCGCCCAGCTCAAAATCAACGAGGATGCGGCCTATTCCATCGGCATCGACTTCGACAAGGACCATCTGACCGCCGTGATGCTCAACATGAACGGCAAAATCTGTTATGAGATGAGCCGGGACCTGGACTTCCCGTCGCCAGAGGAGGCCCTCGACCTGATGAGCAGCACCGTGACGGATATCATCCAGGACCAGAAAGTAAGCAAAAAGAAAATATGGGGCGTTGGTATAGGTCTGCCCGGACCCATGGACCCGACCAAGGACAAGATGCAGAGTGACGACATGTTCAACCCCGATGCCCTTCCGGGATGGGACCATACCCCTGTACTCCGATATCTCAAGGACCGGCTCGGGCTCCCCATCATCACCGAAAACAACGCCTCCGCCGCCGCCATCGGTGAACACTGGTACGGCAAGGGCAAGCACATCAACTCCTTTTTCTTCCTCTATTTCGGCGCCGGCCTGGGAGGCGGACTCGTCATCCGCGGCCAGCTCTATTCCGGCCACACCGGCAACGCAGGGGAACTGGGCTATTTCCCCTCCTCACTGCGTGCCGATAATGGCCATCGCTTTGAACATGATCACCTGGGCGGATATTTCAACATGCCGCTGCTCAAGCAAAAAATGATCAATGCCGGCTATCCCGCATCATCCCAAAAAGACCTCGCCAGCCGCTTCGATGAAAGCAATCCCATCCTCATGGAATGGCTGAAAACCGGGACGGAGCAACTGGTGCCGCTGATCGCCGCAGTCGAATACCTCATCGATCCGGAAGTGATCTTCCTGGGTGGACGCCTTCCTGAAAATATCCTCGCATGGATGCGCCAGCGTATTCTTGATGCCCTGCCGCCACACCGCATCCCCCGGAAATCAGTCCGTCCGGAGCTCGAGATCGCCTCCTCCGGCATCGATGCTGCTGCACTGGGCGTTGCCACACTGCCCCTCTACACCATACTGGCACCCGTGCCGGAGCTGCTGATGAAGCAGGACCTGCGCCACGCCGACCACTTCGGACCCAATTCATAGCATCATGACCGTTCATCGCGATGTCTCCGCATTCAAGGCCTACGACATCAGAGGAATCTATCCGGATCAGATAAACGCATCGTTTATGGATGCCCTGGCACGCGCGTACGCCACACATTTCCGTCCCGCACGTGTCGTCATCGGCTACGACGCACGCCTTTCCAGCGAGGAACTGGCCGCCTCACTTGCCGAAGGGTTCCGCAACTCCGGGGTGGATGTGCTCGACCTGGGACTCTGCGGCACCGAAATGGTCTACTTCGCCACCGGTGAGTATCGTACCGACGGCGGAATCATGATCACCGCCAGCCACAATCCAAAGGAGTACAATGGCTGCAAAATGGTGGCGCGCGACGTGGTTCCGGTCGGCGCCGCATCCGGACTCACGGAAATCCGCAAAATGGTCGCGGATAACGGCCCGTTTGAACACGTCAGGCCCGCAAAGCCAGGATACCGGGGCGATTACACCCGGCTCGATATTACCAAAGAATTTCTCGCCTGGATGACCGGACAACTGGCTGCCCCTGCCAGGCGTGACCTGAAAGTGGTGCTCAACGCCGGCAATGGCGCTGCCGGTCCCACACTCCGCGCCCTCGCCGGAAAACTGTCCTGCCAGTGCGAGCTCCTGTTCGAACAACCGGACGGCAACTTTCCCAACGGCGTCCCCAATCCGCTGCTTCCCGAATGCCGGGAGGATACGGCCCGTGCCGTCCGGGATGCGGAAGCCGATTTCGGAGTGGCCTTCGACGGCGATTTCGACCGCTGTTTTTTCTTTGATGAACAGGGCCGTTTTATCGAAGGGTATTACATCGTGGGACTTCTGGCCCGGCAGATCCTCAAAAAACATCCCGGAGCCAAGATTATCCACGACCCGCGCCTGACCTGGAACACGATCGAGATAGTGAAACAACTCGGTGGCGTGCCCGTGGAATCAATAACGGGACATGCGTTCATCAAGGAGCGCATGCGCCTTGAAAAAGCCGAATACGGCGGGGAAATGTCCGCGCACCACTATTTCCGGAGCTTCTGGTACTGCGATACCGGCATCCTGCCGTTCCTGCTGATCCTGGAACTGCTCAGCGGCACCGACAAGCGGCTGTCGGAACTGGTGGATGAGGCGATTCGGCGATACCCGGTGACCGGCGAACAGAATTTTACCATAACCGCTTCACCGGAAGCCGTCCTCAAAGCCGTCGAGCAGCATTATGCCGGCGTGGGAGAGATTTCCCGGCGGGACGGCCTCTCCATCAGCTTTGATCAGTGGCGCTTTAACCTGCGTGCCTCAAATACCGAACCATTGCTCCGGCTGAATGTCGAGTCCCGGGGGGATGCGGCCCTTATGCAGGCCAAACGCGACGAAATCGTAGCCATTATCTCTTCCTTTACATAACCATATGTACTTGGCCACATTTGCATAGTTCCTTCATTCAGCACATTTACATAGCACCTTCCTATTACAACATTACTTGGCACCTTTACATAACCACATATACAACCATTTGCAAAACGTACTACCATGAGCGAACGTACTTTGGACCAATTGCACTTCAACGAGGAACATACCAGGGATGAAGTTTTTGACGAGGTTTGTTCCTATCTGACCGAGCTTGGCTTCAAAATTGCCGAGTTCGACCAGGAACGGCCCTGGGGTGGATTTTTTGTGATCAACGAACAGCAGGCAACCGACTTTATCCGGTTGTTTTTCTTCCATTTGAGTCCGGATGATTTCAAGGGATTCCCGAAACTCAGCCCCAAAATTCTGCTGGTTGCCCCGAACCAGCGGCTGTCATGGCAGTATCACCACCGGCGGTCCGAAATCTGGAAAGTGATCGGAGGATCCGTCGCCGTAGCTGTCAGTAACACCGATGAGGAATCCAGTTCGGCTGTCTACCGGGCTGGCAGTATTATTAAACTGGAAAGGGGAGAGCGACACCGGCTTATCGGGACGGATACGTGGGGTGTTATCGCCGAAATCTGGAAGCATACCGATCCGGACAATCCCTCTGACGAAGACGATATCGTCCGCGTTCAGGACGATTACGGCCGTTAGCAACAAAATCCCACTGATATTGCGCGTTGCGCCAAAACATTTTGTTGCTCCGTGCGTATAACTGTTCAAAATGAGATATCCCGTTTGCGATCCTTTGAGCAAGCTAAAGATGATTTTATGCTGTCCGGGATCTTTTTATGTGTGATTTGAGTTTCCCTTGCAAAAAATGAGTACCAGAAAAATTATGAAAAAGTTAGGAACCGCCATTATTCTGACGATCGGATGGGCCGTTTTCATCGGCATCGTAGCCCTGAGCTGGATCTTCAGCATGTCCGTCTGAACCCATTGCTCGTACCGGTCCTTCTCCACAGCCTGCTGCAGCCCCCTGCCTGGCACACGTTATTCCTGTTGTCTCTGTTGGAAAACGACTTCCGGGACGTTGATCAATAGGTCGTTAAGTTGCTTTCAAACAAAAAAGTCCCGCGCACAAACGAGCACACGGGACTTTTACAGGAATTTAGACAGGTTTCCGAATCAGAAAAGATGTTTATGTCATCAATTTAATTCATGGCCTGAATATCTTACGAACGATCGACTGTTGTCAGGGAAGCATAACGGCATCGATCACATGGATCACGCCGTTGCGGGCGAATATATCGGTGGCAATGATCTGTGCGAAACCGTTCTCATCGTTGCCGACAAAGAAATCACCATCCTCTTCTTGAACAAAGAAAAACGATTTGTTCAGCGTGCGGATGCGATCGGAAGTAACCACATCTTCGGCCTTCCGGCTTCCGGGTGCAACGTGGTACAGTAGGATGTCGCGCACCAGTCCGCGATTTTCATCAACGAAGAGTTCTTCTGCGGACAAGTCCAGCACTTCGAGCAGTGCCACGAAAGCATCATTGGTCGGTGCGAATACCGTAAACTGGCGGCGGCCATCCAGAACGGAAACAAGGCCTGCAAATTGAACGGCTTCTACCAGGATGGAGAAATCCTCGTTACCGGCTGCTATATCGACAATCGATTCGTAGGGCTTGGATTCATATTCCCTCTGTCCGGGGTTGAACTTGGAGGGGGGAAGCATCACAGCATCAATAACATGGATGACACCGTTGCGTGCTGGGATGTCCACGGCACTGATTCCTGCAAATCCGTTCTCTTCATTTCCTACGAAGAATCCGTCGTCCTCTTTGACTTTGATGAAGGAGCCCTGCTGCGTACGGATCTGCTCGGATGTAGTCACGTCGTCGGAGAACCGTGCACCGGCGGCGACATGATAGAGAAGGATGCTGGTAACAAGTTCCCTGTTTTCCTCCACAAGAAGTTCCTCTGCTGTCAACTCAAGCGCTTCCAGCAGTGCCTCGAAAGCATCATTAGTCGGAGCAAAAACGGTGAATTGACGGCGGCCGTCAAGTACGCCATCCAGCCCGGCAAAAACTACAGCAGCGGCCAGGATGGAGAAATCTTCGTTGCCGGCAGCAATCTCAAGAATGGACTCGCTGCTCAGCGTTTCACCATTCATCATCACTTCAGATCCTGCCACACCGGACAGATCAGAGTCATTATACGTATTGTCTGTTATGTCACAGGCACTTAGCGCAAACAGAAGTGTCACGCTCAGTACGAATGTTAGTCTTTTCATGGTATTACCCTTCAGTTATGTTGTGAATTAATCTGTTTGTATGGCTGGTAAAACAAAAAACCCTGTTTTTTTAAAAATGGTTCCCTTTGGTGATTTTCTTTTTAAGGACAGGATGCAACTCTGTTATGCAGTCTTTTGGTAGATGATATTTTTGATAATTCAATCCGTTTTTTGAGAAAAAATCCGGGAAAAATGGTATCCTGAAACATACCATTACCTTAAATAGGAGAGAGTCCAATGAGTAGTATTACAAAGACCGTGGGAGCCGTCCTGAAGGACATGGCCCGCATCCACCCGGACCATACCGCCATCACCTACACCAAGCTGCCTTACAAACGGACATGGGCTGAATTCGACGAGGAGACCGACAGGGTCGCAAAAGGCCTTATGGCGCTGGGACTCAAAAAAGGGGACCATCTCGCCATATGGGCCACCAATGTGCCGGAATGGCTGCAGACACTGTTCGCCACGGCAAAGATCGGGGTGGTGCTGGTAACTGTAAACACCAATTACAAAATATTCGAAGTAGAGTACCTGCTCAGACAGTCCGATGCCAAAGCCCTGGTGCTGATCGACGGCTTCAAGGACAGCAGTTATGCCGACATCATCGCCCGGCTCTGTCCGGAGCTTCAAGATGCCACCGATGGCCGCGTGACGCCAAAACGGTTTCCGATGCTCGAGCGCATCATCTTCGCCGGTGAGGATACACCGCAGGGCATGCTCAATTTCAACCGCCTGATGGAACTCGGCGAATCGGTTAGCGACGATGAATTCCGGATGGTTATGGACGGACTGGATTGCCACGAAATCATCAACATGCAGTATACGTCGGGCACCACGGGATTCCCGAAAGGCGTCATGCTCACCCATTTCAACATCCTCAATAACGGTAAGGGGGTTGGCGAGTGCATGAAATTCACGCATGAGGACCGGCTCTGCCTGGCCGTGCCTCTGTTTCACTGCTTCGGGCTGGTGCTGGGCGTGATGGCCTGCCTGACCCACGCCACGACCATGGTGGTGCTGCCCTATTTCAGGCCTCAGGATGTGCTTGACGCGTGCCAGAACGAAAAATGCACCGCGCTTCACGGGGTCCCGACCATGTTCATTGCCGTACTCGAACATCCCGAATTCAAAAACTACACCTTCCATCTGCGGACCGGCATCATGGCCGGTTCACCGTGTCCCATCGCCGTGATGAAGCAGGTGGTCAACGAGATGGGGGCCACCGAAATCACCATCGCCTACGGACAGACGGAAGCCTCGCCGGTGTGCACGCAGACCCGGGTGGACGACAGCATCCGGCACCGTGTGGAGACCGTGGGACGCGTACTCCCCGGCATCGAAGCCAAAATCGTGGACCCGGCCACCGGCAAGGAACTGGGTCCCGGACAAACCGGCGAATTCTGCACCCGCGGCTACAACATCATGAAAGGATACTACAAGATGCCCGAG
>RECX01000254.1 GCA_007693825.1 Balneolaceae bacterium
GGCATCCTGAACATCAGGCTGGACAGTCGATTATCGTCCGTAGGAGATGACTGAAAGCGGATTCAGCCGGGCCGCTACCCGTGCAGGCAGCCAGGAAGCCAGGGCGCAGAGCACCAGTGTCACGGTGCTGACGATCACAAAATCGAACCATCGGGGTTGCACCGGAGCCGAACTCATGTAGTAGCTCTCCTCGGGCAGCGGAATGATCTGCCAGGTGTCCTGGATAACATAAAACGCCAGGGAGAGGAAGATGCCGATGAGCAGTCCGGCCGCGCCCACGATCAGCCCTTCAATGAGGAAGATGGAACGGACACTTTTGTCATTGGCACCCATGGTTTTGAGTATGCCGATGTCGCGCGTGCGCTCCAGCACCATGATCAGCACCGTGCCGATCAGGTTGAACGCTGCCACGATGATCATCACCGCGATCACGAACGGGATGGTCTGCTCCTGCAGATTGATCCAGGCAAAGATGTTGCGGTAGCGCTGGTAGATGCTCTCGGTGTAGTAGGGGAAGGGCAGGCGGTCATCAAGCATCAGCTGCACCTGCTGCAGCTCTTCCAGGTCGGCAACACGCACTTCGACCTGCGTGGCCCGGGGCGACGGGATCTCGAACAGTTCACGGGCATACTGCCGGTCCACCAGCACCAGCACGTCGTCGAACTGGTCGATGCCGGTGTGATAGATTCCCGACACATGGAACTGGCGTATCTGAGGCAGGTTGAGCGGGGAGGGCATGCCGCGTATGGCATAGATCGTCAGCACGCTGCCGGGCCCGGCGTTCAGGTTGCGGGCCAGCCGGGCACCGATGACCGCTCCCGGCAAGCCGTCGGCGTTCCTGCCCAGGTAGTATTCCCCCTCGCGTATGTATTGCCGGATGTTGGACAGGTCGCCTTCCGTATCCACCCCCTTGACATAACTGCCCTCGACAAAGTCGCGGGTCTGCACCATGGCCTGTGACTGGATCACCGGCTGGGCCGCATCCACCCCGGGAAGGGTGTGCAGGTAGACGGTGAGCGTGTCGCCGCGGTAGAGCGGATCCTCGGTGAAGGTCATGATGGATATGTGGGTGCCGTAGCCGAGGATTTTCTCCTGGATGACGGACTTGAACCCGTGGACGATGGAAAGGGCGATGAGCAGACCCGCCGCACCGATGGCCACACCGGCCACGGCCATGATCTTGATGAAGGACAGGAAGGCGCTGCCGGTGGTGCGGCCGCGGAAGTACCGGTATGCGAGAAACCATGTGAAGTTCATAGGGAACTAACGTGTCATTCCGGTCTCATATGCGGGAAAAAGAGCACATCTCGGATGGATTCCTGGTTGGTGAGGATCATGGCGAGCCGGTCGATGCCGATGCCCAGGCCGGCCGTGGGGGGCATGCCGTATTCGAGCGCCTTGAGGAAGTCTTCGTCGACGACCATCGCCTCCTCGTCGCCGGCCGACCGCAGCCGGGCCTGTTCCTCGAGCCGCTGGCGCTGGTCCACCGGATCGTTGAGTTCGGAAAACGCGTTGCACAGCTCCTTGCCGTTGCAGATCAGTTCGAAGCGCTCGACCAGCCCTTCCCTGGAGCGGTGTTTCTTGGCGAGCGGACTCATTTCGATCGGGTAGTCGGTGATGAAGGTCGGCTGGATGAGCTTGTCCTCGACGCATTCGCCGAAGATCTCGTCGATGAGCTTGCCCTTGCCCATGGTGTTGTCCACCGGCACGCCAAGGTCGCGGGCCGCCTGGCGGATTTCGTCCCCGCTCATGCCCGACAGGTCTTTGCCGGTCTCCTCGGCGATGGCCTCGAGCATCGGGACGCGGCGCCAGGGTGTTTTGAAGTCGATTTCATGCTCGCCAACGGGGATTTTGGTGGTTCCGTGGATGGTGGTGACCACGTGCTCTATCATCTGCTCCACGAAGCCCATCATCCATTCGTAGTCCTTGTAGGCCACGTAAAGCTCCACCTGGGTGAACTCCGGGTTGTGGAACCGGCTCATGCCCTCGTTTCGGAAATCCTTGCCAAATTCGAACACGCCCTCGAATCCGCCGATGATGAGCCGTTTGAGGTAGAGCTCGTTGGCGATGCGCAGGTAGAGTTTCATGTCCAGCGTGTTGTGGTGCGTCTCGAACGGACGCGCGGCCGCACCGCCGTAAATGGGCTGGAGGATGGGGGTTTCGACCTCAAGATATCCCATGCCGGTCATGTAGTCGCGCATGGCCTGGATCATGCGGCTGCGCTTGACGAACACCTCGCGCACTTCGGGGTTGACGATCAGGTCCAGGTACCGCTGGCGGTAGCGATGCTCTTTGTCGGCGAAGGCGTCATAGGTCACCTTGTTGCCCTGCTCGTCTTCCACTTCCTTGGCCACGGGAAGCGGACGCAGTGTTTTGGTGAGGAGCACGAACTCCTCGGCGTGGACCGTCAGCTCGCCGGTGCGGGTCGTGAAGACGAATCCGCTCACGCCGACGATATCGCCCAGGTCGATCAGTTTCTTGAAGAGTGTGTTGTAGGTTTCGACGCCGACATCGTCGCGGCGGATATAGACCTGGATGGTGCCGGACTGGTCCTGCAGGTTGAAAAAAGCCGCCTTGCCCATGATGCGCCGGGTCATGATGCGTCCGGCGATGCGTACCCGTTTCCGCTCCGGCTCCTCACCCTCGGGCAGTTCCGGTTTCCGGCGGATCTCCTCGGCGTGGTGGTCGGTCTCGAATTCGTAGGGATAGGGATCCAGCCCCATCCCCCGGATCTCTTCCAGTTTTTCGCGGCGAAAACGTGCCTGTTCGGTCAGGCTGGGTTCGGTTTCCTTCATGTGCAATTGGCGGTTGTTTTGTAATGCGTGGGTATGTGATTTGTTTTGCCCAATCCTGCGCGCCCAATCCTGCGCGCCCAATCCTGCGGTGCTGCTGCAGGCTTCCGACCGAATTGGCGCAGTGAAATGCGGCATGTGGAAATGCGCTGATTTTCCAGGCAATCCACATTTCAGACAATCGCTAAAATTACGGAATTGAACAGAAAGTTATCGGGATTAATTCGCGCCGGACCGCGGCCCGATCCGCACCCGTGTGACATGCTGACAACAGTTTTCGTATATTCCACGATGGAACAGGAACCTGCCAGGAACAACCGAGGTGCATCGTTGCAATGGATGGTGAATACATACGCCCCCGTATCCTTTCCGGACGGATGCTGGCTGATGGCCGATGACCGCCGGAAGGAGGATGCCGTTCTGTCCATGCTGAAAGAGCTGGCGGGTCACCAGGGACTGGATGGCGACCTTTTCGAACTCCGGAAACATGAGACGGGCAAACCGTATGGCGTGATCGGCGACCGCACCATCGGTGTGAGTATTTCGCATTGCCGCAGCATGCTGCTGTGTGGATTGCACGCCGGCGGTGAGATCGGCATCGATGTGGAACCGGACAAGCGCCGGGTGCATCCGCGCCTTCTCGAACGCATCCGTCATCCCGAAGAACCATCCGGGCTGCCTGACGATTTGTGCTGCATCCGCATGTGGACCATCAAGGAGGCCGCGCTGAAATACATGGGCACCGGATTGAGGATGGCGATGAACAAGATCCGGCTGGAGATGACGGGGGAACACCAGTTTGCGGCATTCATGGAACCGGGTGATTTTTCCTTTTCCATTCCCGTCTCCTCGTTTCCGTTCCGGGATCACTGGATCGCGGTGGCCACCGGTACCAACGGAGCGTACCGGGACGGACAGAAACCATCCACCAGAGCATAATCACATCCACCAGAATCCAACCGCATCCACCAGAATCCAACCGCATCCACCAGAGGATAACCACATGATACAGGACGATCTGCACAGCAAACGCACATTGCCATTCAGCCGGGAGGAACTGCTTGACAGGATCAACGCGCATGCTTACGGCGGGCAGGACGGTATCCGCATGATTTTCCTTCCGCCAAGGCTGACCGAACGGAATGTTGATGAATTCACCTATATCTATCGGCAGATACAGGATACCAGCTATGAGGTTGCCGTCATCGTGGAGCAGGACCAGTTTGAGTCACACCGAAAATTACCGGTATTGCCGGGCAACACGGTGAAGACGGAATACGGTACTGTACGCATGGAGGAGCGGTTGCGTGATGATTTTTGTGACGAAGAGGATGATTTTTTCATTCGCGACAAGGCCGATTTCAGCCACCTTGGCTTTTTCGACCATGTCTCCATGCTGCAGCTTGTACAAAAGGATATTGCCGTTCTCGGCCTGCAGATGCTGGACGAATCGCCGCCGCTGGTGCAGGAGCTGACGTTTGTCCTGAAGGAAATCCTGCCGTTTAAAAATGCCCTGACCATTTTTTGCTGTGAACTGCCGGGTCGGTATCAGGAGGTGTTTCAGACGCTGCAGCATGTGATCAGTGAGAAGAGTGATACCCGTTTGCTCAACCTGATCTACAGCGGTGAATCGCAGATAAGGGGGGGCGGACTTTTTCTGGCCGGATTGATGACGGCACGTGCGCGGGAAAGGGAAATCCGTTTTTTCCGGGAACATGCCACAGATCCGGATCAGAATCTGCTGGCGGCCCAGGCGGGTTTTCCCGACCGTTGACCTGCCAGGAACTGCCCGTTTCACTTAGCCATCCACCCACCCAACCAACCACCCATAAACTCCTGATGCCATGACACCTTTTGAGTCGAGCAGACAGCAATTCCCGCGCGGGTTCACCATCATCGGAACCGGACGGCTCGGATCCTCACTGGCCCTTCGCCTGCACAGCAAGGGATATCAGATCCGGAGTCTGTACAACCGGTCGCTGGAATCCTGTGAGCGCATTGCCTCACTTACGGAGACGGAAATATTCGGAACGTTTCCGGCCCGCCCGGCAGATCTCGGAGATGTGGTGTTTCTCTGCCTGCCGGATGATCAGATCGCTGCCTTTGCAAAAAAGATGGGCGTAGTGAAGGACGGTCCGGCCTGGGTGCACACCTCGGGTGCCACTCCGGCGGATGTCCTGCTGCCGCTGGCCCCGGACGGCTCGGGTATTGCTTCCATGCATCCGGTTCAGACGTTCACCAGCAGGAACCGCGATTCCGCCTTCAACCAGTGTTTTGTCACGCTTCAGGGCGATCCGGAGCTGTGTGTGCCGCTGAAAAAGGTGGTCCAGGCCATTGGAGGCCGGCCGCTGATGGTGGACAGCAGGCAAAAAACCGCAATTCACCTGGCGGCGGTCTATGTCTGCAATTATATGGCGCCGCTTTTTGCAGCATCACAGGATCTGCTGGATGATCACGGCCTGGAGGTGCGGGCCCGCGACCTGTTTGGACCCATGGTCAGGCAGGCACTCGATGGTTTGCTCAACCACCCTCCGGCCGAAGTGCTTACCGGTCCGGTATTGCGCGGCGACACCGGCACCGTCGACCGCCATCTGCAGGTGCTGGCAGGCTCCCCGAAGTGGGATCATCTGTATCGTGCTCTTGGCAAGGCGACACTGGAACTGGCGCAAACCCTGGAAAACAGGAACCATGCCGCCGATGACGAGATGATGAAACGGTTTTCCGGTGCCTGACAACATGAACAATCGCATACATCAACAATCGCATACATCAACAATCGCATACATAGCTTATGAGAAGTTCCGGCGGGACATCCGGCGCACCTGAGGAGCAGGATTTTTTTGAACGGGTCTATGACGTGGTTGCCCGTATCCCGAAGGGAAAAGTGACCACGTACGGAGCCATCGCCAGGCACCTGGGCACGGGTGGAAGTGCGCGTATGGTGGGCTGGGCGCTCAACAAGACGCTGGAAGGAAACCGGACGATGCTTCCCTGTCATCGCGTTGTGAACCGCAGCGGCGAACTTACCGGCAAGACCTGGTTCGGCGGGGATATCATGGAGCAGCTGCTGCGGTCGGAAGGTGTGACATTTGATGAACAGGGCAGGGTGGATATGTCCGCCCACTTCTGGGAACCGTGATAATCCGCCGGCACCATTTTGATATCCTGATCGTTTTATCTCTCTGAACAAATCGGCAACCATGACGAAAACAGCATCCAAATCTACAGGCCGCAAGGCAACATCCCGTACGGAAGACCCGCGCGAGGAATCACGCAGACGCGAGAAATCCCGCAAAGAAGTTCCGCGTGGTAAATCTCAAGAGAACGTTTTGCGCGAGAATTCGCGGGAAGATGTTCTGCATGAGGAATCCCGTGACGCAGAACCGCGGGAGGGATCAGGAAACTGGAGGGAGACCAGCTATCCGGTAATGGAGCACTTTTATACCATCCAGGGAGAGGGGGCGCATACCGGCCAGGCCGCCTATTTTATAAGGCTGGCGGGGTGTGATGTGGGCTGCTGGTGGTGTGACGTGAAAGAGAGCTGGGACGAGTCCGTTCATCCGCGTGTCGACACACCGGAGCTGGTACGTGCAGCCGCCGGTTCGGGTGCCGGTTTTGCCGTGATTACCGGAGGCGAGCCGCTGCTTCACGACCTGACGGCGCTATGCCGGGGCCTGCATGAAGCCGGGATGCGCATCCACCTGGAAACAAGCGGTTCTTCCCCGATGAGCGGTGATATCGACTGGGTGACGCTTTCCCCGAAACGCTTCAAGGAGCCGCTGGATGAAATTTTTCCGCTGGTGGATGAGCTCAAGGTGGTGGTGCTGACACGCAAGGACCTTCAGTACGCCGGGGAAAATGCGGCACGGTGTCCGGTCAAAACCCGGAAAATGCTTCAGCCCGAGTGGGATACGCCGGAATCCATTCCGCTGATCGTGGATTATGTGAA
>RECX01000316.1 GCA_007693825.1 Balneolaceae bacterium
CGTATTCCACGTAATCTCCGCTGCCGGTTTTGACACGGTTCTTTTCCGGCTCAAACGCTGCTACGTAATCTTTGACCCAGCGCATCCCGGACAGGAAAAGCGACTCCTGGTCGAACAGGACGTCCTCTTTCTTGTACACCCCGGCGGCGACCAGCGTGTAGCCGGGTTGGTAGTGGTGAACGGATTTGGGTTCGATGATGGTAACGTTGGCGTCGGGAACGGCGCGCAGCAAGCGGGCAGCAACCGTGATCCCGCCGATACTGCCGCCTGCAATCACAAACCGCACATTGCGCAATTTGGCAGCATCCGATGATGAAATGCGCAGGCTTCTTCTGTAGCCGTAAAATCCCGTGCCGCCTCCAACGGCCAGAACCCCGGCTCCCGTGCCGATGTATTTCAACGCTTTCCGGCGGTTCATTTTGCTTTGGTTTTCAGACCCGGAGGATGGGTCATTATTTGGCTGGATATCCTTGTTCATGGAAATTATTTCTAATCAATTCTGAAATTCAGGAGTGAGCTATTTTTTGACTTTTAAAAATAACTTGGCAATTAGAGGCTTTTGGGAAGGTTTTTCCATTGTTACAACAAAAATCTTAATTTAATAGTTAAATACTAATATGTCAATAACTATATATGTTTTCTGTTTCCTCTTTTCCCGATGGGGATACCATCACGCAAGATACGGTTGCAACGGGACTGTCGATAACTGCTGAAGTTGTATGGGTCGTCATGTTTCTAAACTATTATTACTTGTTTTGGAGTTAAGTTGGGAATTTTATTAGTTTATGACGAACAGGTGAGGTGTTGTGCATTTCCATCCATGTTAATCAAACTGCGGCAGTCAAACAGAGTCCTTGTATTGTATACAGAGAACTCAGGGTTCTTCCATCTAATTCATAGTAATCATGATATCCGATCATATCAGCAGATGGTTTATGGCATCATTGTTTCTTTTTTTTGCAGCATTGACCCCGAAAGGGAATGCTATTCCGGATGAAATGGCTCTTCATTCGGCTTCAACTGGTGCAGGTCATGAAGAGGTGCAAGAGACGGCACTGGAAGATGTCGTGGAACAGGCGGAAGTTGTGGTAAGCGGGTCTGTCACAGGGCCGGCCGGAACACCGGTTGCCGGTCTTGCTGTTGAATTGCGGAACAGCAATGGGGATCTGGTCAATCGGCGATACACCGGTAGCAATGGATTATATCAGGTGACCTCACACCCCACCGGTGCCGCGACCGGGTCCGATGTTCCAGATTTTTTTACTTTGGGAGCGATATATCCCAATCCAACAGGGGGCCAGTCGGTGCTTCCCGTAACCATTTCATCTGAGGATAATTATCGTATTGCCATCTATACGGTCGATGGCAGGGTTCTTATGAGGTCAGAGGAGCATTTTACACCCGGAAGACATCAGATACATATTTCGATGCCTCGTAGTGCCGGCACGTACCTTGTGCGCGTGAGCGGCAGAGGGAAGAGTGAAATCAGGCAGGTAACTTCCATGTCCGGTGATGGCCCCCGTCTCACGGTCATTCGCGGGCCTGCATTAACCTCACAGGTACTTCAGGATGATATGATACAGGGTGCAATCGAATCCCTGGTGACAACCGAGTTTGCCTGGACTCTGAGAGTGGAGGGTGGGTCGGCTTATGAGGATTATGAGGCCATATTCCTGCAACCGGGAGTGCATGAATACGATATCACGCTGTCGTACCGCATGGACAACGGCATAGCCGTCTGCCAGGACCTTGAGCTTGTTGAATCGGCATCGCGTCCGGCCCGTTTTGTGCAGATTGAGGGTTTGAATGAAGCATTCGGGAATGAGCCGCTCGCATGGCTCTACGATGCCACAATAGATAACCCGGGTGTGGATAATCGCAACGGGATTTTTCTGGAGCGTCTGGATGAGGACGAGCTTGAATCGGAGCATGAGGGACGGTTCATCGTGCCCCTGCACCCAGGGGACAATATGGATGGTGGCCCTGCCAAAATCGTGATCACGAGTGAGGATGAGCAGATTGTATGTCCGGGACTTGAGTTTGAAGTTTTGCCGCTGACGCCTGCTCCGGGCACTTTGCAGCAGCTCGTGAACGGGCTCGACCAGGTTTTTTCGCAACACGCGGCGCTATGGGGGTATGACCCCGATGAGCTGCTTCAGGCTTCGATGACGGAGCTACCACTCCATGCCCGGGGAACCGCAGCCGGTTTGCAGGCGGTACGAGGTCCGGGTTTTGCCAACAACCTGCAAAATCTGCTCTCAGGAGATGCTCCGGTCCTGGAGGGTGAAATTTTGACAGAACAGGCGCTGGAGGTTTACGATGCTATTGTGGCCGCCACCGGTCTGGTGGACCTGCTTTCTGAAGCGATTTCCGGAAATGCAAAAGCGGTGGCGGTAAATAATGCCGGCGATCCTGGTGGTTCGCTCCATCAAACCGGGTTGCATACCGTCCAGGCCGGACCGCATTCAATGCAGGACCTGATAGAGCCGGATCACTTTGTCACACCTGAAGAGTTGGATCGGAACATCAGATTGCAGCAACAATTCACGGAAGCCCATGAAGGCTTGAGCGGTGCGATTAATTCAGCAGCTTCACAAACCATCGGTGTGCTGGCATTTGCAAGCGGTGTTACCGGTCCGGAAGCGATCACTGCCCTCCTCGGCATGGCAACACTCGGCATGGCGGCCCGACAAATCGAAAAAGATGTTACCCGAAATTTGTTGCCATCACGGCTTGCGGGTTTTGAGTTGCAAGCATTCCCGGTTGACTATCCCGAAGATGAAGACAGTCAGGGGGCCTGGAGCGCGTCACTTTTTGCCATGAGCCAGGGGTGGACACTCACCTGGCCGGTGCTGGTTGCCAACTTCCCGGGCCTTGGAAAAGCTGTTGACATTCTCAGGCGATTTGACCGGATGAATCCCACAGAATTGCAGGAGTGGACACTGGGTTATTTACGGGGATACCTCGCCAATATCTGGAATGTGACGGCAGACTCCGGGCCGCTCTCTTTCGATCCGGAAGCCTTCGTGGTGGATGTGGACCCGGAGCGTGAAAATGAGTTTCATTACTTTACCTGGCAGCTTCAGAAACTGCAGTCGGAGGATGGATCCGATCCGTTCACCTTTGATGTGATTAACGAAAAAAGGTATCATCCCAAAGCGGTCGGGGTTTCGGAGCTTCGCATCCGAACAACAGGAGGAGATGTGTTTCAGGGCCAGGATGCCGTGAATACCAGACTGTTGACGGTACATCCTGTAACGATTGAAATCAGGTCGGTGCCGGAAGACCGGCTACCACCCTTCTATGTCAGATCCGGTGAGGAGCTTGATATGAAGGCCGTTGTGGAACATGCCAATGACCGGTCCGTTGAGTGGACAATCTATCCTCCCGCGGATTTTGGTATTTCAGGAGCAGATCAGGAACATCTCAAATTTTACGCACCGGATGAAGAGGGGACGTATCTGGCTGTAGCATCAAGTGCATCACGTGACGGCCTGCGAGCAGATAACGAACCGCCCCGCTCTGCTACCGGGCTGATCCGGGTGACCAATGAACAGCTGGTGATTACCCCGGACCACGTGTGTGTGGAGCTTGATGACTCGGTGCCGTTTTTTGCTTCTCTGGATGGAAAAGCCATTGATTTCAGCGATCTTCAATGGAATATTACCGGTCCTGGAACACTGCAGAACAACGGGGAGTTCATCCCCCAGGGCGCTGGACAGGTCTCGATTATATTTACCCTTCAAAGTGATCCGGAAGTCACCAGTGAGATTAATTTCCGGGTCAGTGATATTTGCAGCTATTTTGTGGTTTCCAGCGGGTTTTTCAATGTGGAGAGTACCTGTGTCAACCTGATACCGATGATACCGGACCACTTATGGCATTTGGGAGTCGGTGTTGATGAACCTTTTAGCTCTATCATCCAGATGTCAGCCATCATCGCAACAGAAGGAGAATGGACTGCTGATTTGCCGCTTCCTGATGATGATGCCGGAATGGCGGGGGATTACCACTGGTGGATGCCGGCCCCAATTGTTTTGGATGATGGCACCCAGTGGGACTTTATGCCGGTCGATATGGTCGCCTCAACATTGAGACTCACGCGGGAGGAGAGGATGATAAACGGCAGCGTAGTTCCTGCATACCAAGGCAGTTTCAACCTGATGTACTACAATTTCAGCCATGTAGTTTCCACGGGAGAGCTGATCACCACGCTGGTTTCGGGAAGATTCCGTGGAGTGAGACCAGGGCAGGATGGCTGCTTTTAGCAGTCGGGAAGCTCATATTAAGCAGCTCACTGCACATGTTGCATGGGAGTGAAGCACTTCCCGGGCGACAGAGAAATCGGACCAGTGAAAAACAGATAGCGACTTAAAGCGCAGAGAAAGGGTGCAGTGCAGTGCGGTTAGCGCCGAATGTACCGGCTGTAGGTGCCCATGCCATCGTAGTCGGTCGGGGTTTCAACGCGCTGTTTGCGCTCTACCTTATGGTCCCGTATCCACCCGATAGGAAGAATGAGCATTAATATCAGAATACCGAGAATTGTTGCGAGCAGAGGTGTCATGGCTGTGACTGGTTGTTGTTTGTGGATTACAAAATCCAGATTGCGTACAGCAAGTTGTCAATCATGGTTTGTCGTTTGTCGTGAAGCCCAGAACCAAGACAGGTCATCTGCCGTTCCATTCATGATATCTCACCTGATGCAGGTCTAAAAAATAATGCGATAATTTAGGTTTCGCTGCTTATTGTTGCTCCTGACTGAAATCGGTTGTAATGTATCTTGTGAAAGAAAATACCCGCATTGCGAACGCGCTTGAAAGCACCTTGAAAGTACAAACAGACAGAATCCTGAAATGAAATGATATTCCGCGGCTCATTACTGGTGTGGATTTTCGGTCTGCTGGCGGTTGCAACAGGCAGCTCCGGTGCCCTCTGTGCAAATGCCGCAAATCCCCGGGCACAGCCTCAAACAGATCCCCTGGAAAATCGCCGGGCAAATCCCCTGGAAAATCCCCTGGAAAATCCCCTGGAAAATCCCTCCCCAGCATCAGCCGCAAATCCAACCGGCTGGAACATTCCGGTTCTGTGTTACCACACGTTTCATCACGAAACCTCTTCACGCACGCCCGGTCCTCTTGATGAAACCTACGAAGGTTTTGAGGACATGCTCCATTATCTCAAGGAAAACGGGTTCCGCAGTTTTCTGCCGGACAGCGGCCCCCTGCCGGAAAATCCGGATCCCCAGAAAGTCATCATCACTTTCGACGATGGCCATATCAGTCAGCTCAGGGCGGCCGAATTGCTGGAAGAGTACGGCATGCGGGGAATTTTCTTCGTCATCCCGTCCCTGATTGATGTTCCGCACTATCCCCATTTATCCAGTGCTCAGTTGTCCGACCTGGCCAGCCGCGGCCATCTGATCGGGGTGCACGGCCACCGCCACGTCAGCATGCCGGTATCCGGGCCGGAGATCATAGCGGTTCTGGATACGGTTCCGGAACTGCTAATGGAAATACCGGGGATCACGGACCGCAAACTCCACTCCCTTGCCTTCCCTTACGGACATTATACCCCGGCGGTGAAGCGGTCCATGCGTTCCCGGTATCCGTTGCAATACACGGTGAATCCGGGATACTGGGACGGCTCGTCCACCCTGATCCCCCGCATCCTGATCACACGGGAAACGGAAAGAAAGTTCTATTTTGACTACCTGTCCGGGGCATTGGCGGGACCGCGGGCACTCTCCATGCGTGAGCCGAGCGGATCACGGCAGTCTGTAATACACTTTGAAAACCCGGGGCGGCTGGATCCGGGCACCCTTTATATCCGTACGGCGAGCCCGGATCATGACGGCAGGCATTATGACACAAATGCCGCAGCCCCATTTCTGTCCGTGGATGGCGAAGACGCTGCCGTGCTCGTTTTTGATATCACAGCCTATCTTGAAACCCATCATTCCGCCGACCATCGCGCTCTGTCATTTGCCATGACCCAAAAAAAGAGCGAAATCCATCGGTTTGTATCGGACGGGTACCTGATCTGGGTAACGCGGGTGGATGCGGATTGAGGCCGGGTTTTTAAACCGCGCCCTGGTCCATCATGGCGTCAGCCACCTTGACAAAGCCCGCCAGATTGGCGCCTTTCACATAGTCGATTTCGCCGTGCTCGTTCTTGCCGAAACGGACGCATTGCGCGTGGATGTCCCGCATGATGTAAAGCAGCTTTTCGTCCACCTTTTCCCGCTCCCATCGGAGCCGAAGGGCATTCTGTGCCATTTCGAGTCCGGATGCCGCCACGCCACCGGCATTGACCGCCTTGCCGGGTCCGAAAAGCACCTTTTTCTTTTGGAACAGGTGGGCCGCCTCGGTGGTGCAGGGCATGTTGGCGCCTTCTCCGACATAGCGCGCCCCTTTTTCAACCAGTTTCCGGGCATCGTCTTCGTCGAGTTCGTTCTGGGTGGCACACGGGATCACCACATCCACCTCGCCGGGAAGGTTCCATGCCTTTTCATCTTCGTAATACGTAAGCCCGCTGAATTTTTCCGCCATTTCGCTGACCCGGCCACGGTCCTGGTTCTTGAGCTCCATCATGAACTCCAGGTGCTCGGCAGTCAGTCCGTCTTCCGCATAAATATATCCAGAAGAATCTGAAACCGTGACGACCTTGCCTTTCAGTTCTATGATCTTTTCCACGGCGTACTGCGCAACGTTGCCTGAACCGG
>RECX01000173.1 GCA_007693825.1 Balneolaceae bacterium
GGATGTAGATCTCGGTCTTGCCGCTGCCGGTGATGCCGTAAAGCAGGAACCGGCGAAATGTGCGGCTGGATATGGCTTCAAGCACCGGCCCGAAGATATTCTCCTGCTCGTCATTGAGGACGCTGATGCCGTCCGGTTCGTATGGCAGCACCGACCGCACCTGTCCGGCAGGAACCTCGCGGGAAGCAACCAGTCCGCTTTCCCGGATCCGGTTCCAGACATAGGCCGTGATCTCCGGCTGGTCAAGAATATGCTGACGGGTGGATGGGAGCGGGAGCGCTGAAAGCAGCCGCAGGCCGTTGATCCATTTGGGCTCCCTGCCGCCGGATATGCCGGGGAAATGGCTTGTGATCACCACATCCACACCGTCCGATGCCAGTTGAGCGCGCACATCCTCCCGCCACTCCCACAACGTCTCCATCCGGGGCTGCATCCGTATCCGCGGAATCTGCCAGATTTCGATAAGCCCTTTTTTAACAAGACGGTAGAGCGCCCGTTCCCCTTTTGTCTGCCAGACACGCGCCACCTCTTTCAACGAAATATCGGTGCCCTTTTCGTGCTCTGCTTTGTGCTCTGCCAAAAACCGGAATACGTCACCTTCGATGCCTCGCAACGAAATATCGGTGCGCTCGCCGGTGACCCGGACATATGGTTCGGCCAGGAAATTCATGCCGGCCGGCAGGGCTGCCTGGACGGCTTCTCCCATACTGGAATAGTAGAAACGATGGACCCAGTCGGTGAGGCGGAGCAGTTCCTCGGAAAGGACGGGTTCGGAATCCAGGACCCGGGCAATGTCCCTGGTTTCAAAATCGGGTTGTTCATCGTGGATCCGCACCACCATGCCGATGGCCATCTGGCTTTTCAGGGGCACCCAGACACGCATGCCGGGCCGGACAGAAGCAATCGCGTCGTCACTGCCGGATGCCTCGGCGGGAATCCGGTAGGTAAAGCTCTGCCTTACGGCGGTCGGGAATGCGATATCGGCAAAACGGGGCATGTTCAGTACGATGAAAAACGGTTCTCTTACTAGGGGTTAAGATAGTTGAATCGGAATCCGGATGCATGGGGCAATTCCGATGTATTCGATTCGTATTCCGATGTGAAAGCTTGAATTCGGATGGATCAGCGGATTGTCCGGATACGGCCGGCTGGAAGACGATAGCCTCAAAGAAACCATCCCGCAGAAAAAGAAACCGTCCCCCAGAAAAACAAATCGTCCTGCAAAAAGAAACCCTGACACGGAATGGCGCATCCTGTTGCATATTTCTCCTGTGCAGCAGTCACGAAAAAGTCGTATCTTTGGCTCTCTTAACCGGATGCGCCCGTAGCTCAACTGGACAGAGCGTTAGGTTCCGGTCCTAAAGGCTGGGGGTTCGAGTCCTCCCGGGCGTACAAAGCTGAATGATTTCGCAGAACAAACGCGAAATTTTCAGGGTCCAGGATAATTATTGTAAACAGGTATTTATTTACAGACCGAAAGTCGGTATCGATATTACCCCCTTTTCAGAGAGTGATTCCCTGGTGTATGAGTAAAGAGCTATTATTAGTGGATGATGACAGGATTTTCAACCTGTTGCATACGAGATTTTTCGAGAAAGCGGGCGTGAACCCGTCGGTTCTCAAAAGTTTCCGTGGGGGAGACGAGTGCATCGCGTACCTGGACGATCACACATCGCCCGGTCAGACGACATTCCTTGTGCTGCTTGACATCACCATGCCGGTAATGGATGGATGGGATTTTCTTGAGGAACTGCAGAGCAGAAGCTACAAGGATAACATATTGGTTGTGATGGTCTCCTCATCGGTGGATGGCGCTGACAAGGAAAAGGCAAAGACCTACAGCCAGGTGCTGGACTATGTCGAAAAACCCCTTTCTCCGCAGTTTATTGAACAGCTCAAGTCCGAGAAACGCATGGAAGGCCTTTTCGCCGGGTAGCAGATCCGCCATTTCGGCGGAGAACAGCCCCGCTCTTTCATCGGGTAACGGACCCGCCATTTTCGCCGACAAAATTGCAAAAGGTCATCGATTCCGCTTAGTATAATTGTGACCATTTACACTAATCACACCTTTTACCTGACCGTGAAATACCATATTTTCCGCTTTGCCGTTATCCTGGCTGCCTGATAGTGGAAATAGTGGGAAAAAGTCTTTCCTCGGCACCAGGCAGTGAAAGCAAATGCGCCCGTAGCTCAGCTGGATAGAGCGTCTGACTTCGGATCAGAAGGCCGGGGGTTCGAGTCCTCCCGGGCGTACTTTGTTAATCCCTGATGCAGCGGACAGAAAACCCGTATTCTTTTGGATTGGGGATGCGCAACACCCAGTCCAGTGGCTGGTACAGGCTGCGCCTCCAGGCAGACTCCCTCCAGCCGTCATCTGCGTCGACTTCGGTGGCCGTCCACCAGAAACCGACCTCGCCCATTGCGTCAAAGGAACCGTCGGAATCCCGCATGCCGCCCGGCAATCCCGAGAAGCCGCTTTCGTTGGTTGCTCCGATATTTGGCTGCGCTTCCTCCGGCTGCGCTTCCTCCGGCTGCACTTCCTCCGGCTGCGCTTCCTCCGGCTGCACTTCCTCCGGCTGCGCCTCGCCCGACTTCAGCTTTCCACCCACATTCTGCTGCATGCCGCGATGAGCTATATCCAGGATCCCGTCTTCTCCCTGTGTATAGGTGGCCTCTGCTTCTTCACGCCACGTGCCGAGCTCCTTCTCCAGCTGGCGTGATGAGGCCATTGCTTCGTCGCGCGGCATACCGAGATACATCTCGAGCTCCATCCACTGCCCGTCGGTCGGAACGCTCCACCCTTCGGGACACAGTCCGCGGGGATCGTTGACGGCGTGCCAGTTGTACAGTTTCCCGAAGGCCTCCGGGTGCGCCGCGTCGTTGTCATAAAAGACCCGGGCGCCTCTGTCGAGGGCGGCCCATTGCCCGTTATCGGGGACATTGGGGATTTCCGTCCCGTCGCGATAGTGTGTCGTGCGCAGGTTTTCGGCCATCCACTCCTGCGCGCCGATGATCACGGTTTTGTACGTATTGCTGTCAATGTCCGTGACCCCCTGATCGGGTTGCTGTGAGCAGGCGTTGCAAGGCAGCATCGCCGAAATCAGAATAGTGCATGCCGTTGTCTTCATGTTACCCTCTTTCATATTACCCTCTGGTGTTGGAGGAGAACAACTTATGGTTATCCGGCAGGATACGGAAAAGCCAAATTTCCGGCAAATTCGTCAAGAAATTCCGGATGGGCGGACAGCTCGAACAGCTCCATCCGGGACAGGATCTCATCCAGACACGCACCGAATCGCTCCGATTTCAATGCCAGCAGCGCGCCGGATGCGGACGTGTTGCCCACGGGGATGATCCGATCTTCCAGTTCCCGGGGAAACAGGCCGATTTCAACGGCACTCCGGGGCTGCAGATAGTTGCCCATCCCGCCGGCCAGATACACCGCGCCGATATCGTCAGGCCGGCATCCAGCATGGCGTAAAAGCAGCGCGACCCCGGCGGCAATGGCGCTTTTGGCCAGCTGAACCTCGCGCACATCGCCGGGCGTAAGCAGGATGTCGCGGCCCAACCCCGACCCCGCCGCCAACCCCGACCCCGCCGCTGACTCCGACCGCGACCGCGCCGCCGGGACGATCACCGCCGGTTCGGCCAGGAATCCATCCACCCCGATCACCCCGCGCCGGAGCAGGCTCGCAACGATATCCACCAGACCGGATCCGCAGATGCCCTCCGGCGGAGTATTGGCGATGGTTTGCCAGTCATCCGGGCTCTGATACCGGCAGATGGCCCCGGCCCCGGCCTCCATGCCGCACGCCAGGTTGGCGCCCTCGAACGCCGGTCCGGCCGCCGTGGCACAGCACAGGATCTTGTCCGGCGTGACCAGCGCGAGTTCGCCGTTGGTCCCGACATCCACGAAGAGATAGTTTTCCGGGGTTGATTCGGGGTCAAGCGCCGCCAGGCCGGCCACCACATCCGCCCCGACATATGCGGAAAAGGACGGGAGGATGTGGACCTCAGCCTGAGGATGGATGTTCAGGCCCAAAACTGCCGCCGCAACCTGCTTTTTTCCGGTGAACACGGGCTGGAACGGGGTGAAGGCGAGGGGTTCGGGATGTTCGCCCAGCAGGATGTGCAGCATGGTGGTATTCCCGGCGACAGTGACGCGGACGATATCCATGGCCCGGAGCCCGTGGCTGACCGCGGACTCCGATATCAGCCGGTTGATCGTGCTGATAACCAGCGACCGGAGGGTCCCGAGGCCGTTTTCGGCCGTCATGCAGTGGTGGATGCGGGCGATCACGTCCGCGCCGAACGGAGCCTGCGGGTTGCGGGCCGTGCGCGTTTCAATCAGGGAGCCGATCTTGAGATCGGCCAGATGCGCGACGATGGTGGTCGTGCCCAGGTCGATGGCGGCACCAATGGGGGTGGCAGGGGGTAGAGAAAGGGTGGATGGGGCCCCGGCTTCGGTTGCGGGCCTGGTTCCAGTTGCGGTTTCGTCTTCGGTTGCGGCTGCGGATCCGACTGCGACTGCAGTTCCGGGCTCCGGAGGCAGCTCGCGCAGCCGTTCGTATTGCGAAGCGAGGACTTCGGTTTCCGCAGCATCGGGCAGGTCGACTTCAATGTCCGTCTCCACCGTGTACCGGCAACTTGTCACATCGTTCCTGGTCAGATGTCCCCCGTTGCGCACACGGACAAGGCATTTTCCGCACGTCCCTTCTCCTCCGCACGGGGCATATACCCCGAAATCATGGCGACGAAGCACATCCAGCAGGTTGTTGCCCGGCGAAACACGAATGGCAGTCCGCGTTCCGGCACTATGGACGGTTACCGTGACCATGTCAGCTTCTCGCCATGGCTGTGAGGCGTTCGATATGCGCCTCGCTGCCTTCCCAGGCCGGCGACACCGCAAAGGGATGCAACCGGCGACAGCATCCCGCCTCCGGTAATCCCGACACCGCAGAAATCCTCCGGAAGCAGACGGAACAGGCACGGCTGATCGGTAAGCGGCCAGCCGCCGTTGCCCGGAAAGCCGCATCCGGCAATATGATACCCTTCAGAAGCGGCGTCGGTTGCGAGTCTTCCAAGGAGCTCTTCCATGGCCGCCGAGGCCAGCATGGTTTCGATCAGACCGGTGCAATACCAGGCAAGAAAGTCTTTGTCAAGCCGGTGCCCGGCCGCCCGCCGCCCGGCCTCATCCCCCGCTGTACAGAGTACCAGCGCCAGCCGTTCGGCATGTTTCCAACGGTTGACGAGCTGCTTGCCGACACGGAAAGGCACCTCGTCAATAAAAACGGTTTCATCTTCCGGGTGGATGCGGATGTCGCCTGTTACCCGGTAGCCGCCACGGATATCCGCGAACGCCGTTTGCTGCAGCCCGGTCCGAATGGCATCGCGGACCGGTTGCGGCATGGCACGCGGATCATACCCGCATTTACGGGCAACACTCCGTTCTACCCGCTCTGGTTCCAGGTGGAAATCCAGGGGAAAGCTCTTTGGTGTTCCTTGGAGAGGAACCGCTGTGCCGGTCGGAATCATGGCGAGAGGTTTGGTGCAAATATTGGTGTCATTGGGAAAGGTTTGGTGCAAAGATCAGTGACATTGTGATGGGGTTGGTGCCGGAGTCAGTGCCTTGGGCGCAGGTTTTAAAGGTGCCGGTGTCATGGAGACGGGTTGCCGGAGTCATGCAGGCGGATTCGTTTGAAGTGCGTGTATGAAGGAGGGATCGGTTCCGCAGCAGCCACCGATGAAGGCGGCGCCGCCCTGTTCCCAAAGCGGGCGGACCAACTCCGCGAATTCTCCGGCCGTCATCCTGTAGACGGTTTTGCCGTCTTCGATTTCGGGCAGGCCGGCATTGGGTTTCATCCACAGCGGGAGCCGGGTGGCTGCCCTGAAAGCGTGGCAAAGCGGCAGGAAATCATCCGGTCCGCGTCCACAGTTGGCCCCGACCGCCCAGGCGCCTGCTTTTTCAAAGGCGTCGGCCGCCTGCGCGGGCGTAATGCCCATCATGGTGTGGTGGTTTTGTGGCCCGGAGTCAAAAACCATGCACGAAACCACGGGAAGGCCGGTAGCCGCCGCCGCGCGAGTGGCGAGGACGGCCTCCTCCAGATCAGACATGGTTTCAATCACTAGACCATCGGCGCCGCCCTCTTTCAGAGCGTTGGCCTGCTCGAGGAACGCCTCGCTCATCCGGGTGGATGTGATCTCTCCCATCATCAGCATGGTGCCTGTGGGACCAATGGACCCGAAAACCAGCGCTTCGGATCCGGCCGCCCGCTTCGACAGTTCGGCCCCGGTGCGGTTGATCTCGAATGTTTGTTCTGCAAGTCCATGACGGGCAAGGGAAATTTGGGTGCCGCCGAACGTATTGGTGAGGATAATCTGCGATCCGGCCTGCACATAGGCCTTTCCCGCAGCCAGCACTTCACCGGGATGTGTCAGGTTCCATGCTTCCGGGGCTGTGCCGGCGGGCAGGCCCCGCTGCTGAAGCAAAGAACCCCAGGCGCCGTCCAGGATCACCGGCGGCCGCAAGCAGAGTTCAATCCAGCCCTTTCTGGAAAGTGGGGTCATTTCGGGAATATTACGGGGTTGACGGTTTTATGGGTCTGCCGTTTTGCTTCATTGGGCTATCGATGTGCTTCATCGGGCTATCGTTAAACATCATTGGGCTATTTTCGGACATCTCTGGGCCAGGACGGTTCCGGCAGCAACAGGTCCGGCTCAGGATGCGAGCTTGTTGAGAAACGTCACCGCTCCCTGCGGGTCCGGACTGTAGAAATCGGCGTTGATATCCCGGCAGAACTTTTCCGTGACGGGAGCGCCGCCCACACAGATCACCTGATTCGGATGCTTTTCACGGATCAGCGCAACGGTTCGCTTCATGTTGATCATCGTGGTGGTCAGCAGGGCGGAAAGCCCCACCACGCATTCCGGCCGCTTCTCTATCTCGGCCAGGAACTGCTCCGGCTTCACATCCACCCCCAGGTCAACGACTTCGTATCCATTCCCTTCGATGTACATGGCCACGATGTTCTTGCCGATGTCGTGCAGGTCGCCCTGGACTGTTCCAATGACAAATATGCCTTTCCTTTTCGCTCTCCCACTTTCAAAAGCCGGTTTCAGATGCTCCATGGCGGCCTTCATGGCTTTGGCGGACATCAGCATCTGCGGCACGAAGATCTTGTTCTCGGAAAACTTCCTGCCAACCACCTCCATGCCGGCTACGAGCGATTCCAGGATAAGGTCCGGCGAGTGCCCCAGCTCAAGGGCCTTGAGCGCCAGCTCGTGGGCGCCGTCCTGGTCTTTCATGTCTGGCGGCCAGGGGGATGCCCGGTCAGTTTTGCCGAATTCAATGCAGTGTGAAAGCTTGTTCAGAATGTCGTCCATGATACGATGACAGAATGAGATGTAAGTTCAAATAAGGAATCTTCGAGTGTTTCCGCTTGCGGCAGCGTAAGTTGCGGGAAGCGGCAATCTAACTGCAAGTTACAATACTTCTGGGGCATCCGCGGCTTCACGAAAGACGCGCATGTTGTCCGGATGGGTGTCGGGGGTAATCTCGCACCCGGCGGAAATGATGCTTCGTCTGCCGGCATCACGGTAATCGCGCATCACGGTCTGGCGGATTTCCTCCGGGGATGCGTCCTGAATCACGGAAACGGGGTCCGCCTTGCCGGAAAAAACCTGGTTTGGAGCAAGCATGCCGGCGAAATCGGACATGGAAGGCACCAGATGGTCGATGTCGACGATATCGGCACCGGTGGCAATCATGTCGGGCAGGATGGCCGATGTATTGCCGCAGATATGCAGCTTGGCGAGTGCCCCGGCGGCATGGATGCCATCCACCAGCTTTTTTTGACGCTCGAAGGCAAACTGCCGGTACAGATCCGGACCGATTTGCGAGCAGAACGCATCGCCGATGCCGATGCAATGTGCACCGCAGGCTATCTGAAGCCGGATGAAGCGGAGGGCGCTTTCGGTGATCACATCCATGGCCTGCTGCACATGGTCCGGCTCCATGAGAAAGTCGAGCGCCGCCTCCGATGCGCCGCGCAGGTCCACATACTCGGCGACAGGCCCCTCCACCCATCCAACAATAAAATGGGTGCCGCCCACCTGTTTCCGGTAGATGTCGATCTCCGTGAGGCGGTTGCGGCAACGCTCGTGCTCTATCGGGTCAAACGGTTTAAGCATGGCGGCGGAAGCGGCATCGGGTAGGTGTCCGCCGGTGTCCACGGGCAGATCGTTTTCGGGATAGGCCACCTCCACCCCGAAAGCGGAGGCCTCGGCCCAGGGGTCGGACATGACCGTAACCCAGTCCAGGTCGAAGTCCCGGGCGCACCGGATCATGGCGGCGCACTTTGCCTCGGGACTCAGGCAGAACTCCCGGTACGATGTTCCGGCATGGCGTGCCGCCCAGCGCATGATGATCGGGTGGAACGGAGGCCGGTCAACGGTCTCGTTTTTCAGGAAGGCAAACGTTCGCTCATATCCATTCATGTCCGGGAGCAGCTGGTGTTACAATCAATGTTTTCCGGTCGTCTGGCATGTTTCCTTTTGTTAATAAAGTATGCAGAAACGGGGTTGTGGCGAATCACGTGCATGCGACACCTTCATGATAATGAATTGTGCGCACATTTTTCATTTATGCGACCTTTTTCATGCCAAGGAGCAAGCGGGCGGATGCAGGGTCTTTCGCCGGATGGCGAAGGTATGCGAGCCTGGTTCCGCCGGATGGCGAAGGTATGCGGGTGTGATTCAGCCGGGCAGCGGAAACCGCCCTTCCGCGATGAATCCCTCGCTGTCGGACTTCAGATCAAGTTCTCCGCCAAGTTGTGCGACCAGGGTGCGGATGATGGTGTAACCCAGCGTCTTGGGGTTTTCAAGCACGTCACTGTCGGCCACTCCTACGCCGTTGTCCTTTACGACAAACCGCAACCGGTCGGTGTTCTTTTCAAAAAGCACATCAATGAGGCCGTGTTTCCGGTCCTTGAAGGCATGCTTGCAGGCATTCACGACCAATTCATTGGCCAGAAGGCTGAAGGGAACGGTCTGGTTCAGGTCCAGCATGATGTCATCGGCCTGTATCGCCACATCGATCACCTTGTCGTTATACACCTTGCTGAATCCCGATACCAACTTTACAAGCAGCTCTCCAAAATTGATCTGTGCCGGATTCTCCTGTTCATAGACCATCTCATGGACCAGCGCCATGGACTTGATACGATGCTGCATCTCCTCCAGGACCTCCCTGGTCTCTTCCGCGGTGCTGAAAAAATCGGACTGCAGAGTCAGCAGGCTGGATATGATGGCCAGGTTGTTTTTCACCCGGTGGTGGATCTCGGCCAGCAAAATGTTTTTTTCATCCAGGTTTCTCTGGATGATGCGGACCTTCTGCTGGCGGATGAGCGCATTGGAGATGATCTCGGCCGCCACCTTGAGCAGATCGATCTCCGTCTCCGCGAACAGCCGCACCTGCCTGACCGAATCAAAGCCCACGAACCCGAGGTCCGTATCCTCATGCTGAAGCGGCAGCAACACTACGGATCTGATTCCCTGTGGCTCCAGGATACGGCGGATGCTGTCGTTTTCCGGCATGGCAAGGACATCCGGCACGTGAAAAACACTCCCCTTTTTGTGGGTTTTCAGGATGTCCGGCAGCAGCCGGAACGGGATGTCCTGCAAATTATCTATTTCCGGCGCAATCCCATCCGCGCACCATTCGTGGGTGTTGCTGGTCGTCTGGCGGTCATGGTCATGCATGAAAATGTAGGTCCGGTCCATTTTCGTAAAGGAACCGATCGAGGCCAGCATTTCCTCCAGATGCGCATCCACCTTGTCCGGTATGATGTTGATGAACCCCTTGGCCAGGTCCATCAGAAGCTGCTGCAGGGCTCCCTGGTAGCGAAATGCCTCCTCCGCCTTCCGACGCCCGGTCATATCCACAATGGAAACAATACTTTTCCGGGTTCCGGGAATCATTGCGACGGTGAGCATGGCCTCCCCAATCTGTCCGCTTTTCTTTTTAAAACGGAAGTTGTAGCTAGCAAGGACGTCCTCCGGTTTTTCCCGGCGAAGGCGATGCAGTTTCATCATGCGGTCCACCTCGTCATCGTGGACCAGCTCCATCCACCGGATCTTTCCCTCTATTTCATGACGCGCATAGCCGGTTTTGCGCGCAAACTCCTCGTTTGCCAGACTGATGACGCCGTCTTCCTCAATAATGATTATCCCGGTCCCTGAGTTTTCAAAAAAGTCATGGGCGTCAACAACCGGTTCAAATTTTTCAGGTTTCATGTAACCCTCGCGGCATCAGCTCTCGCAGATGGCCTTTTGGCTAATAATTGCATGCTTCTCGATTCTATATAATGGAAGAGAACGCAATGCCGGGTTTGTTACAGGTTTATTTGCGAGTCGGTTTTATTTTATGGCAGGATGGTGGATAAAGCTCTTTCACGGGAATGTTTTTTGGGCGATGTTGCGGCAGTAATATGCCTGTACGGCCAGAAGTTATCTTGCATGACATTTTCTTTGGCAGGCACTATAATATAAATATGGTTTCCTGTGTAACATTTTCAGGGTTGGTGCCTCTGATTAAAAAGAAGTTGTTTTTGCATTGTCGGCAAATGATATTCTGGAAAGGTTTATTTTTATTTCAGGTACCAATATGTTAGATTTGACCATTCGGGTCACAATAGTTTTTTCTGAAATATGATTACCTCCTGTTCTGATCGGAACAGATTGCGTTTAAATGTTGCCGCTTGTTATGTAAATCAGCCTGGCTGAAATGTTTCACAAATTAAGGGCGAGGCACTTCTGTTTGTGAATCATTGCCTCTGATTTTCTGGGACCACGGGCTTTTATTTGCAAAGCAGCTGCTCTTGAAAAATTATGTTATTTAATCGATTATCTATTTAACCAAAATCATAAAATGATATGCCGATGACGGCAACCCGTCAAACAGGGGCATGATTATAATCGTCATGGGCATTGCTTGTTATGTCAGAACCGAAGGTCACGAAGTGCTATAAAAAAATTATAAAAATATGAAAGTAAACATAAGTAATAACCGGGATTTTGTTCTGGTATGGGCCAAAGGAAATGTGGATTTGTATCTGAAACCCAAGGGGAATTTTGATACGGCATATAATGATCTGAAAGACGAAGATCTGAGGATATTGAAAGGGCTCTGGAATCATCTGCAGTCAAAAAAAAGGGAACTGCAATATTCCGAAGTAGAAAAAGGGATAGAGGAAGTGATCCAGGCATTGGACAAGATCTTCGAAGAGCGGAAAAACTGATCTCCGCAAAACTCACCCTGCGGCTAAGGGGCGGCCCGGGGTTACGTCCGGCAACGATTGGTGAGAAAAAAGCAGAGCCATGCAAGCGCTTTTTCATTACTTATTAAGGCAAATGAATAAAAAATAATAAAATTTTAATGTAAAATATTGGTATTTGCCTGAAATTTATTTATCGTCTTGTTGATTTCAACGGGTGTTGGAATCGGGGTTACAGCGGGATAGGCATAAAAAAAAGAGCATCACAGCTGGGGCTGCGATGCTCTTGCTTGTCTCGTCAATTACCATTCAGATAATCAACAAGTACGAGGAAATAAATTATGAGAATCACTACCGTAAGTAAAGGCTTTGTTTTAATACTCCTTACCGGCCTGATGCTGTCGTCACCGGCTATTGCCCAATGGAACATGGGGCTGGACATAACGAGCCGGTATGTCTGGCGCGGCTTTGAATTTGGCAACAGCCCAAGTTTGCAACCGGAATTGTCCTATGCTGCCGGCGGACTGGAAGTCGGTGTCTGGGGAGCATTTGCAACAAGCGGGGATCCCGATGGGACTGAAGTAGATCTTTTCGCATCCTATACCTTTGAAACCGATGCCGGAGCCTTTTCGCTCATGGTCACCGATTACACCTTCCCTGTCCATCATACCGGACTGACCGGAAGCGAAACCTGGTTCAGCAGCAAGGCGCATTTTATCGAGGCCGGCATCGGGTATCAGGGACTGGAATCATTTCCCATATCGTTTTTCGCCGGGATGTTTGTACACAACGACGATGACAATTCGGTGTATCTCGAGCTGGGGTATGGACATGATCTCTTTGACGTCTTCATCGGAATGACTCCCATGGAGTCTGCCACTTACGGAACCAGCGGGCCGGGGATCATCAATATGGGTCTCGGCACCGCAAAAACCTTCAAGGTGACGGATTCTTTTTCATTTGACCTCACGTCGGTTCTGTCCGTGAATCCCTATGCGGAGAACCTGTTTTTTGTAGTGGGCATCAGCCTGTAGTATACGTGCTGCAGTATACGTGCTGCAGTACACGTACCCGGCAGGTTCCGGAAAGCGCCCGGCCCGACAATAGGCACGAAAAAAAAGTTGTTGGGAGGGCTATTTCCGGAACAAAGCCTTCAGGGAGGGTTATTTACGGAACATGTTGGACAGTATGAACCAGATGTTCTCTTTACGCTCGCGCAGGCGCCGTGAAAAATAGGGCAGCCACATGGTGCCGTAGGGGACGTAAATGCGGACCCGGTATCCCTCATCCACCAGATCCTCGCAGGTGCTCAGGCGCAACCCGTACAGCAGCTGGAACTCGAATTTGTCCTTGGGGATCGCGTTTTCATCGGCAAATCGCTTCGTCCATTCGATGAGGTGGTCGTCATGTGTCGCAATGCGGGTGAAATCGGTACCCTTGATCAGTTCTGTGGCGTATTCCTTAAATACCGCACGGATATCCGTCATGTTTTTGTAAGCAAGCGAAGACGGCTCGTTATAGGCGCCTTTGCAAAGGCGAACGTCGGCCTTGTCATGGACAAGCGCTGCGATGTCCTCCCGGCTCCGGTAGAGGTAGGCCTGGATGACAATGCCCACATGCCGGCCGTATTTTTTCCTGGCATCAAAGAAAAGATCCAGTGTGCGCTGGGTGTAATCCGAGCCCTCCATGTCGATGCGCACAAACTGGTCCCGCTCCCGGGCCTTGTCCAGCAGGGTGAAAAGGTTCTGACGGCAATATTCGGTATCGATATCCAGACCGAGCATGGTCAGCTTAATGGAGATGGTCGAATCCAGCTCCTGTTCGTGGATACCATCCAGCAGTTCACAATATTCCCTGGTTGTGGCGTCAGCCGTTTCCCGGTCCGTGACATTTTCGCCCAGCAAATCCAGGGTAACCGAAATCCCTTTTTCGTTCAACTCCCTCACTTTGGGTGCTGCATGGGAAAAATCCTCTCCCGCAACAAATCTTTTAGCTAAAAAAAATGGCAGTTGCATTCTGTATCGATTGAATAGGAGGAAAGACACAATAGTTCGTTTTGCCAGTATACGATTTTTCGGATTATTTCCATACGAGGCCCCGCACTGCAGGCGCGGCATCCGTGGTATGATCCGCGGGTATCCCGGATTCCTATTTTTTTGTAGCAAATCCGGCAGATTATTATATTGTCACGTTCCATCGACCGGAGGTTTGACGAATTCATCTGATATTTTCCCATTCGTCACAGATTTTATACAATTATCGAAATGGATTTTTTTTCGCTGGCAATTATTATTGTGTATGTCCTTCTGAGCCTTTCACTCCTGATATCTCTCGTCAGGGTGATTATCGGTCCGAGCCTGCCCGACCGGGTTGTGGCCCTGGATCTGATCGCATTTGTGGTCATCAGCCTGATCGCAACATACGCTATTTCATCCGGGCACCCGGTTTATCTTGATGTGGCCATCGTGCTTGCGCTGGTCGCCTTCCTCGGCACCATCGCTTTTGCGCGCTTTGTTTTCGTAAGGGCTGAAAAACACGAAAAGGAGGGCACTCATGGCTGAGATCATTGCCGGGATACTGTTGATTTCAGGCGGTTTTTTCGTACTGGTCGCCTCCGTCGGCATACTGCGCCTGCCGGATATCCTGATGAGGATGCACGCATCCACAAAAGCCGGCACCCTTGGTGCGGGCCTCATTCTCCTGGCCGTGGCGTTTACCTATGGGGAGATCGGGATCATTTCCCGTGCCATTGCCACCATCATTTTTATCCTGATGACGGCTCCGGTAGCGGCGCACACCATCGGCCGCGCCGCCTACAAAAGCGGGGTAGAATTCTGGAAAGGCACTGTTGTCGATGACCTGAAGACCTATTATGAGCGATCGGGGACGCCCGGACATCAGGCCCCAAAGCTGCCGGAAGATGATTGAGTTTCAGTGCATCCATGCGGAAGCACGACCTGTATCACAGATTACAAATCGTTCAAAATCCTGGAATATGAACGTTTCAATAAATTTTTTCAGATCGGGGCACCCCGGCGATAAGACAGCCGGATACGGCGGGAGGCTTTTATGCTGACCGTAGTAGCCCTGATTTTTATCGTCGCACTGATATCCCCCTGGATCTATAAGCTTTTCAAGGAAAAATCGGGGTGGGTGCTTGCGCTGCTGCCTTTTGGCAGCTTCCTCTATCTTGCATCCTGGCTGCCGCATATCGCCGCAGGCAATGTCGTGCAGCAGTCCACCACATGGGTCTCGATGGCCCTGTTCGAGGTGAACCTTGCGTTCTACCTTGATGGTCTCAGCCTCATGTTCGGGATGATCATTACCGGCATCGGTACCTTCATCGTACTTTACGGAAGCGGGTATCTGGCCGGCGATGCCTACCTGCCAAGGTTCTATTGCGCGATCCTGCTCTTCATGGGGTCCATGCTCGGCGTTGTTTTGGCGGACAACCTGATCAGTATCTTTGTTTTCTGGGAGCTGACCAGTTTCACCTCGTTCATCCTGATCGGTTTTACCCACGAGCAGGAAAACTCCCGCAAAGCGGCGCTGCAGGCACTGCTGGTTACCGGTATCGGCGGACTTGCCCTGGTGGCCGGACTCGTGCTCATGGGCTTTGCCTCCGGACACTGGGAGGTCTCGGCGCTGCTCAATGAAGGCGATATCGTCCGCAACCACCCCTATTATCTTGCCATCCTGATCCTGGTCCTGGCAGGTGCCTTCACCAAATCGGCCCAGTTCCCCTTCTCCTTCTGGCTTCCGGGAGCGATGGCCGCACCTACCCCGGTCAGCGCCTACCTCCACTCCGCGACCATGGTCAAGGCCGGCGTCTATCTGCTGGCCCGCCTGAACCCGGTCCTCGGTTCCACGGAAATCTGGCTGATCCTTGTGGGTGGATTCGGACTGCTTACCCTGCTTGTCAGCGCCTGGCTCTCGCTCAGCTTCACGGACATGAAACAGATCCTGGCCTACTCTACCGTGATGGCGCTGGGAACCATGACCATGCTCATCGGCCTGGGTACCGAAATGGCAATGAAGGCCCTTTCCGTATACATCCTCTCCCACGCCATGTACAAAGGCGCCCTCTTTATGGTCGCCGGCGCCGTGGATCACGAAGCCGGCACCCGGGATGTTCTCAAACTTGGCGGACTCCGTTCCCTCATGCCCATATCATTTGCAGCCGCGGCACTGGCCGCCATATCCATGGCAGGCATCCCGCCGCTGTACGGGTTCATCGCCAAGGAACTGGTCTACGAGGCGGCACTTGAGGCGCCGCTCTGGCCCGTGCTGGTCATCACCCTGGCCGTAATCGCGAACATCGCGATCGTGGCGGCATCGGCTATCGTCGTCATCCGTCCCTTCCTTGGCGCCAGGGTGGAAACACCCAAAAAAGCGCACGAAGCCCCGCTGTCGATGTGGATCGGCCCCCTTTCCCTGGCCGTTCTGAGCGTTCTGTTCGGCGTGCTGCCGTTTCTGATTGACAAATCGCTGATGGTCCCAGTGGCATCCAGCGTGTATGGCGCCCCCATGGACTTCTACCTGTCGCTCTGGCATGGTATCAACCTGCCACTCATACTCAGTCTGGTGACACTGGCAGGGGGTATCCTGGTCTACCGGATCTGGGATGGCCTGCGGGAGTCGGCCCCGATGAAGGTGTACCAGGCCGGATTTGCCATGGGTCCAATCAGGGGGTACAACGGACTGGTGAGCGGATTGCTCGGGCTGGCCGGATGGCAGACCCGCACCATACAGAACGGCCTGATGTCCAACTACCTCGTCACCATCCTCATCACCCTGCTGGTTGCCGTTGGCTATACGTTCCTTACCCGTTCCGGGATTGTGTGGAATCCCGGTTTTGAAAACGTGCTCATCCAGGAATGGGCGCTTTCCATTGCCATCATAGCCTCGCTGGGCATCATGCTTGCATTCGGGCACTCCCGGCTGACCATGGTCATCGGAGCGGGTGTGGTTGGATTCGGCCTGGCCCTTATCTACCTCATGCATGGCGCGGCCGACCTTGCCATGACCCAGGTGCTGGTGGAAACACTCACCGTGATCCTGGTGGTCCTGGTGCTCATCCACGTGCCCAAACTAAAGGAGCTCCGGAGCACTACTTCGAGGGTCCGGGACGGTGTTATTGCCGTGGCAGCGGGAGCGCTGATGACCCTGCTGATCCTAGCGGCAACGGCAGCGCCGTTTGATGCGTTCATCTCGGATTTCTATGCCGAAGCCAGCTATCCGCTGGCACACGGACGAAATATCGTGAACGTGATCCTGGTCGACTTCCGGGCGCTCGATACCATGGGCGAGGTCGTGGTGGTTGCCATCGCCGGCCTGGCGGTCTACGCGCTTATCAAAATGAAACGGTTCGGATCGCCACCTGATACGAATACCGGGGGCAGAGCCTCCTCCGGTGCCGCTTCCAAACAAGGGGGATCATGATGAAATGTCCATGGCAGCAACCCGTCACACAGAAGCATGATTATTATCGTCATGGACATTCTATGTGACCTCATCAATCAATTTTATTTAAACACATGAAAAGCCTGATTCTGCATACGGCCACGCGATTGATGATCGGTGTTCTGGTCTTGTTCTCGCTGTTTTTGTTCTTTCGCGGACACGATGAGCCGGGAGGCGGATTCATCGGCGGCCTGGTAGGAGCCGGTGCGTTCACGCTCTACGCCATCGCGTTCGGTACAGAAGCGACGCGCAAGGTGCTGCGCATCCACCCTATTACGCTCATTTCCGTTGGCCTGCTAAGCCTCGTCGTGAGCGGATTGATTCCCATGTTCGTGGCAGAGCCGTTCCTGACCGGGAAATGGCTTTTCATTGAATGGGGTGCGTTTGACACGAAATTAAGTACGCCCCTGCTTTTTGATATCGGGGTTTACCTGTGCGTGGTCGGCTTCATAGTCACTGTCATTTTTTCACTCGAAGAAGAAGGGTAGTCTGTTTTTATGGATACGATACTTCCCATTATTGCCGGAGCCATATTTGCCACAGGCATCTACCTGCTGCTGAGGCGCAGTCTGATCCTGACGATCATCGGCATTATTCTCATAAGCAACTCCGTAAACCTGGCGCTCTTCTCGCTTGGACGCATATCCACCGAGAATCCGCCGCTTATCAAGGCCGGCAGCCTGGAGCCGCTTGCGCCGTTTGCCAATCCGCTTCCGCAAGCGCTGATTCTCACCGCCATTGTGATCGGTTTTGGCCTTCTTGCCTTTGCTTTGGCTCTCGCCTACCGCAGCTACCGTGAGCTCGGGACTGTGGACCAGGATGAGTTGCTTGAGGATGCCGAGGATACATCGGCGGCTATTGTCCCCAGGAACGACTTCAAGAAAGGAGGGGACGCATGAACGGAATGCTTGTACTGCCTGTCGCGATTCCCCTGATCACCGCCACGCTGGCGCTGCTGTTCCGGAAATCCTCCGTCCTTCAGCGGTGGTTTGGCGTGCTCGGCATGGTCGCTTTGCTGGGATCGGCCATGATACTGTTCCGTGACGTATACACGGACGGCATCCAGGTGCTTCAGCTGGGTAACTGGGCGGCGCCTTTCGGCATCACACTGGTCGCCGATATGCTGACGATGCTGATGCTTGGCATATCGGCCATCATGGGTGTGGTTATCGGAATCTATTCCTTATTTGACATAGACAAGGAACGGGAACGTTTCGGCTATTATCCGCTGCTCCACATCCTGATCATGGGTGTGAACGGAAGCTTCCTCACGGGTGATATCTTCAACCTGTATGTCTGGTTCGAGGTGATGCTGATCGCCAGCTTCATCCTGCTGGCGCTTGGAAACAGCAAGAATCAGCTGCAGGGGGCACTCAAGTACGTTTTCATCAACTTGTTCTCTTCGCTGATCTTCCTCTTTGGCGTGGCCATGCTTTACGGGATGACCGGCACCCTGAACATGGCCGATCTTGCGGTGCGGCTGCCCGAGGTGGAGAACACCGGCCTGGTCACCACCACGGCCATGCTGTTCATGGTCTCCTTCGGTATCAAAGCCGCCGTATTCCCGCTTTTCTTCTGGCTCCCGGCTTCCTATCACACCCCGCCTGTGGCGATTTCCGCTATTTTTGGCGGACTGCTTACCAAGGTCGGGGTTTATGCGCTGATCCGCGTATTCACGCTGCTCTTTACCCAGGACAGTACCCACAATGAGTACCTGCACACGATCCTGCTCTGGGTGGGCGGCTTTACAATGGTCATCGGCGTACTTGGCGCGGCCTCGCACATGGAGTTCCGCAAGATCCTGTCGTTCCACATCGTGAGCCAGATCGGCTACATGATCATGGGTCTGGCATTTAATACCGCCATGGGGATCATGGGGGCCATTTTCTACGTGCTGCACAACATCCTGGCCAAGTCCAACCTGTTCCTCATAAGCGGTATTGCACAGCGCCTGCTCGGCACCTTTGAACTGAAAAAAATGGGGGGACTCTACAGGCACTATCCCTTCCTGGCCGTGCTGTTCCTGATTTCCGCGTTCGCACTGGCCGGATTCCCGCCATTGTCCGGCTTCTGGGCAAAGCTGAGCCTGGTGAAAGCGGGTCTGTCCATCGAGCAGTATGTGATCACCGGTGTGGCCATCCTGGTCGGACTGCTCACCCTGTTCTCGATGACCAAGATCTGGCTGTCGGCTTTCTGGGGGACCGTCCCCGAGGAAACACCCGAAAATTTTGGCAAAATCAAACTTTTTGGTGCCGGTCAACTGTATATTCTAGTGATTCCGGTCATGATCATTGCCGGGCTGATCATCGCGGTCGGACTCTATGCCCAGCCGCTGCTCGAACTGTGCATGACCGCTGCAGAGCAGCTCCTCGATCCATCCGTTTACATTGAAGCCGTATTGGGACCGCAATGAAAATTATAAACAGATGAAAATTTTCCTATTCCATATCATCCTGGCACTGATCTGGACCGCCGTAACGGCGACGTTCTCTTTTGGGAACCTGCTTGTCGGCCTGGTGCTGGGTTACCTGGTGCTGGTGGTGGTCGGTCCGGCCATAGATCAAAGCAACTACACCCGCCGTGTCTGGAAGGGGATTACACTGATCCTTTTCTTCCTGAAAGAGCTGGTCGTGTCCAGCATCCGGGTGGCCATCGATGTGATGCGCCCGGGTTTCCACATGCAGTCCGGCGTGGTGGATATCCCGCTTACGGTGACGTCCGATCTGGAGATCACACTTCTTGCCAACATGATTTCGCTGACGCCCGGAACGCTCAGCCTGGAAGTCTCAGAAGACAAAAAAGAACTGTTCATCCATGCCATGTACATTGATGAGGGGGTGGAGCATGTCCGCGAAAATATCAAGAACGGAATGGAGCGGCACATCATGGAGGTCACCCGCGGTGAGGTTAACAGCGGATAATTCCCACTTCTGAGCAGCCCTTGGCCGGTCTTTTTCCGGTAAGAAGACCTGCCGGAACAGAAGTGTCCGGCCCGGCGTTGTATGATTGGTGACAATCACTGTATTTTACACGGCTCCCCGAATCCCGGCATCTTTTCTTTTTATGCTACATTCGCTTCATGAGTTCATCCCGGATAAAACCTGCTTTGAAAAACAAACCGGATCAGATTGACGGCACCGGTACAAACGGAGGCTCATCCCGTTCGCCGATCATTGTCAGGGGTGCGCGGGTTCACAACCTGAAGAATGTGGACGTGACCATTCCGCGGAACAAGCTCACGGTGGTGACCGGCGTAAGCGGATCGGGCAAGTCCAGCCTGGCCTTCGATACCATTTACGCTGAAGGGCAGCGTCGCTATGTGGAAAGCCTGTCCAGCTATGCCCGGCAGTTCCTGGAGCGCATGGACAAGCCCGATGTCGATTTCATGCAGGGGATTTCGCCGGCCATGGCCATCCAGCAGAAAAACACGACGACCAATCCGCGTTCAACGGTCGGCACCACCACCGAGATCTACGACTATATGCGGCTGCTGTTTGCCCGTGTGGGGAAGACCATATCGCCGAAGTCCGGCGAGCCGGTGCGCAAGGATACGCCGCAAATCGTGGCCTCGGAGCTGTTGAAAAAGCTGGAGGAAAAGCAGCGGTTTTACGTGCTGATTCCGGTGAGCATGGAAAAGAACAAGAAAATGCGCGCCGAGCTGGAGATTTTCCGGCAGAAGGGGCTCAACCGCATCCTCCTGCCTGACGAGCAGATGGTGGACCTGAGCCGCGACGAGGTGAACCTGAAAAAATACCATCCCGACCAGGTGCGTGTGGTGGTGGACCGCCTGGCCATCAAAAAGGACGACGACGAGTTCCGCAGCCGTGTCGTTGATTCGGTGGAAACGGCCTTTCTGGAAGGACGCGGGCGGTGCTACATCAAACTGCACAAGGGCGAAGAACTCTTGTACAGCGAGCGGTTCGAGCGTGACGGCATCGATTTTACCGAGCCCACTCCGCAGATGTTCTCATTCAACAATCCGTTCGGGGCGTGCCGGAGCTGTGAGGGGTTCGGACGCGTGCAAGGCATCGACGAAGACAAAGTTATTCCGGATCCGGAGCTTTCCATCCGTGGGGGCGCCATCCAGCCGTTCAATTCTCCCAAGTTCGGGCAAAACCTGAAGCTTCTGGTCAAGGTGGCCGCCCGCTACAGCCTGCCCATCGACGCTCCCTACCATTCGCTCTCCAAAGACGTCAGGCACATCATCTGGTACGGGAAGGATGAGTATCCGGGCATCCACAGTGTCTTTGAGCAGGTGCGCAGCGAGTTCTACAAGGTGCACATGCGCGTGTTCTACGCGCGTTACCGGGGGTACTCACGGTGTCCCGAGTGCGACGGCTACCGGGTGCGGCGCGATGCGCTCTACGTGAAGATCGCGGATATGCACATCGGGCAGATCTCGGAGATGACGATCGGCCATGCCCGCCGGAGTTTTGACGAACTGAAACTCAGCGACTACGAAATGGATGTGGGCGGACAGATCCTGTACGAAATCCGCAAGCGGCTTCGCTATCTGGACGAGGTGGGCCTGCACTACATCACCCTGAACCGGCTCACCAACACGCTCAGCGGCGGGGAGGCGCAGCGCATCAACCTGGCCAACGCCCTGGGCAGTTCACTCATCGGCAGCCTGTATGTGCTGGATGAGCCGACCATCGGGTTGCATCCACGCGACAATGACCGGCTGATCCGCATCCTCAAGACCCTGCGCGACATCGGCAATACCGTGCTGGTGGTGGAACACGACCCGGAGATGATCCGCGCGGCCGACAACCTGATCGACATCGGCCCGTTTGCCGGCCGGCACGGCGGCGAAGTGTGCTACTCGGGCAGCTATGAGGGCCTGCTCGCATCAAAAACCCTCACCGGGAAATACCTGAGCGGGAAAAAGGCCATTGCCATCCCGGAGAAGCGGCGCAAGGGAAGCGGCAGGGAGATCGTGCTGGAAGGCGCATCCGAGCACAACCTGAAGAACGTGTCCGTGCGCCTGCCGCTGGGCAAGCTGGTCTGCGTGACCGGGGTCAGCGGCTCCGGCAAGTCGACGCTGATCCACCGTACCCTCTATGCGGGCATCATGAAGGAGCTGGGCGTGTACAACGACCGGGTCGGACGGTTCAAGTCGCTCAAGGGCCTGCAGTACATCGACGGGGCCGAGATGGTGGACCAGTCCCCGATCGGACGGTCAAGCCGATCCAACCCCGCCACCTACACCAAATCCTTCGACGGCATCCGCGACCTGTTCTCGAAAACGCGCGAGGCAAAAATAATGGGCTACACGGCCGGGCACTTTTCGTTCAACGTGCCGGGCGGGCGGTGCGAGACGTGCCAGGGCGAGGGTGTGCAGACCATTGAAATGCAGTTCCTGGCGGACATTGAGCTGCCGTGCGAGGCGTGCGGCGGCACCCGTTTCCGGAAGGATGTGCTTGGCGTCAAATACCGCGGTAAAAATATTCACGACGTTCTGGAGATGTCCGTGTCCGAGGCGCTCGATTTCTTTGTGGATGAGAAACAGATCGTCAACCGTTTGCAGGTGCTGGAGGATGTGGGCCTCGGTTACCTGCGCCTGGGCCAGAGCGGCACAACCTTGTCGGGCGGTGAGGCGCAGCGGGTGAAACTGGCGAAATACCTGTCACGAACCGATAAAGAGCATATTTTGTACTTCTTCGACGAGCCCACGACCGGGCTCCATTTCGAGGACATCGCCAAACTGCTGGAATCGTTCAACCGGCTCATCGACCACGGGCATTCGGTGATCATCATCGAGCACAACCTGGACGTGATCAAGTCCGCCGACTGGGTGATCGATATCGGTCCGGAGGGCGGCTTCGGCGGCGGGAACATCGTGTGTGAAGGGACGCCCGAGGAGATTGCGGACCATTCCGCAAGCCTGACAGGGCAGTTTTTGAAAACGTTGCTTGCCTGAAGCAGCAATCCAAAGGGCCCGCAGGTTACGATGCTGCGAAACGGTGCCGCGAAACGATGCCGCGAAACGGTGCCATAGAAAGGTGTCGCGAAGCGGTGCCATAGAAAGGTGTCGCGAAGCGGTGCCACGCCACGAAGACATGACATTATGCCGGGTTGCCCAAAACCGGCCACCACGAAATGTCAGTTGCTCAGAACAACTCCGCAAGTTCGCGTGCGATCGCCTCAAGCAGCTTGCGGTCGTTGTCGGTCATCACCCCTTTTGTTTCGGAGTCGATGTCGATTTCCCCGATCAGCTCCTTGCCTTTGATGATGGGTACCACGATTTCGGATTCCACTTCGGGACTGCAGGCGAGATAGTTGGACTCGGCTTTCACATCGTTGATGATGAAAGTTTTTCGTGTTTCGGCCGCCTGGCCGCATATGCCGGTTCCAAAAGGAATGCGTATGTGTTCTGTAGGTTCACCGACATAGGGACCGAGGACGAGTTGGCCTTCGGCAAGCGGATCCACCATATAGAAACCGACCCAGTCGTAATGCGGGACTTCGCGGTGCAGGAGGGCGCAGATATGCTGCATCGCTTCCTCTCTGTCAGCGGCCTCCTTCAGAATGGTTTTTGTTTTCTCGAGCAGGGAGTCCCAGGAAATTTCTTTATCAGCCATATCACAATAAAAAATCCAGTGTTTTATGAATTCATTCCGAGACTAAATATACATAAATTTGGCATCGAAATGATGCTTCGGAGCTGCTGGCTATCTTTTTTCCAGGCTGTTTGCCCGGATAGATGCGGCGTCTCCGGGGTGCATCCGGTTATCGAATCCCGAAGCGACGGAATCTTCCAACTGGCCGTTTCCGTTTTTCATTTTGCTCCCGATGCATTAGATTCCCGTTACATTTCAGATTTTCCGAATTGTGCTTCCATTCTGATCGGGAAGCAGCCAATCTATCACACCTCGACAGGAGCTGACTATGGATAAACCCAAGGTTGCAGCAGACAAACCTTATGTAATGAAAGCAGAGCCGGGAACGTATGCATGGTGTTCCTGCGGTCTTTCAAAAAACCAACCTTTTTGTGACGGATCGCACAAGCCAACCTCGTTCCGCCCGTTGATTGAAAAGGTGGAAAAGGAAAAAAACGCAGCCTGGTGCGGATGCAAGCAGACGGGTTCACCACCATATTGTGACGGCTCTCACAACAATTTGTGACAGCTCTCACAACAATTTGCAGGACTGACAGGTTGTAATAGACACAGATAATCATTATAGTTAATTACTTATACAGTATTATCTGCGGCTGTCCCGTTTTTGCGGGTTTTTCCGGGCAGCCAAGACATCCTCAGCTGGTAATTGCAACAATTATTTCGGTTTCAATTTCATCTGTTTAAATCAATTTAGAGTAATATTGTCAGAATGATCTCACATGACAGGATATAATCATACCCCTGTGTGTCAGCCGGAGGCTGTCATGTTCGTTTCATCACTGTCTGACAGTTCCGGGAATCCCGGAAATCCTGTTGCAGCTGTGACATCATAAAGAAAGGAGCAATTCCGTGTATCGTATTATTCAAACCGAAACCCTGGCGCCGACCATCACCAAGCTTACGGTGGAGGCACCCCTGATCGCCAGGAAACGGAAAGCGGGCAATTTTGTGATTGTCCGTCCCACCCCGACCGGGGAACGGATTCCGCTCACCATTGTGGATTCCGATCCGGATAAAGGTACCATTGTCATCATTGTCCAGGCCATAGGCAAGACCACGCACATCATCACCGGGATGAAGGAAGGGGAATACCTGATGGATGTGGTCGGCCCGCTCGGCGAACCCACCCCGGTATCGGATTTCGGGACGGTGGTTTGCATCGGCGGTGGTGTGGGAACGGCCGTGATCTATCCGATAGCCAAAGCGCTCAAGGAAGCGGGAAACCGGGTGATCAGCATCATCGGGGCACGCAACAGGGAGCTGGTGATCCTGGAGGATGAGATGGCTGCGGTCTCGGACGAGCTCATCGTGACTACCGACGACGGGTCGCACGGCAAAAAGGGATTCGTAACGGATGCACTGCAGGAGATCATTACCGGACAGGGCAAGCCCGATGCCGTCTACGCGATCGGACCGCTTCCCATGATGCGTGCCGTGGCCAATGTGACCCGCGAGCCGGAAATACGCACCTGGGTGAGCCTGAACCCCATTATGATGGATGGTACCGGCATGTGCGGCGCCTGCCGGGTGACCGTGGGCAATGAAATGAAATTCGCCTGTGTCGACGGACCGGAATTTGACGCCCACGAAGTCAATTTTGACGAACTCATTGCACGCAACCGAACCTACGCAGGTCCGGAGCAGGAAGCGTTCAGCACCTGGAAGAACAGAACAGAAACAACGGATTGCAAACACCTATGAGCGGCAACGGTCAGCAAAAAAAAGAGGCAGGCAACAAAGTGCCGGATAACAAAGCGCCGGATAGCAAAGCGCCGGATAGCAAAGCGCCGAAGCGGCAGAAAGTCATTGCGCTGAAGCCCAAGGAGCGGATGAAGATACCGCGCCACCTGCCCAACGAACAGGATCCGACGGAACGCATCACCAACTTCTGCGAGGTTTCCAACGGTTTTGATATTGACAAGGCCATCGCGGAGGCAAACCGGTGCCTGGAGTGCAACGATCCGGTATGCATGCACGCATGTCCGGTCAATGTGGACATCCCCGCATTCATCCAGCTCCTTTACCAGGGGGATTACGCGGGTGCCATCCGGAAAATCCGGGAATCGAACTATCTGCCGGCGATATGCGGACGTGTGTGTCCACAGGAGAACCTCTGCGAAAACAGCTGCATTGTCGGGAAAAAACTGGAGCCGCTGGCCATCGGCAAGATGGAACGGTTCCTTGCCGATTACGAAGCGCGCAGCGGCACCTTCACCCCGCCGCCGTTGGCGGAATCGAAGGGTCAAAGCGTGGCGGTTGTGGGATCGGGTCCGGGCGGACTTACCGTGGCTGCCGAGCTGGCCCAGATGGGCTATGACGTCACCATCTTTGAGGCATTGCACGAGGCCGGAGGCGTGTTGAAATACGGGATACCGGAATTCCGCCTGCCAAAGCAGATTGTGGATGAGGAAGTTGAACGCGTGAAGGCACTTGGGGTAAAAATCGAGACCAATGTGATCATCGGACGTACCCTCACCATTGACGAGCTGCTCGGCGAGATGGGCTTCGGGGCGGTCTACATCGGCACCGGAGCGGGGTCGCCGCGTTTCCTGAATGTGCCGGGGGAAAACCTCAGCGGTGTCTATTCGGCCAGCGAGCTGCTTACGCGCGTGAATCTGATGAAGGCCTACAAGTTCCCCGAATTTGACACCCCGATGCAAATCGGGAACAAGGTGGTTGTGCTGGGCGGCGGCGACGTGGCCATGGATGCCGTCCGGACGTCGAAACGGCTGGGCCCGGAGCAGACGCTGCTGCTCTATCGCCGTTCGCGTGAAGAGATGCCGGCTCGCATCGAGGAAGTCCACCACGCCGAGGAAGAGGGCATCGAGTTTCACTTCCTGACCAGCCCTGTCGCCATACACGGCGATGAAAACGGCTGGGTGAAGGCCATCGAGTGCCAGAAAATGGAGCTGGGTGAGCCCGATGAGAAAGGCCGCCGCCGGCCGATACCGATTGAAGGCTCCAGCTTCATCATTGAAACGGATACGGTGGTCGTGGCCATCGGTCAGAGTCCAAACCCCATTATCCAGCAGACCACTCCGGGACTGGAAACTACCAAATGGGGTACGATCGTGGTGGATGATGACTGTGCCACCAGCCGTCCCGGTATTTTCGCCGGCGGTGATATCTCGCGCGGCGGGGCTACGGTGATCCAGGCGGTAGCGGATGGAAAGCGTGCCTCCCGGTCGATAGACGCCTACCTGGCGAAACTGCGGGAAGAGCTTGTTCCCGGCACTGCAAAAAATCACTCTAAGCAGGAGTAAAAAAAACGATGCAAATTTATCTTAACGGCCGGTTTTCGTCACGTGACGAGGCAACAATTTCTGTCAATGACCGGGGCTTTCTCTTTGGTGACGGTATCTATGAGGTGATTCGCGTGATCAATGGCCGGCTGTTCCGGCTGGAAGCGCATCTGAAGCGAATGGATCGGGGCATCCGAAAGCTTGAAATTCCGTTTTCTGACAAACAGCGGGACGAACTGCCGGGCATCATGGAGAAGCTTGTGGCTGAAAACCGAATACGGAGCGGCGAAGGCACGATTTATCTGCAGATTACCCGGGGTGCCGCCCTGCCGCGGACCCATGCCTATCCCCCCGTGGAAACACCGCCAACCGTTATGGTGATGGCATCGCCGTTTGTGCCGGATACCGTTATCCTTGAAAAAGGGGGACATGCGATAACGGTGCCGGACATCCGCTGGTCGCGGTGCGATCTGAAAACCGTAAATTTGCTGCCCAATGTCATGGCTGCCCAGGAGGAGAAAAAGCGGGGTGCCGGCGGCGTGCTTATGGTCCGGGACGGTTTCATCACCGAAGGGTACAAAAATAATGCATTTGCCGTTTTTGACGGCACATTGTGGACCTATCCCGACTCCCCGTACATCCTTTCCGGCATAACGCGCGATGTAGTGTTTGAAATTGCCGAAGAAGAAGGAATCCCCGTGAGAATGATGCCGGTTGGCGAAGAGGATATACGAACGGCGGATGAGGTCATGCTCACGGGAACCATCACGGATAT